>JASFVN010000162.1:0-9452 GCA_050049805.1 Gemmatimonadota bacterium
CCAAGGCGTACACCGACATCATCCCCGCCTCGGCTGTAAGCGACGACGGCATGTTCAAGGTCCACACGGTGGACGAGGACCTCTTCTTCGAGATTCCCCGGGAGCTTCTGGGAAGGGAGATGCTGATCCAATCCAGGGTTGCCAAGACCGCCAACGGGGTTGGATACGGCGGGAGCCAGATCGACTTCTCGGTGGTGGCCTGGGAACGGATCGGAGACAGGATCCTCCTCCGCCGTATGAACTACGAGAATACCGCCGACGAGTCGGAGCCCATCTCCACGGCGGTGGCGAGCTCCAACTTCGAGCCCATCATCGCCGCCTTCGACATCGAAACCTATTCCCCGGATTCCTCGGCGGTGGTCATCGACGTGACCGAGCTGTTCACCTCGGATATTCCCCTCCTGGGCCTTCAGAAAAGCCGCCGGGAACAGTTCGGAGTCCGGCGGGTGGACACCGACCGGACCTTCCTTCTCTGGGCGAAGAGTTTCCCCATCAATGTGGAGGTGCGTCGGGTCCTGACCTACGAAGCCACCGATCCCCCATCGGACAGCCCCACCAACACCATCTCCATGGAGATGAACCATTCCATGGTCCTGCTTCCCGAAGAGCCCATGCAGCCCCGGCTCTGGGATGAACGGGTCGGCTTCTTCTCGGTCCAGACCACCGATTTCGGCCTGGACAACCAGAAGGCCGAGACCCGCAGGTACATCACCCGGTGGAGACTGGAACCTTCCGACACGGCCGCTTTCCGACGGGGAGAGCTGGTGGACCCCGTGAAGCCCATCGTCTACTACATCGATCCGGCCACACCGGAAAAGTGGCGCCCCTACCTGAAGCAGGGCATCGAAGACTGGCAGGTGGCTTTTGAAGCCGCCGGCTTCAGCAACGCCATCATCGCCAAGGATCCGCCCACCCCCGAGGAGGATCCGGCCTTCAGCCCGGAGGACGCTCGCTATTCCGTGGTCCGATACCTGGCTTCTTCGGTTCAAAACGCCTCGGGACCCCACATCCATGATCCCCGATCCGGCGAGATCCTGGAGAGTGACATCCAGTGGTACCACAACGTCATGAACCTGGTGCGGAACTGGTACTTCGTTCAGACCGCCGCTGCGAACCCGCCGGCTCGGGGTGTAGAGTTCGACGACGAGGTCATGGGCGAGCTCATCCGGTTCGTGTCTTCCCATGAAGTAGGCCACACCCTGGGCCTCCCCCACAACATGAAGTCGTCGGCCATGTGGCCGGTGGACTCCCTCCGGACCGACTTCGTGTGCCGGAACGGCACCGCCACCACCATCATGGACTACGCCCGCTTCAACTACGTGGCTCAACCAGGAGACCAGACCTGCTTCCATCCGAAGATCGGTCCCTATGACCTCTACAACATCGAATGGGGCTACCGGCCCATCCTGGATGCCGGCTCGCCGGAAGACGAGCTGCCGACCCTGAGGCGGTGGATCCTCGACAAGGCCGACGATCCCACATACCGATTCGGCGACGGGAGCCGGGTGGATCCCACCTCCCTCTCGGAGGCCCTGGGCGACGACGCCATGCGGGCTTCGGATTTCGGTGTGGAGAACCTGAAACGGACCGTGGAGAACCTGATGGAGTGGGCCGGTGAGTACGGGGAGGACTACAGCCAGATCGCCGAGCTCTACGGCGCCATCATCGGTCAATGGAACCTTTACATCGGCCATGTGGTCACCAACATCGGCGGCGTGGTCTGGACACGAATGGACCAGGATCAGCCGGGCCGGCCGTACAGCCCCGTGCCGGAGGCCACCCAGCGGCGGGCCATGGATTATCTGGATCGCCAGGTCTTCCAGACGCCCCGCTGGATGCTGGATCAGGAGATCCTCTACCGCATCCAGGATTCCGGGGCCCCGGACCGGATCCAGGAGCTTCAGGCAGGCGCCCTGAGCCGGCTCCTGGAGGTGGACCGCATGAAGCGCCTCGTCGAGGACGAGGCGTTTCGGGGCGAGACCGCCTATGGCCTACGGGAGATGCTTTCGGATCTGAGGGAATCGGTCTGGTCCGAGATCAGGACAGGAGGCGAGATCGATCCTTTCCGAAGGAACCTCCAACGGGCCTATCTGGCCCGGGTGGCCGCCGTCATGACGGACGAAGCAGCCGTACCCACCGATATCGTGCCCTTCCTGAGGGGTGAGCTGGAAACCATCAAGCAGCGGATCCAGACCGGGATCGTCCTTCGGGCCGCAACGGGAGCCACCCGGCTTCACCTACAGGACGTCATTGTCCGTATCGACGAGATCCTGGAGCCTGGAGGGGCGGTGCCGCCAACAGCGTGACGAGGACGCCGGGGCCATACTCGAGGACCGGTGAGCGACGCCCCGGGGTGGTGCCCTAACGCCCCCGGGGTGCCGCCGCCGGGTGGAGGCGGCCCATGGCGAAGGTGGAGGCGATGATGATGGTGGCTCCGACCCCCGCCCAAAGGTCCGGCACTTCGGTGAAGAGAATCACACCCAGGATGGCGGCGAAGACGATCTGCAGGTACCCGACAGCCATGACCCGGGCCGCCCGCTCCGCCTGGAAGGCCAGGGTCAGGAACACCTGACCTCCCTGGGTGGCGAGGCCGACCCCGACGAGAAGGGGCCACTCCCATCCCACCGGTCGCACGAAAGACGTCAGGTTGAAGGGGATGGACCCCACCACCGTGACGAGGGCGAAGTAGAAAACGATCACCAGTGGATCGTTGGTTCGCGTGAGGCGCTTGGTGGTCACGTATGCGCCGGCGCTAAGGACCGCCCCCGTCAGTGCCACGCCGACCCACACCAGGGGAAGACTCCCACCCCCACCGAAGAGAAACTCGGGACGGGCCACCAGGATCACCCCCGCTAGGGAAAGAAGAACGAGAACGATCTCCCAGCCCCGGAGCCCCTCCCCCAAGATCAGGGCCGCCAGGACCACCCCGAACACCGGATTGGTGAAATGGAGAGTGGTGGTGGAGCCCAGGGGGAGGTGCATGACGGCGTTGAAAAAGCAGGTGAGAGCCGCATACCCCAGGAGTCCACGAAGAAGGAGGAGAGGGCGCTCCCGGCCCCAGGGGTTCAACCCCTTGCGGTGAATCAGGAAGTAGGTGCAAGCGCCGAACACCGCCCCCCGGAAGAGGATGATTTCCTGCACCGGAACCCTGTCCCCTACCAGCTTCGCCAGGGCGCTCATGAGAGAGAAGCAGAGGGCCGCGACGGCGGCGAGACGAAGACCCCTGGAAAAGCCGGGTGGGGAGGCTTCTTCGGTATCGACCGCCAGAGGCGTCGTCGGCGCCGGGCTCGTCACGACCGGTCCGGCTCCACCCTGGCCGTCACCACCACGTCTTCCACGTAGAGCTGGTCCACAACGTCCATGCCCAATTCGACCCATCCGAAGGCCGTGTACCCACCGTCCAGGTGCGGCGCCATGGAGTGCGTTATGAAGAACTGGGAGCCCTCTGTGTCCTTTCCTGCGCTGGCCATGCCCAGGACGCCTCGGCGGAAAGGAGTCTGGGTGAACTCGCTCCGAATGCTGAAGCCCGGACCTCCGAAGCCATCCCGCCGGGTGAAGTCACCCCCCTGGATGACGAAGTTCGGCACCACCCGATGGAATGGCGTGCCGTCGTAGAGGCCGTCCTGGGCGAATCCGGCAATGGTTTGAACGGTCAGGGGAGCGCTCTCGGCGTCCAAGACCAGCGTCACGGTCCCCTTCTCCGTCTCCAGGATCAGCTTTGGTCTTGGCCCCAAGGCTGCCAGAGCGGCCCAATCGACGACGGGTTCCTCTTGATCGAGGAGAGTCAGAGGCTCGTACTCCTCACCGGTGATGGTAGAGATCGCCCGTCGGATGGCCTGCATACTCTCCAGATCGTCGGGTAAGGAGAGCTTCTCGTATTCGGTCATGAGGAGCTCGAGAGAACCCAGGGGAAGGAAAGCCGAATCCGCCAGAGCCGGCGCAGCAGGGAAAACGGCCGCCGGGTCGCCAGTTTCGAGCCCGGCCCTGAACACCTCGAAGTAGGGCGTGAGACTGGCCGGATTCCTCCTCTCGGCCCGCCAACGCCGGGCCAAAGCACCCAGGGCCGTACCCCTGATCCTCGACTGGGAAGAGGCGGCAAGCTCCATGAGCTGAGCCGTTGCCTCCGGCGTCGGGACGAAGGCCAGGGCCCCGATGCCCCGGGTCCGGGGTATCACATCCTCCTGGGACCAGGTGCTCAGCCAGTCGTTGATGGCCTCCCCTTTCCCGAATCTCCCGAGGACGGCCAGGATGGGCCCGGCCCTCCGCCATTCCCTGGGGTGGTCTCGAACCCAAGCCTCGAGGTCCTCCTGCTCCGCCGGGGTCGGACGTTGGACTCTGGTCAAGCCATCGGCGGCAGCGGTGGCCACATGAGTGCTGGGCTCGTCCAGGGCGTCCAGGAGGCCCTCCCGGATCCTGGGATCGGTTGTCCTGCCCGTTGTGCTGACGGCTGCATTGGTGCGGATCCGCCAATCCGGCGAGGTCTCGAGCCACCAGAGAAAGCGGGGGTTGTCGGCCCCGTCCCCGAGAAGCCCCATGGCCACCAGGAGATGCATGGCAGTGGGATCGGAAGCGGGCAGGGAGTCCAGAACTCCCCGAACCGTTGTGGCCGACTCCGCCCAGGGTGTCGTGACCTCGCTGCGGCCGAAGTAGTAGGCGGCGTTTCGCCGGACATCCAAGTCCTCGTCTTTGAGGGCTTCCAGCAGGTGGCTAATGGCCGTCGGAAGGGTGAACCCCCTGATCCCCAGGCGGGAGACAGCCAGTTTTCGGACGGCCTCTTCCTCCGGAGCAACCTCCAAGCCCAGAAGGGCCTCCAGAACCCTCAGATCCCCGGCCTTCCCTACCGCTTCCAGGAGCCTCCAGCGGACCTCCGGGTTCTCCTCGTCCCTGAGGGCTCCCAGAAGGGCGGGCCCGTAGAGTGGGTCCAGGAGCTGCCCCAGGGCGAAGGCGGCATCTCGACGGACGTGGGGGTCGGGGTCGGAGAGGAGGCCCGTGAGGGCAGATCCCGCTCCGGGCTCCTGAACCGAGGCCAGGGCATACGCCGCCCGAGCCCGGACCGCGGCCCTTTCAGCGCGAAGGAGCGCGGTCAATGCCTCACCGTCCCGAGCCACCTGAAGGTCCACCACCTCCTGGAGCTCCGGGTCGGCCAGAAGGCCATCGGAGGGCCTGGCGGGGGGCGGTGGAGCTTCCCCCACGGGTTCGTTCGGCACCGGGGCCGGGCCGCAGGCGGCCAGGAGCAGCGCAAGGGCGGCCATGGCAAACCGGCTCATGGCGAGGCAGACGGCAGGGCCAACGGCGGCCATGGCCGGCAAAAAAGCTACATCTCGGGTATCAGGCATGTTCTTTCCGGTTGTGGGAACGGAAGCCGTCAATGGGCCTCCCCTCTTCCGGGATCAGTTTGGCCCCCGAACCCCAGGGTGCCAAGGGCAATCCCCAGAAGAATGAGGCCTCCTCCCAGGAGGGTTTGGGGGGGCGGTGTCTCGCCGATGGCCGGCAGAGCCCAGGCAATGAGGGTAGCTCCTACGGGCTCACCCAGGGAAGCCAGGTTGGCCATATAGGCCGGGAAGTACCGAAGGGCATAATTGATCCCCGTGTGGCCCATCATCATGGGAACGGCGGCCAGAGCCAGGAACACCACCCAATCCTGGCGGGGATAGCCCGTGAGGGGCACCCCCGGCGAGAGGAGTACGGCCACCAGGAGCAGGACGGCCGACGCGCCGTACACGATGCCGATGTAGGCCCAGAGGTCCAACTTCTGCCGCAGGCTTCGCCCGATGGAGAAGTACCCCGCGGCCATCACCCCGGCCGAGAGGGCCAGGGCGTCTCCCAGGAGGGCCCGCCCGCCAAGGCCGAAGGCTCCGTAGCCGATGACGACGGCCCCCAGAATGGCCACCAGAATGCCAACCCACTGGCGCCGGGTGGGCCGCTCGCCCAGAAAGAGGACGGAGAACCCGGCCACGAAGAGGGGCTGGGTGCTCACCAGTACGGCAGAGTTGGCGATGGTAGTAAACTGGATGGAGGCCACCCAGGCCCAGAAGTGCCCCGCCAGGAGGAGGCCGGCGGCGATCCCGAGCCCCCAATCCCGCCGGGCGATCCGAGCTCCGGCCAGGAAGCTCCGGCGGCCCAGGAGCACCAGAACGACCAGGGCCACGGAGAATAGAAGGCGCCAAGCCGCGATGGCCAGGGCCGGGGCCCCCGCGAACCGGACCAGTGGGCCAGCGAAGGAGATGGCCGTGATGGCCCCGAAAAGGGCAACGCCCGGGGGCAACGGTCGCCGGCCCGGAGTGATTCGAGTTCGGCGCCGGGCGCCCCCTTCGCCGGCTCCGCCGTCAGCATCCATAGGAAACGAATCTACGCCAATCTCGTACGGGGTCCCAGCGAGGGTTCGTTTTAGCCTGGGGCCGCCCACCCGGCACCGCCGGCAGAGCCGAGGGACAAGCCGCCGGGCGGGCCGCGGGACAAGCCGCCGGACCGGCCGCGGGAGAGGCCGTGGGCCCTGGAAAGTCTCGCGACACCTTCGCCTGGTCACCTGGACCCCCTAGTTTTTGAGGATGATGAAGCAACCGCCGACCTTCACCGTAGCTCCCTACCGGCCATCCTGGTGGCTGCCCGGGGGCCATCTTCAGACTCTGGGCGGAAAGTACCTCCGGCGCTCGGGGCCCTTTCCGTACAAGCGGGAGCGTATCGACACCCCCGACGACGACTTCCTGGACCTGGACTTCGGTCCCGACCCGGACCCCGCAGCCCCCCTGGTCCTCCTTCTCCACGGCCTGGAAGGCTTCACCCAACGGCCGTACATGATCCAGGCTGCCCAGGCCCTGAGGGCCAGCGGCATGGCCTCCGTGGGCCTCAACTTCCGCTCCTGTTCCGACGATCCGAATCTCCAGCCCAGGATGTATCATTCCGGCGGTACGGAGGACGTGGTCTTCACCCTGGAGTACCTGAGGGGCCGTTGGCCCGATCGGCCCATGGGGATCATCGGATTCTCCCTGGGCGGGAATGTGATGTTGAAGATGCTGGGAGAGCGGTCGGACGGGGGGACAGGGCTGGTGAAAGCCGCGGTGGGGATCTCCGTGCCCTACGATCTGGCTGCGGGTGCCGTCTACCTGGAACAGGGGGCCCTGGGCTGGCTCTACGCCCGGTATTTCCTCAAATCCCTGAAGGCCAAGGTGAAGGCGAAAGAAAAGCTCCTGGCTCCCATCTTGGATCTCAGGAAGGTCTATCAGGCACGCACGCTCAGAGAGTTCGACGACTGCGCCACCGGGCCCCTCCACGGCTTCGAGAACGCTGCGGACTATTACCGCCAATCCAGCTCGAAGCAGTTCCTGGGGAATGTCCGGGTCCCAACCCTCCTCTTCCACGCCAGGAACGATCCCTTCCTGCCCCCCAGGGCCATTCCTCACGAAGCTGTGGCAGAGAATCCCTTCCTTTTCCCGGCCTTCGCCCGGCGGGGCGGTCACGTGGGCTTCCTTGCCGGCGCCGTTCCAGGTTTACCCAGCTTCTGGACAGAGGAGGAGGGAACCCGTTTCTTGAAGGAAATGTTGGGCGGAAGGCCAGAGCCCTCTCCGACGTATCATAGGTAGATCGACAAGGACGAAGACAGAGAGACGCACGACATACGATGAAAGTGATACTCAGGAAACTCCGGGGGGGACTTGGCACCGCCATTACCTGGGCCGTTACGTGGGCCATTGGCGGATTCGGATTGTATTCCCTGCTCTACTGGCTGACGCCGGGAGTGGTCTTCTTCTGGCCCGGCGCCGCTCCCGCCACCGCCATCTCCGCCGCATCCGGCTTCGTCGGAGGCACGGTCTTCTCCACCGTCCTCACCACCTTTTTCGCCCGGAAGAGCCTGAACGAGCTCAGTCCAGCCGGAATGGGGCTCTGGGGTGCCCTCTGCGGACTCCTGGTTCCCGGTGCGATCATCGGCCTCGGGTCCGTCCTGAGTGCCGGGTTCGGGGTAGGAACCGGTGTCATCACCCTCACCGCCATGGGCGCCTTTGGAGCTACCACGGGCTATGGGATGGTGAAACTCGCCCAGGCCGGGTCCGCCGAGATCGGATCGGGCGATGCCGACTGGATGCTGGATTCGGGGGAATGAGTGCCCTCCAGGAGATTCCGGGCGTGGGCCCCAGTCTCTCCAGAGATCTCCAGGATCTCGGCTATGCCCAGGTGTCCGATCTCGTCGGCGAGGATCCCGAGCAGATGTACGCCCACCTCATGCACCTTCGGGGCCAGCAACAGGACCGATGCGTTCTCTACGTGTTCCGCTGCGCCGTCTACTACGCCTCCACGCCGAACCCGGACCCCGAGCTCTTGAAGTGGTGGGCCTGGACTGATAGGGAGACGGAGTAGCGCGGCAAGGTTCGCCTGAAAACCACGACGGCCGGGGGGGGATCCCCCCCGGCCGTCTTCCTTTCGCATCCGGCGCCTCAGCCGCCCCCGGGCAATGCCGCTGCCCAGGACGGCCAGGAGCCGGCCCTCATTCAACCCCGCCCTGCAGACTCCTGATGGGCCCCTTGAAGAGGAAGAAGAGGATCCCGGAACCGATGCTCACCCCTGCAACGATGCTGAAGAGCTGGGTGAGAGGGAGGTTCTCCATCTGGCCGGCGGCGAGCCCGGCGATGAGATTTCCGAGGCTCGCTCCCATGAACCAGATTCCCATCATCTGACCCACAAGCTTCTTCGGCGAGAGCTTCGTGATGCTGGAGAGGCCGATGGGGCTCAGGCACAGCTCACCGGATGTGTGCAGGAAGTACGTCACCACCAGCCACATGGGGCTCACACCGTCCGTGGGCGTGGCGTACACCGCGGCCCAGGCCATGACCAGGAACCCGAAACCCAGGAGCACCAGCCCGTAGGCGAATTTCAGGGGCAAGGACGGATTCCATTTCCCCAGGGCCAGCCAGAGAGAGCCGAAGATGGGCGCGAAGATGATGATGAAGATGGGGTTCACCGCCTGGAGCCAGCTGGCGGGAGCCTCCCATCCGAAGATGATCCGGTCCGTGTAGTCGGCGGCGAAGAGATTCAGGGCCGAGCCGGCCTGCTCGAAGCCGGACCAGAAGAGGGCCGCGCCGATGAAGAGAAAGAAAATGACCACGAGCCGCTTTTGCTCGGCCGTCGTGAATCCCCCGAACAGCAACGCCTGGGCGAAGTAGACCACCACCAGGCCGAAGATCAGTACGCCGGTGGCGGCGGCGGCCTGCTGGAGAGTGAAGGTGAAGATGCCGCTTGCGTTGAGCCAGTAGAGGACCGCGACGACGCCGGCGATAGCCAGAATGGTCAGCCCCAGCGTCTTGTTCGTGTTCGCCTTTTCCTCGGCCGTGGGCTTCGGGCGAGCGCCCAGATCACCGAGCCCGATCCCCAGCTTGTACTGAATCACCCCGAGAATCATACAGATGCCGGCAGCCCAGAAAGCGTAGCTCCAGGCGATGTTCTCCCCCAGGTACCCGCAG
>JASFVN010000010.1:0-39883 GCA_050049805.1 Gemmatimonadota bacterium
GTTGGCCCCATGGGCGACCTGGGGGGGCTATCTGCCCCCCATGGCGTACTCCTTCGGTGGTTCTGCTCCCAGGAGGTGCTTCACGAAATAGTCCCAGCGGCGGCGAACCATATAGGGCTCACCCAGTCCGTGGCCTCGGTTCGGGAGAAGAAGAAGATCGAAGTCCTTGTTCGCTGTTATGAGTGCGTCCACCACCACCAAGGTGTTGTAGGGCGGCACGTTGGAGTCCATGGTGCCGTGAGCAAGTAGAAGCTTCCCTTTCAGGTTCCCTGCGACCAATTGGTTGGCCTGGTTGTCGTAATTCGTGGTCCCGTCGGAATAGGTCTCCAACAGCCCCTGCCACTTTTCTCCCCAGTCGTCCTCGTAGTTCCGATTGTCGTGATTGCCCGAAGTGCTCACCGCCACCTTGTAGAAGTCCGGGTAACGGAGGATTCCTGCAGTGGAGGCGAATCCGCCTCCGGAGCCTCCCCAGATCCCCACCCGGTCCAGGTCCATCCAGGGGTTTCGTTCTGCCAGCTGCTCGATGGTCGTGATCTGATCCGGGAGGCCATTGTCGCCCATGTTCCCGTAGTAGATGTCGTGGAAGGATTTGGAACGCCCTGGAGTCCCCATGGCATCCAGCGTAACCACAACGAAACCCAACTCCGCCATTGCCTGGTGCCCACGACCTGCGGCGCTGAAGCTCCGGCTCCCCACGCTACCTGATTGCGGCCCTGGGTAGAGGTAGTTGACCACAGGGTATTTCCTGGTCGGATCGAGGCGGGATGGTTTGTACATGATCCCGTAGAGGTCGGTTTCACCGTCCCGGGCTTTCACGGAGAAGGGAATGGGGGGCTGCCATCCGGCGGCTTCCAACTCGGAGATGTCTCCTGTCTCCAGGTGTACGATCTCACGGCCCTGCATGTCCCTCAGAACCGTGGCTCCAGGATCCAGGGGTGTGGAGTAGGCGTCAACGAAATAATTGAAATTCGGCGAAAAAGTGATGTCGTGGTTGGCGCTGTCGGGGGTGAGGAGCCGAACCTCTCCGCCGTCCATGCTCACGGAATAGAGGTACTGGAAGTACGGGTCACCGGGCTCCTTTCCTGATCCGGTGAAATAGAGGACTCGATTGTCTCTGTCCACATGCCGCACCTGCAGAACCCTCCAGCCATCACCCGAAGTGATGGGATGCTCGAGCTCTCCTGTAGTCAGATCATAAAGGTACAGGTGACCCCAGTTGCTTCTTTCCGAGAACCACACGACCTCGTCGTATTCCGGGAAGAAATGCCAGTTCACCATGTCTTCCCCGGATTCGAAATAGGTTTCCTCCCGTTCGTACAAGACGTCTCTGACGGCGCCGGTCTCAGGATCCGCCACCCGGAGCTGGGCCTCCTTGTGATCTCGGGAGGAGGAGACGAAAGCCAGCTGGGATCCGTCGGAGGCCCACTCCACGTCGGAGAAGGCGCCGTTGCAGTAGATGTGGTCACAGATGGTGGACCGGTGCTGGTCCGGGGGCATGTCCAGCCGCACCACTCGGGGTCCGCCGGGATCGCCCAAATGGACGACCACCCGGTGGATCCTGAAGATCACCGAGTCTTCGGGGAGGGGATACTTCCATGCCTCCAGCTCGGGATGCCCCACCTTGGTCGAAACCAGGTACATCATTCCCACGCCTCGGCCGTCATGCTGGAAGGTGGCGATCTTGTCGGAGTTGGGGGACCAGAGAAGAACGGGCCGATCGCTCTTGGTCCAGCCAGCGTTGTTGGTGGCATACCCGAAATCTTCCACACCATCTGTAGTGAGCTGGGTTTCCGCTCCGGATCGGATGTCTCGCATCCAGAGATTGTGGTCACGGATGAAGGCCGACTTCGTGCCGTCGGGAGAGATGACCTCAGGAGCTACGGTCCTGCCCCGGATGTCAGGAGCCTGGGCCCTGGCAGTCCCTACGCGCCTGGGCTCTGCGGAGCATTCGTATCGCTGGATATCGCATGTGTAGGTCCGGGTCCCGGAGTCGAAGACGATGGATCGGCCGTCAGCCCCGAGGTGAAAGGAGGAGAAGGGTAGCCCGAACGGTTCAATGCTTTCCCCTGCCGCTTCCGAAAGGGCTTCGGCCAGGCGCTCATGATCGAAGGCCCGCTCCCGCCGGCGGCCCTCTGGGTCCACCATTATGAACTCATACCCTCCCGGGAAGGCGTTTCGATACCAGAACCGTCCACTCTCCAACCAGTTGGGGCGGATCGCCGTTCCGTAGACCAGAGGATTCATGGACGTTCCCAGAAATCCCTCAGCCCGGGCATAATCCTCGGCCGTCACCCGCTCAGGTGAATAGGCCTGTTGGGCGTTGGATGGAGCTGGTGCGGCAGAGGTCAGAAGAGCGTGGGTCGCAAATAGGAAAATGAGCTTTCGCATGGTAGGCCTCGGGTACCGTGGTCCATGGGATTGGGCCGGATGACCGGAAACTGAAACGTGATGTGCGTGTGAGCCGGGTGCAAGGCGTCTCGGGTATTCCTTGCAATCATCCGTCAATCCTGGACACCTTGGGTAGAAGTCGAGAGAGTACAAGAACGTAGAGACTCAAAAGGCCGTGTGCCGTTCTTCAGGAGTGCATTGGTGCGCGTAAAGCTCTTCCCATCGGGGATCGTGGTGGTGGTACTTCTCTCTTTGCCCTCCTTGGGTCTAGGGCAGGTTCCAGGTGGATTCGAGCCGGCTGGGGCCGGGATTCCACTCTATCGTCCCCCTGGATCGGTGGCGGCCATTGCCCGAGCCACAGGGGACTGGGTGAAGATTCCGACGGATCCCCACGACCTCCTGGGGGCCTATCATTTCCTTCCTCCCCACGCCACCGACGACACGGAGGGCCAGGTGTTCAAGCTCCTGGAGAGTGAAGTCGGAGGTGTGGTGGCGGACTCCAGCGGCCACTTCGTGGCCGTGCCCTGGACCGTGGGTTGTGGGTGCGCCGAGGAAGGTTGGGACGAGCCGGTCTGGGTCACGCCAGGCGACACGGTTGTTTTCCTGCTGACCCGGACCCGGGCCAGGGTACCCTGGAGCGGGCCCCCTGTCTTCGATGTCCTGGGTTGGCACCAGCCTTACCCGGTGGGTGAGTTCATCCCCTATTGGCGATGGACCCGGGAGGAGCCCGAGACCTGGCTGTCGATTCGGAAGTTTTTTGAGCTGCTCACCGTTCTGCCCTCCGAGACGGCCTTCCTCCTGGATCCCAGGGCTTCCAGGGAGGCGGTAGGAAAGTGGCTTGACGCAAATCCGGGTTTGGAGGGGTCATTTCCGGTTCCCACCATCCTTTGGGAATTGGGACGATTGACCGAGGGGCGATGACTTTCCTTGAAGGGGCCCTTTGGGTCACGGGCTTGGCTGTGGGCATCTTCGTCCTGGATCGGGCCCTCCTTTTCCTGGAGAGTCGAGGATGGATCTACTACCGACGCAGCAAGGCCGGAAGAGGGGCGTCGACCTATCACTTGTTGGAGTGGACCTCCGTACTGGATCCCAGCCAGAGGCAGGTCATTGAGCTGAGGGTCTCCGAGGAACGGCAGGAGGATGAGGCGGGAAGCCCTCGAGGCGGGGAAGAGGGAGGGAGAGATCCGGAGACTGAGCAGGATCCGGGCCCCCGGGACGAGCCGGCTTGATCTGGAGGAGTGGTTTGTTCTCTGAATCCACGCAGCTGTACGATCTCATCTACTCCGAGTTCAAGGACTTCGATGCAGAGGCCCGGGAAGTGGCGGCCCTTCTTCGGAAGAAATGTCCTGATGCAAAACGGCTCCTGGACGTGGGATGTGGGACCGGGAGGCATGCTGCCGCCCTCGCCGTAGAGCACGGACTCGAAATCGATGGCCTTGATATCGAGGCGGGTTTCGTGAAAATCGCCGGCGAGCGATGCCCTGGTGGGACCTTTCACCAGGGGGACATGGCCGGCTTCGATCTCGGTGTCACCTACGATGCGGTGATCTGTCTCTTCTCGAGCATAGGATACGTCCAGACGGTGGACCGGTTGGTGTCGACGGCTCGTTGCCTGCGGCAGCACCTCGAGGCCGGGGGAGTCGCCCTTGTGGAGCCCTGGTTCGCCCCGGGTGCCTTCAGAGGCGGCTCGGTGTACATGCACACCGTAGACCGGGAGGAGTTGAAGATCGTCAGGGTCAGCCGGTCGGAGGTGAGAGGCAGGATCTCCCGACTCGAGTTTCAATACCTGATCGGCGAGGCGGGAGAGATTTGTCATCTCCGAGAGGTTCACGAACTCGGGCTTTTCACCGAGGAAGAGATGACCGAAGCCTTGCTGGCGGGAGGGTTTGGTACCGTGGAGTTCGATCCGGAAGGCCTCACCGGGAGGGGCTTGTACATCGCGAGGGTTGGGGATCCAGAAGTGGAGTGACCCGTGGATATTGCGCTGATCGTCCTTGTCGTCCTGGCGGTGGTCATGCTGGGGTTGGTGGTCTGGATGGGCATGCCGAGAGGCCCTTCCCTGGAGAAGGTGGTTCACCTCAAGACGCCGCAGATCCTGGAGATGGGACCCCAGAAGGTCCTACTCGTTCGGGCGAAAGGGGACCCCAACCAGGTGGGAAGAAAGGCATTCGGATTCCTTATGAAGACCTACTTCGGTCTGAAGGGAGTCCCCAAGGGGGGGCCGGACTTCAAACCTCCTCGAGCCCGCTGGCCCGTAGAGGCGGAAATCCCCATGGAAGAGTGGGAAGGCCTCTACGCCATGCCGGTCCCCGAGACCGTTACTCACGTCGGCGGTGCAAGAGGCGGTTCCGGCCTCTCGGTGGAGTTGGCCACCTGGGAGTATGGTGAGGTGGCTCAGATTCTTCATGTGGGCAGGTACGATGGTGAGACCTCCACCGTGGAAGCCCTGCATGGTTTTATCCGGTCACAGGGGTATGTGATCGATGGGCCGCACGAAGAGGAATACCTGAGGGGTCCGGGGTTGCTGCTCCCCGGAAATCCCGACAAGTACCTGACGATCATCCGGTACCCGGTGAAGAAAATGTTCGGGGGAACCGGGTCCTGACGCCCTGGGGGACTTCTTCCTATGATGGGCTTTTGCGGATGAGTGGATTTTTCGACAGGGTCAACGCCGTGCTCGCCACCGGGATGATCGGGGTTGCCCTCTGGCTGTGGCCCCGCCTTCCGAATCGGATCCCGACCCACTTCGGGTTGAATGGGCAGCCCGACGCCTGGTCTGAGAAGAGCCTGGTGTCCTGGCTTCTCCTACCCCTCGTCGGGATCCTCCTTGCTGGTATGATCGGCGGGTTTCGGTGGGTACTTCCCAGGAAACCCGGGTGGGTGAATTTGCCGGACAGGACCCGCTTGGCCGACCTTCCCGAGGCGGCTCGCGGTCCGGTTTTCAGGATGCTCTCAGGTTTCCTGGCCTTGGTTCAGACCGAGATGCTGATCATTTTTGCCCTTATCCAGCTCGGTACATACCGAGGGGCCATAGGGAAGGATAGCCAGGGCATCATGATCCTCGTCCTGGTCCTGGCCATCCTGGCCTCTCCCGCTCTCCTGGTCGTCTTCTTCCTCACTCTTCAGCCGGCCTTGGACGAGGGAAAGCGCTTGGCGGAGGAACGGGAGAAGATCGGGGAAGGTTGAGGGTGGTGGGGTCAACCCATCAAAGCCAGATGGATCCCGCCGGCCAGGAGGCCACACACTACGATCCAGACCGCAGGGAGCTTTAATCGGATCAAGGCCAGAAGGGCAACCAGGAACAGGCCTGCTGCCCATCGGTCTGGGAGGCCGGAGGGAAGCAGGGTGAAACCCACTCCCAGGATGGCACCGGCCACCACGGCGTTGACCCCTTTCAGCGCCGCCCGGAATCCCTCGACACGCCGCCATTTTTCCAGGTGGGGTGCGACAAGAAGAACTGCGGCGAAGCTGGGCAGGTAGATTCCTGCCGTAGCCACCAGAGCCCCCGGCACGCCGGCCACGGCATAGCCTACGAAGGCCACGAGGGTCACGATGGGACCCGGCACGGCCTGGGTGAGGGCGATTCCGTCCAGAAACTGGTCCGGCGTGAGCCATCCGTAGCTTTCAACGACGAAAGGCTCGAGGAGGGCAACCAGCATGTATCCGCCGCCAAAGAGAGCGGCTCCGGCCGCGACCATCAACAGGAAAATGTGGCCGAGGGAGCCCACTCCGCCGAGGAGACCGGTAGCCACGGCAGATGGCGAAGCGGCCAGCAGGCCAGCCACGGAGTTCAGCTTTTTCCCCGCCCTGGCCGAATCGGCAGTTCCCTCGGCCTCCTTTGCGGAGGGCTTGCCACGGTTCTTACGAAAAAGCCCCCAGGTCAGGAGGCCCCCCAGGACCATGGCGGGTACTTCCAGGCGATCCAGGAAAAACGCGGTCAGGACTCCACCCAGGGCCAGAAGGAAGAGGAACAGACTCGGTTTTTCCGGTAAACCGAGGGCCGCCTTTCCCAATTTCCAGCCTGCAGCCAGAATCACTGCGAGAATCGCAGGCTTCAAACCCCAAAAGAGGCCCTCCACAGCCGGGAGGGTACCGAAGCGGAAGTAGAGGGCCGAGAAGAAGGTCACGAGGACCAGAGTAGGTGAGAGGAAAGCCAGCCCCGTGGCGAGCGCTCCACGCCATCCCCGTTGCGTATAGCCGATGTGGATGGCAACCTCCGAAGAGTTCGGCCCCGGCAGGAGGTTCGTGGTTCCCATGAGGTGAAGGAAGTGCTCTCGGGTGATCCAACCTTTTCGCTCCACGACTTCGTCGAGCATGAGGGCGAGATGAGCGTTGGGTCCCCCGAAACCCAGAAGGGAGATCCGTAGAAAAGTACGAATGAGGTCGCCGTAGCTGGCCACTTCCTTACCGGGGTTGTTCAAGGGGTTCGGCCCTTTTCGCCATCGAGGGACGTGCAATTGGAGAAGTGAGTGAAAGAAGCCTACCAAGAGCGGTACAGGGAATTCAAGGGCCTGGAGAATCGAGAACGCGACCGGGGGATCCGGTTGGGTTGGATCCGATCGGTCGTCTTCTCTCTGGGCTTCATCCTCTACCTGGGATGGGATTTGGGATCGGGGACCCTTGCCGATGCACTTGGAGTCGGCGCCCTGGTTTGTGTGGTCGCCTTCATGGCTCTGGTGGCCTGGCATAGGAGGGTTCGGAAACGTCGCTCTTATTTCGAGGCAATGGCGCGGATCAACCAAATCGCTCTGGCCCGGGCCGAGCGCAGGTGGAGAAACCTCCCTGACCCTGCATTCGAGGAGCCTCATACGGACCATCCCTACGCCCAGGACCTGGATATCTGCGGACAGGCTTCCTTGCTACGCCTCTTCACGACGGTGACCCTGCCGCCAGGTCTGAGGACCCTCAGGGATTGGGTTCTCTCCCCCGCCGAGCCCGGGCAGATCGTGCTGCGGCAGGGTGCTGTGGCGGAGTTGGCTCCACGAATCGACCTTCGGCAAGAGCTCCAGGTGGAGGGGGGCGTCTCGGATGGTCCATCCGTCGAGTCGATCCAAGACTTTTTGGGTTGGGCCGAGGCCCAAGGATGGCTTTCCCAACGCAGATGGATTGTCTGGGTGGGCCGCCTCCTCCCCATAGTGACCCTCTCCACCTTTTGGCTTTTCTGGAGAGGTTCGCTTGGACCTTCCGGGTGGCTCCTGAGCCTGGGCGCCACGTTCGCTTTCGCAAGCTTGCTACGCAGCCAGATTCACCCACTTCTGGAAGTTGCTTCCGGGGGGCAGGAAAGATTCGGGCGGTACGCTGCCATTCTGGGTATTCTGCTCCGAGGGGAGTTCGAGGCGCCTTTCCTCCGGGGGCTGAGAGTCGCTGCGGAAAGCAGCCCCGTCGGGGCCGAGATGGAGCTCCGCCGTTTGGAGCGAGACGTAGGCTGGGCCGACGTTCGACTGAGCCCCATGGCCCATGCCCCCCTTCAGGCTTTCCTTGCCTGGGATATTCACATGCTCGAGAGGTTGGAGAGGTGGAAAGCCCGAAGTGGGCCCTACGTCCGTGGCTGGCTGGAGGCCCTGGGGGCGCTGGAAGCGGTCTCTGCCCTGGCCTCCCTGAAAGCGGACCACCCGGAATGGTGCTTCCCCTCGGTGGTGGATGGAGAAGCGGAGCCTGCCGGGGTTTCGGCCGTCGGCCTCGGACACCCACTCCTATCTCAGGAGGCATGCGTCAGGAATGACGTGGAGGTCGGGCCCCCAGGGACGTTCCTGTTCGTAACCGGCTCCAACATGTCAGGAAAGAGCACACTCCTGAGGGCTCTGGGCCTCAATGTCGTTTTGGCTCAAGCCGGTGGGCCCGTATGTGCCCGCTCCATGGAGTTTACGCCCCTCCGGGTTCAGACCTCCATGCGGACTGCCGACTCCCTCTCCGAGGGAGTATCTCAGTACATGGCTGAGCTGAACCGGATCCGGAACGTGGTGGACGCCGCAAGGTCGGAAGGTAGAGCGCCTGTCCTCTTTCTACTGGACGAACCCCTCCAAGGGACAAACGAAGCCGAACGCCGAGTCGCCGTTCAGACAATCCTCGGCCACCTCCTGGATGCGGGCGGCATGGGAGCCGTGGCAACGCATGATCTCCAATTGGACGATACCGATCGACTGGCAGCGGCGGCCAGGGCGGTCCACCTGGTTGGTACTGTGAGGGAGGGAGAAGGAGGTCCCCTGCTGACTTTCGACTATCTCCTGAAGCCGGGACGGGCCACCTCAACCAACGCCCTGGCCCTCCTGAGGGCCGTCGGTTTGGGGAGAAGTGTGGGGGAATAGGAGAGATCGGACCCCACTAGCGAGCCCTGACGCCCTCCAACGCACCCTGAATGAGCCGGTACGCCGCCTGCCGCGATAGCTCCCCGGGGTCCAGGTCGTACGCAGGCGTGGAGGCGATGCCCAGTCCCGCTACCCTCGGATACCTGAACATCTCTGTCAGGGCCGCAGCCAGCTCATGACTTGTGGGCCCGTCGGGAACCGAGAGGCCGTGGCCCTGGACCTCCCGAGGGTCCAGGACGTCCATGTCGATATGGACGTAAATCAGGTCCACTTCGGAGGAGAGGCGGGCCATCTCTGCGTGGAGCGCTTCGGAGATGTCCCGGACGTCCTGCGTGGAGATCATGGCCAATCGGTGCTTCTCGATGAGGTCCTGCTCCTCGGGGTCGGTGTCCCTCACTGCCACCATCACGATGTGCTCGGTGGAGATGGCAGGGTCCAGATGGGATTCGCGCCTCAACCGATCCAAAGCTAGTCCAGCGGACACAGCTACGGGCATGCCTCCCAGCATCCCGCTCAGGGTGGTCTCGGGGGTATTGAAGTCGCCGTGGGCATCTACCCAGACCAACCCAATGGTCCGCACCGTCCCTGGCGGGCCGGAGTCCTGGAAACCTCCCAACATCCCGATGAGGCCGTTGCAATTCGCCAGGAGGCCTACGGTGATACGGCCGTTCCTCTCGTATTCCGCCACGTATTCCGCCAGATGCCCGTTGGCGAGACCCAGACGGTGCCATTCTCCGTACTCATCGGATTCCTCCGGTGTCAGTGCCACCGTGTTCAGAGGGCCCACAGTGTATCCGGCGGCGGACAGGATCTCGGTGATGCCACCCTCCTCCAGGTAGTCCGGGTTCCTGGAGAGCTCGGCCACGTTTCGGCCGCCATGGTAGGGTTGTTTGACCAAAGCCACCCGAACGGCGCCTTCAGTGTCCAGATATCGTTCGGCTTCGATCATGACCTGTTCCTGAGATGTATCGGGAGGATGGCCCGGTTCGAAGGAACACGCGAGGATGACGGCTGACACTGCGATCAGTTGTAGGCGCATCCTCTGGCTCCCTCTTTCATGGCGCGGAACGGTTCCGGTGATTCTCAGTAGAAGACCACTCTAGGGCCGGCGGCCCTCCAACGACAACCCTTTCCCGAAAGCCAGGGGCTGAGATCTTGGCCAGCAGTAAAGCCAGCACCGTAGAGGAGTACCTGCAGGAGCTACCTGCCGAAAGGCGGGAAGTCGTCTCCAGCGTGAGAGACGTGATCCTCGAGAACCTTCCGGACGGCTACCAGGAAACGATGAACTGGGGGATGATCGCCTACGAGGTTCCCTTGGAGCGCTACCCCGACACCTACAATAAGCAGCCTCTAATGTATATGGCTCTGGCCGCTCAGAAGAGCCATTACGCCGTGTACTCTTCCGGCGTCTACATGGACCCGAGGGGAGAAGACTGGGTAAGAACCGAGTTCGAAAAAGCCGGGAAGAAGCTGGACATGGGCAAGTCCTGCATCCGCTTCAAAACCCTTGGGCACCTTCCTCTGAAGGTGGTTGGGGAGATCGCAGGAGCTCAGGAAGTGGACGAGTTCATCCGGGTCTACGAAAAATCTCGGGAAAGCTAGTCCGAGGGTGGATCTAGGCCTCCGGCAGGTAGATATTTATAGTTTAGGACAGAACCGTTTTCTTGCACTCTTTTACCACTGAATCATGCCAAGATACGATTATCGATGTTCCGACTGTGATCACGTGTTCGTGATCCGTATGTCCATGTCGGAATACTCCGAGGCAGCCAAACCAGACTGCCCGGAATGCGGATCCGGAAACGTGGAGAGAAGCTTTTCCTCTGTAGGAGTTTTGACTGGTTCCCGGAGTTCCTCCGGCTCGGCCTCAAGTGCCGGGCGGGCTTGTGGCCCAACGGGGTTTTCGTGAGCCCACTGATTCAGCCGCCCGGTCCGGGCGGGTGACAATGCCGAGCAATCGGTTTTAGGATATTGAGCGGGCCGGCCGGTAGGTCGACCCGCTCTTCTCTGAAGCCGAATCCCACATGGTGCTCCATGGCAGAACAGAAATTCATCTACCACATGTACCGGCTCTCCAAGGTCGTCCCGCCCAAGCGGGAGATCTTGAAGAACATCAGCCTCTCTTTTTTCCCCGGGGCGAAGATCGGAGTAGTGGGCCCCAACGGCTCGGGAAAGAGCTCGCTCTTGAAGATCATGGCGGGGCTGGACGCCGATATCCTCGGCGAGGCGTGGGCGGCGAAGGGCACTCGCATCGGCTACCTGCCGCAAGAGCCGGAGCTGGATTCTTCCCTGGACGTAAGGGGGAACGTGGAGCTCGGCGTAAAGGAGATCCGGGACCTTCTGGTGAGGTTCGAAGAGGTCAGCATGGCCTTCGCCGAGGTGTCCACGGACGAGGAGATGAATGCCCTTATTGAGGAACAGGCGAAGCTCCAGGATCGGATCGAAGCCGCCGGCGCTTGGGATCTGGAGAGGAAAGTGGAGATTGCCATGGACGCTCTCCGGATCCCTCCCGGGGAGGCCGCCGTTGAAACCCTTTCCGGGGGTGAGCGGCGGCGGGTCGCCCTTTGTCGGGTACTGCTTGAAGCGCCCGACATGCTCCTCCTGGATGAGCCCACGAACCACCTGGACGCCGAGTCTGTGGCCTGGCTGGAGAGGTTCCTGGGAGACTACCCGGGAACCGTGGTGGCCATCACCCACGACCGATACTTCCTGGACAATGTGGCGGAATGGATCCTGGAACTGGACCGTGGGCAGGGGATCCCCTGGAAGGGAAACTACTCCTCCTGGCTGGAGCAGAAGCGGGAACGTCTCCGGGTGGAGGAGAAGCAGGAGAGTGCCCGCCAGCGGACGCTGGAGAGGGAACTGGAGTGGGTGCGCATGGCTCCTCGGGCCCGGCACGCGAAGGGGAAGGCCCGGGTCAACGCTTACGAAGATCTCCTGGCGGCGGACGAAAGGGAGCAGATCCGGACGGCAGAGATCCTGATTCCCAAGGGCCCACGTCTTGGGAAGGTGGTGATCAAGGCGGACCGGATTCAAAAGGGATACGGAGACCGGCTCCTCATGGAAGACCTGACCTTCGACGTTCCTCCTGGAGCCATCGTGGGGATCATTGGGGCGAACGGTGCCGGGAAGACCACGCTGTTCCGCATGGTGACAGGCCAGGAGGAGCCGGACGGTGGAAGGCTGGAGGTAGGCGAAACCGTGAGTCTGGCGTATGTGGACCAGTCCCGAGAAGCCCTGGACGGTGAGAAGACCGTTTTCGAGGAAGTGTCCGAGGGAGCCGACGTTTTGCAGTTTGGCCGCCTCGAGATCAATCCTCGGGCCTACCTGTCATGGTTCAACTTTCGAGGGCCCGACCAGCAGAAGAAGGTGGGCGTTCTGAGTGGTGGCGAAAGGAACCGCCTCCACCTGGCCAAGCTCCTCAAGGAGGGCGGGAACGTCATCCTCCTGGACGAACCCACCAACGACCTGGACGTTGACACCCTGAGAGCTCTGGAGGACGCCATTCTCCAATTCGCTGGCTGCGTCCTGGTGATCTCCCACGACCGATGGTTCCTGGACCGGATCGCCACGCACATCCTGGCTTTTGAGGGGGACAGCCAGGCTTTCTGGTTCCCTGGCAACTTCCAGGAATACGAGGAAGACAAGAAGGGAAGGTTGGGGGAGGAGGCGATTCAGCCCCACCGGATCAAGTATAAGAAGCTTTCGAGCTGACAATCCTCTCCTGAGGTCCTCCGTTACCCGATGCCGCTCAGGCCGGCGATGGCAGCACGCCCGGCTTCCCGCACGGACGACATGGCCTCCGCGACCCGGTCGAGGACATCGGTGGAGACCTTTCCCAGCTCGATGTCGTGAGCCGCCTTCAGTGCATCGAGGTACCACTGGGTCCATGTTGCGAGGATGAGTCGTTCCTCCTCGTAGTCTCCCCCTGCTGCCAAAGCCGCTCTCCCCAGCTCTCCCTCTTTTTCCAAGCGCGTTTCGGCCGCAGCCTGGACCTCGGCGATGATGAATGTGGACATGAGGGCATCGGCGGTTGTAAGGGCCATTGCCGAGACGGCCGCACAGACGCTGGTGTTTTCCAAAGTCTGGGCGGAGACCATCTCCAACCGGTCGCCGTCCGTGTGGTAGAACTGGTCGGTGAAATGCCAGAGAAGGAGACCAGGGATGTCAGCTCGGAGGAAGGGCACGTGGTCGCTGCCCCCCTCGTAGGGGTTTGTGCCCACAACCCAACCAGTTTCGGACGCCTGATCCAAGCACCGGCTGAGCACGAAATCGTTGAAGTAATGGGGGGTCATTTGTTCGACCGTCATGGGCCGCCCACCCCACTCGGTATGTTTGTCCTCCCCCCGGGTCCAGATAGCAGAAGGGTCGGGCATCTTCTCGATGAGAAAGGTGCCACCGGTCTTGTCGGTATCCTCCCCCACCATGTCCAGGCTCATCCCCCAGAGCACGCCGGCCGTGCGCTCAGGATCCTCTTCCAGATACCTTCGAGTGGAGGTGATCTCGTCACCCCATATCATGGAAATGGTCCGTTCGGGGGAGAACGCCCCGGTTTGGATTCCCTCTCCAAAAACCCGGGCCACCTCGGCCAGGGCTGCCACGCCTGTGGCGTTGTCGTTGGCTCCTGATTCTTGAACATGGGCGCTGAAAACGAATCTCTCTGCCGGCGCCCTGGACCCTTGAACGTCGGCCACCAGGGTCAGTTCCTCCGACGGGTAGATCCGACTCTCCACCTCCACTCTCACCTGAACGGGACCTTCGGCCAGGGCCTCCCTGAGAGCATCTCGGGCGTTCAAAGAGATGGCCAATCCCCAGGACTCGGCTTCGGGATCGTAGGGTATGGAAGACATTGCGGCGATATCCCGGTTCACCTCCGGTCGGTTGAAGGACGAAAGCCGGTAGGCCAGGACGCCAAGGGCGCCGTTCTCCTGGACCGCCCGTCGGAAGAGCTGCCCTGGACTGCCATCACCCATGACTATCTTTCCCTCCACATCCACCCCTTCGAACTCCTGTGGGGAACCGCGCCCCACGTCCACGAGCTCCGCCACTACTCCGCCGGGCGGGGTAGAAAACGAATGGGCGGCCATGAGGTTGATGTTGCTGTCGAGGGTCATGAGGGGACCGGGCCGTCCCTCGATGGAAAGGGAGGCTCCCATGGGATCCCATGCCGGCCGGGACATCTCCCGCCGTTCGATGCGATAGGTCAGGCGTGCTCGGGGTTCGGTTCCTTCCTCCACATATCCGACGGACTCCAGCGATCTGATCACCTCCATCACTACCGCTTCGAAACTCTCGTTTCCCGGAACCCTGTAGGAAGGGTCCATGAATGCAACCAGCTCCCTGGCCCGTTCCCCGGAAACCACTTCCTGGGCAAGATCCGAGTAGGCCTCCAGGGCAGGAGGGCGGGGAAGGTCCGGGAGGGTCGTCTGGGCCGACAGCAAAGCCTGGGTCCCGGCAATCCCAGCGAGGGCCAGGGCTACAATGGACCGATGGTTTCTCATGGAAGCCTCGAAGGGCATGGAAATTGGTGTTCCGGTACCGGTACTGTGGGGGAAAAGACCCGGGGCCGGCAAGAGTGCCGGCCCCGCATGAGAAGGCCTTTCGTCCGGATACCGCAAGGATAGCTCAACGCACGGCGCGCCTCACCGGTTCCCGGCTTCTGAGTCCGTCAGAGAACACCAATTCAACCTCTCCAGCCGCCACCGAGAGGCTAACCCTTCCGCCTCGGGCGAAGCTGAGGACATCTCCGGTGGCAGGATCCCGAACCAGGGCCATGGGGAAGGCCGCTTGGTCCCAGGTTACCTCCACGGAGGTTCCCGCTCCCGCTCTGACCTCTGGTTCAGGAGTGGGAATCCTTCGAGCTCCCACCCGAGGCTCCAGAACCGCCGGGGAACGCCCTCCTCCCGAAACCCGCAAGCCCTCCAACTCTGTCATCCTGATAAACCGAAGGGGGATGGCGAAAGCAAAGTGGCCGGATCCGTCCTGGGCGTCGGGGATGGGGACCGGTTGGAAGGACAAGGCGAAGAGGGCCTCTCCGCTGCCATCCGTCCCTTCCAGGAGAAACTCCCCTGTTCCAGAGGGGAGGACAGGGGTCGTAGCGACCTGGAAGCTCGGCTCCAGCACGATCCGACCGCCTTCCATCCGACCCCAAACCAGGAGGCTTGGTTCAGGTTGGCTCGGGGCTCCGTATCCCCCCTGCATTTCCCGATAATCCAGGATCTTCTCGTAGTTGTAGTCGCTAATCCATTCCGGACCACAGTAGCTCATGAAGTCGTACCGTGTAACAGGCGAAATCAGGGTCTCCGCTACCACGTCCAGGCCCCAGACTCCGATTTTTCCGTCTGCGTAGGGATAGGAAGGATCAGGGCTTCCGGCGCCACATCCGGGGGCATGCCGCAGGTTGAAGTTGTGTCCCCACTCGTGGGCGGCTACGCCGGAACCACTGGGGAGCTTGTCCCACCCGATGGCGGCTGGCCAGCCCAGGTATCCCATACCAGCGATTCCCCCACCGTAACCGACCTTCACGACACCGTAGTAGTACCCCGAGCTTCCTTCGGCCACCCGGAGGGAATTGATCTCGCTCAGGATCGTGCCCCAGGCCCCGTTCCCGTTGTCGCTTTCCAGCACCGGGGCAGTGCTGACGTACTCCGCATGCACGGTCACATTTGCCTGTGCCATGGGAAGCATGCGCATGGCGGCGTCCATGAAATCCGGGGCATTGCCAGGGGTGACATTCCCCACCAACCCGTTCACGCTTTGGTGGACCGGTACGAAGGTCACCTCGAAGGGCGAGGCGGTTCTCACGTCCACGGCCAAAGGAATCCCGGTCACGGGGAAGAAGTTATCTCCCTCGTTTCCTTCCGATACCTGCCCGTCGGGGTCCACTTCGGCCAGGAGGGTCAGGCCGGGCTGAATCAGGGAACCAGGAACAGCCACATTCCATGAAGCGGACAGGATCGATTCATCGACGACGGTGGGGACGGAGGAGGTAGGGGCCAGGAGCGTCTCCGTGTGCACCAAGCTCCCGCCGTGGAAAAACTGGACTTCCACGGAGGGTTGGAGGGAGTTGGCTGCCGAAGCCACGGCGAACACCCTGAGATATCCGTCCCGGTCGGCCACCAGTGGTACGACACCATCCAGAGTCTGGGTACTCTGGGTCAGATAGAGGTTCGCGATGTTGAGGTTCGGGCCACTCCCGGCCCAGGTCGTGACAACCTCGGTGCCGGAGGTGGCGGATCCGGAAGCGTTGAATGCTGAAACTCGGTACCAATACTCCGTGTTGGGAGACAGTCCCGTGTCAGCGTAGGAGGTTGTGCCGGCCGGGAGGTCCACGGAAAAGGCGAAGGTGCCGTTGCCTCCTTCATCTCGTTCCACCCTGAAACCTGCCTCATTGTCCGACGCATCGGTCCAACCCACGTCGACGGTGGTGGATCCGGTAGCGCTGGCCGTGAGGCCCGTAGGGGGGGAAGGGGCCTGGTCCCAGGTGGTGGCATGGGCCTCGTTGGACGGGATCGAGCATCCGGTTCCGTGGCAGGCCTGGATCCTGTAGTAGTACGTGGTGTTGTAAGCAAGGCCCGGATCACTGAAGGAAACGGAATTCGCCGGCAACGTGGCGATCTCGCCGTAGGAGCCTCCTGCCCCCTCTTTCCGCTCAATTCGGAAGAGGGTTTCGTCGTTTGCGTTGTCGGTCCAGGCCAGGTCGATGGTGTTGAGGGGGATCGGTGTGGCTGTCAGCCCCGAGGGAGGCTGCGGGGGCGCCAGGTCCGTGGTTGCACCGTCCTCGTTGGAATAGGGAGAGCAGCCGGCGGCGTTACAGGCACGAACCCGATAGAAATACAGGGTGCCGGGAGTCAGGCCCGAGTCCGGGAACGTCTCACCGTTTCCTCCTCGGGTCCCAATCTGTACCCAGGTCCCAGCGGCTCCCTCCCTGCGCTCGATCCGGAATTGGAGCTCGTTGTCCGACTCGTCCGTCCAGGAGAGGTCCACGGTGGTGGGGCCGGTTGTAGTGGCCGTCAATCCGGAAGGCGGAGAGGGCGGAACGTCGAAGGTCGTGGCCCCTGCTTCGTTGGAATAGGCGGAACAGCCCACATCGTTGCACGCCCGGACCCTGTAGATGTATCCGGTGTTGGGCGAGAGCCCAGTGTCGGTGAACATGGTGGATTTGGGAGGAAATGTGCCGATCTCCCCCCAACTCCCGGCGATCCCCAGTTTTCTTTCGAGTCGGAAAGAGCCTTCGTTCTGCGAGCGGTCCGTCCAGTTCAGAGCCACCGTGCTGGACCCGGTGGCCGTGGCCATGAGGCCCGAAGGTGGGTGGGGCGAGACTTCGTTGGTCACCGCCGTAGCCTCGTTCGAATAGCCGGAACATCCCGCCACGTTGCAGGCCCTGACCCGATATGTGTACGACGTGTTGGGGGTCAACCCAGTGTCTCCGAAGAGAATTACACCGGGTCCTGGGGTCCCGACCCGGGACCATGGACCGGAAGCGCCTTCCTTTCTTTCCACCTCGAACCGACTCTCGTTGTTCGACGCATCGGTCCAGGAGAGGGAGGCGGTTGTGGAACCGGTGGCCGAGGCGGCGAGCCCCTGGGGTGCCTGCGGTGGCACCTCGTCGGTGGTTTCCTCGACTTCCTCCGACAATTCCGAGCATCCAACACCGTTACATGCTCGAATGCGGTAGAGGTATGTGCTTGCCGGCTCCAGCCCTGAGTCCCTGGCGGAGGTAGCGTCCATTTCAGGTGTCGCAGCCAGCTCCCAGTTGCCATCCACCCCCAGTCTCCGCTGGATCTCGAAGCCCGTTTCGTTGGTCGACTCGTCGGACCAGACGAGCTCTATGGAGTGTGGGCCTGTAGCCCTGGCAGACAGTCCGGAGGGCGTGGCAGGAGGAATATCCTCGGTTGTAGCCTCCGCCTCTCCTGAGAAAACGGAACATCCGGCATCGTTGCAGGCTCGGACCCGGTACCGATAGGTCGTGTTGGGGCTGAGCCCGAGGTCATGGAAGGCGGTGGAATTGGGGCTCAGGGCAGCGATCTGGTTCCACTGACCTTCACCCTCCACGCGCCTTTCGACCTCGAATCGAGTTTCGTCCTCCGAAACATCTGTCCAGGCCAGGGAGATGGCTGAAAAGCCGTCGGCTGCCGCGCCGAGGTTAGACGGGGGAGAGGGCGGCTGTGGGACCAGGGTGCCAAGGAAATCCGCGATCCCGTGTTTTCCGTTGTTTACGTTTACCGTCTGTGTCGTGACCGGGAAGGCATGGACGGCCGGATCAAAACCGGTCAGCTCTACCGAGTAGGTTCCCCGCCTCAGTTGGTCGAAAGAATAGGCACCCTGTCCGTCTGTGACCGTAGAGCGGGACTCCGGGCCTGAGAGGGAGATGGTCATTCCAGCCAAGCCAGAACCTTCCAGGTTCACTTTTCCGCCGATGGAGGCATCCCGTTTTTTCGAACCGTTGAAGTCCACCCTGGCCGAGGTGGTTCCTTTTGCCAGCATGGCAGCCTTGGTGGTGATCGAGAATTCGACGTCCTCGGGAAAGCCGGCGATGGTGACCAGGTATTCCCCTTCCGGGAGTCCGAGGAAGGAAAAGGCCCCGGTTGAAGTGGTCTGGGTGGAGAGAAAGCGGGTCCCAGAGAGCTCCACCGTCACTCCGGCAAGACTGGTTTGCTCCGCCCACACTGCTCCTTCGACCCTGCCCTCGAACGGAGGCTCAACGGGGAGCTTTGGGCCTCCGGCGTCACAAGATAGAGTGGATAATCCTAGGACGAGAGCGGAGAGAAGGATCCTCTGCTTTGGCATCGCTTGGGCCTCGTCGGGGAGGAAGGGGCGGGACGGATGTCGCGTACTCCACTCTGCTGCAACCAGCACGCCAGGGAGGCCATATTGACAGGGTGTTTGTAGATGGGTTGTAAAAAATTGAATGGCAGAGACTTATAGAGTTGGCGCCGGTTTTGGAAACGTACGTTTAGAATAGGTTGGAAATATCTTTTGACCCGGTCGGTACTTTCTTTCCGGACTCCTGCCCGGGACTACCGACTCCGGGTCCGGTGCGGATCAGTCCGCTTCCACTGATTCCAGGGCTTCCAGGGCTTGGGCCCAGGCACCCATGGCGGAGTCCAGATTCTCCCGGGCCTCCCGGAGCCTCTGATTCAGCCGACCTGCCTTTTCAGCGCTCTCGGGGCTTCCGTCATAAAGACCGGGATGCGCCATGGCTGCCTCGAGATCCGCCACCTCGGCTTCAGCGTTTTGGACCAGGGCTTCCGCATGTTCCAAGGCTTTCTTTGCAGCTCTCAGGGGAGCTTCTCTCTCCCTCCTGGCCTCCGTGGCCCTCCACCGAGCAGCCTTTTGACTGACTCGGGATGTTCGGGCCGCCTCGGCTTGGGCCAGGGCCTTCTCTTCCCTTTCCCGGGTCTTCCTGGCTTCCCAATCAACAAATGGACCTGGGAAGTCGACGATCCGGCCGTTTTCGAAGGCCCAGACCCTGGTGGAGAGCTCTCGCAGGAGGGCCCGGTCGTGACTGACCAGAAAGACCGTTCCGGGGAAACCTACCAGGGCATCCTCCAAGGCCTCAATGGACTCGACGTCCAGATGATTGGTGGGCTCGTCCAGGGCCAGGAGGTTCGCCCCTTCGAGGGTGATGAGGGCCAACGCCACCCGAGCTCGCTCACCACCTGAAAGGGAGTCGGTGAGACGATGTACCGTTTCTCCTGAGAAACCGAAGCGCCCCAGGTGTGCCTGGATTTGTCCCCGGTTCCAGTTGGGGCGGGTATCTCCCACACAGTCAAAAAGTGTTTTGTTCTCCGGCAGGTGGGCGTGATCCTGCCGAAACCAGGCTGGCGAAATCCCGGATCCGATACGAACCTCGCCGGAGATGGGTTGAACCTCCCCGAGGAGAGTAGCCAGAAGGGTGCTTTTTCCAGCTCCGTTTGGGCCCACCACCGCGATGACATCACCCCGCCGGGCCAGGGTCGAGAACCCCGTCGCGAGCCGAGAGTCTCCGAATCCGAGGGCCAGCTCCTCGACGACCAGAACCTGGTCTCCTCCCCGGTCCGCAGCTTCGAATCGAACGGCCATGGGGTCGTCTTCAGCCGGGGGGGGAGAAAGCCGCGGTAAGCGTGCCAGCCGTTTTCGGCGACTCTTTGCCTGAGCGGTTTTCTGGCCGGCAATGTTTTTCCGGATGAACTCTTCCTGTCGTGCGATTTCCCTCCTTTGCTCTTCCGCCTCCCGTTCCTGGGTCAGCATCGTCCGATCCCGCTGTGTCACGAAGGAAGAGTATCCGCCCTTATAAGGTGTGGCGGAGCCGTTGGACAGGTGGAGAATGTGCCCGGCGAAATCGTCCAGGAAAGCCCGATCGTGACTGATCGCGATGACGGTTTTTCCCGACTCCTTCAGGTGCTCCTTCAGCCACTCGATGGTATCCAGATCGAGGTGGTTCGTGGGTTCGTCCAGAAGAAGAAGGTCAGCCGGTGCTGCCAGCTGGGCGGCCAGGCCCACACGCCCTCTCTCTCCGCCGCTCAGTTCGTGCAGGGGTCGGTGCCGGGAAGAATCCGCGTCGAACCCCAGGCCCTGAAGGACGGCGTCGACACGGGCGTGGAAAGCATACCCACCCTGATGATGAAACTCCTCCTGGATCCGATCGAAGGCCTTCAGATCCGCTTCCGTGACGCGGTCCCCGAGACCCCCGATTCGGTCGGCTTCGATGGACAGGGAGGCCTCCAAGGAGAGCAGGCCTTCGTAGCCGGCTGCAGCGGCTTCCCAGACGGTCTCGGCGTCCCCGAACTCCCGGTGCTGGTCCAGCATCGTCATCCGGAGACCGGGCTTCCTGGATATGCTGCCGGCCGCGGGATCCAGGGCACCCCTCATGAGATGAAAAAGCGTGGTCTTTCCCGACCCGTTTCGGCCCACGATGCCCCACCGCTCTCCAGGAGACACCGTGAAACTCACGTGGGAAAGGAGGGGCTGGGATCCGAACTGGACCGTCACCGATGAGAAGGTCAGGAGGCTCACAACGGACAACAGCTCCTGTCCAAAGCATGACCAAGGAAGGGACCCGGGTTCGGTGTTCGGTATAGGCAGGTGTGGGTCAGGGAATTCACGGTCTTCTCCTCTGGAAGAGGGGAAGATGACCCATCCTGGGGAGATCGCCAATCCCCCGGTCAATTCCAGGGAGTCCCCTCTGGATCCCAGGGGACGAAAGAACGCGAGCCCACGGGGAAAGGCTGGTGTCCGGCATTGCCAGGGAACCCGGGGGGCCCGATGATACTCAGATCGAGGAATCAAGTGCGGCTAGGTGGAAGATGCGACAGATGCTTGGATGGCTGGGCGTACTCGCGCTACTGGGTGTTTGGGGCTGTAATGGGGATGGAGCCCAGGCCTCTTTCCGGGATCCGGACGCCTTCGTGTCTGCAGATTCTGTTCAGATTCTGGATGACCTTCGTATCCTCTCCCACGATTCGCTCGAGGGCCGGCGCACGGGGACCCGGGGTGGAGCGTTGGCCCGGGAATACATTCAAGGTGGGTTCCAGACGGCCGGGCTCCATGCACCCCCCGGAGGAGTCCTTCAGGCCTTCGAATTCTCGGGGCGTCAGGATTCGACGCAGGTAATCCGGGGCGCGAATGTCGTTGGGTTCGTGGAGGGTACAGAACCGGAGTTGGGGGCCATCGTACTCACCGCCCACTTCGACCACCTGGGGCTCCGGGCCCCCAGGGCTGGTGGGGGTGGATCGCGTGAAGTCGATTCTATCTACAACGGTGCCGACGATAATGCCTCGGGGACCGCTTCCGTCATGGCTATGGCTCGATTCTTCGCCCGCCGCCCGCCTCGCCATACGATGGTATTTGCCGCGCTGGATGCCGAGGAGATGGGACTTCGAGGGGCGCGGGCGTTCGTGGATGCCGGATGGCCCGAGCAGATCGTGCTGAATGTCAATCTGGATATGGTGGCCAGGAGCGACTCCCTCCTCTTCGTGGCGGGTACCCACCACTACCCCCACCTACGACCCATTCTCGAGTCGGTCCAGGGCCGCGAACCTGTGGTGCTTCGGTTTGGCCATGATCGACCGGATGTGGAGGGTGTTCAGGACTGGACCGGTCTCTCCGATCACCGGGCTTTTCACGCCAGGGGGATTCCTTTCCTCTATTTCGGTGTGGAAGACCATCCAGACTACCACAGGCCATCGGATGAGTTCGATCGGATCGAGCCGGTTTTTTTCCTGAATGCCATCAGGACCATTCTGTCGGCCGTTCTGACCCTGGACGAGGCTCTGCCGGGAGAGGCCTGAGCCTTCTCCGTCCCAGGTAAGAGGCTGGCGGGCCACCTTGGTTCAAGCTCTGCCGGATGTAAAGAGGCTTTCCATAGGCCAAGCATTTCGGCAGAATAGAGGTGTAAAGAGGCTTTCCATTCCAGAGAAGGCTTCCAACTCTTCGCATTTGCCCTGTCTGGAACGTTGCGCAGATGCAACGTTCCGTAAGTTGATCTTTTTTGGTCGGGTAGAGTCTTGTGCCAGCAGAACCCCTGCGGGAGGCCTGGTTCCCCATTTCCCCAGTATTTCAGGTGGTTTCGTCGGGCAAGGCCGGTTTTGAGGCCCAGAGGTTCCCGACGGACCCTCTCCGATGAACTCGGCCCGCTACCCCCAACGAAGGGGAAAGGACCATGATCATCGACGGACTTTTTCCGATGGCTTGTTTCTTGCCATCGGTAAACGGATGTATTTCTCCGTTCCTGGTGTCCTACCGCCAGGGCGCAAAGCACCTCAAGAAAGCTGAATCAGAGCTTCGACCTCAGGGAGGATCGAATGGGCGAAGGCCGGAATTTCGAGCCTAGCGGTCACTTGGGACGTTTGATGAGCCTCATGGCTCTTTCAGGCGCGGTGGCCCTTTCCGGGTGTGATGGCGACACGCTCTATGACGTGGTTCCACCAGATGTGAATCCCCCGGAGGTCTCGGTCGACTCTCCGCTGAATGGGGCTGAAGTCCAGGCCGGGGGGCGTGTCCCCATTCGGATCTCGGCGGCGGACGAAGAGGGTGTCTCGTCCATAACCATCCGAATCACCGGGGCTGTCACCGAGACAATCGAAATCGAGTTCGTGCCGCCTCAAACAGAGATCCAGGCAGACACGGCCTTCACCGTGCCGGCACAGGCGGAGGGGAACATCCAGATCTCCGCTTCAGTTACCAATACTCAAGGCGTTCAGGCAAGTGCGGGAAGCGTAGGCCTTTCGATCTCCACCGAGGATGGTCTCTCGCCCTGGGTGAGCCTCACGGTTTCCGCCCCTCCGCGCATGGAGCTTACGGACCTGATCTCGGTCACGGTCAAGGCCTTTGACAACCCGGGGGGATCGGGGATCGCCAGCACGGGCTTGACCGCCATCGTGACCAACACCAGCCGAACCGACACCCTGGTCCTCAATCCCACGGATGCTTTTGTGGGACAGGCCTCCGACACCGCCGTCAGTGAATTCTCCTTCACACCGCCCTTCGTCGACCCCACCGATCTTCCGGACACCCTGGGTATCGTGTTTTTCGGTATTGCCTATGATCAGAAAGGGAACTGCGGGGGTTCAGTAACGGAGGCGTTCACCAGCCAGGTGTCGTGCAACTCGGTGCCAATCGGCGGTACGCAATACACCATTGCCAACGCCGTGACCGATGCCAGGCAGGTGATTGCCGTTACAGGGCGCACCTCCCTGACGCCCGGTGGAGGAGTCTTGGCGGACCTCCTGGTGGATACGCTCCGTTCCCGGGTATACGTATCGAACCTCACCCGAAACCGCATCCAGACTCTCGAGGCGGATCCCGGGACCTGGGGGGACAGCATATTGGTTGCGGCCGACCCCTGGGGGCTTGACATCAGTCAGGGTGGGGACAGCCTCTTTGTCGCCAATTCCGGAGGGGCCAGCATCTCTTTCGTCTCCCTGGTGGGATCTCCCAAGGAAGATCTATCGAGGCGATATGTGACTCAGAACACGCCTCTCTTCGAGATCACTCGCCAGAGCGGTGGCAGTGCGGAAGATACGACCGGGGCTTTCGACAAACTGGAAGGGGTGTTCATCGACTTCAGCGACCGCCCGCAGTTCATTGCCCGGGATGCCATGGGCAGACTCCTCTATTCGACCAAGCCGACGCCCTCGGCGGAGGAGGGTACGATCAGGGTGGTGACCAAGGAAGTGGGATGGGATTTCCCGGAGGCGAAGATCCTGCTGGTGCCCTCTGACGTCGAATACGTACCCGATAAGTTCGCCATTGCCCACGTAGACAGCATTGATCTCTACCGAGTTTACGAAGACCATGATCTGGTGGAGATTCACGATCACAAGGTCGGTTTCCCCGATGTAACCATCAGCTCCGGTGTTCTTCGCCTGGATTCGGCGTTGGCGGTCATGTCCGCAAATCCGGATTCGGACATCTTCTGGGTTGAGGGGGGTTGGGTTCGGGAAAGGCTGTCCTTCAATGACACCACGTTCGTCACCGCCAGCGGAGATCGGGAGTGGGTGGCATTCGGTGAGGGCGGCACGGATGGAGACGAGGCGGGACGAATCACCCTCTGGGATGCATCCGCCGCGAAAATCCATCGGCGGCTTCTGGTGGCGGATCTGGTGGGCAACGCTTCCGAGCGTGTTTCGGGTTTGACAATGAATGAAGACGGCTCCCTGGGGGCCGCCCGGGGAAACAATGCTTCGTACTACTGGAGCACGGACCTGAGGATCCAGGGAACGGTCGCGACCGACGTGGTAGGGGGCGCGGGAGTAGCTCTCCACCCCCACCACCCCAGTTTCACTCCGGCAACGCCGTCCTCGGAAACGACCCTGAGCTTCGTAGGTCAGGCTGACTACACAATTCGTATCCTGGATACGACCCACTTCGCCGAGAGGGGCCAGCTCCACATTCGAGACCTGGTGGTCGGGCCCCTCAAGGCTGGACCGCCGCTGCCGACGGACAACGATGGATTGGGGAGCGCTTGTGTGGGTGATGACTGCGTGGTTGTGAAACTCTACGGGATCACCGACGCCGGAGGTGTGGTGGTGGTGGATGTCTACAGGCGGGACATTGCGGACCTGATGTAACGGAGCCCGTTGAGAAATGCCAAGAAATCAGGGGATCGATATGCGACGTTATCTCATTACCGCCCTCGGGCTGGTCACCCTTCTTGTCCTTTCCACTCCATCGGCCCAGGGACAGGCCTACAAGTCGGCAGCGGGGTGGAACGCCGGGGTGCTCTTCAGCACGGGATTGAACGACGGAGCCGACACCTCGGTGGAGCTGAAACCCGATCCTACCTGGATCGCCAGCGTCCACTACGATCGGTGGTTCGGCTCCGGAAACATCGGGTTCCGGGCAAGGGGTGGATTCTCCATGCCGACGATCCCCTGGGAGCAAGGAGATCGGGAGATTCGCGTTTATATGGCGGACATCGGGGTCCTTCTTCGCCCGATTGTGCCGGATGATGGCCAGACGTTTCTGCCCTTCGTGGGCGGGGGCGTCGGATTTATCAACTGGGGCTTGGGAGACGGGCCCCCTACGACCTACGCTCCGGCAGGCGCCAACTATCCCGGAGAAGAAGGTTTCGACCTGGTCGCCACGGCAAGTCTGGGTTTCGACATTGTCACTCCCTGGCGTTGGGGAGAGGGCATGATGATCCTTCGCATCGAGGGGAGGGATCACATCCAGTTCTCTTCTCCGTTCGAGCCAGTGAACTCGGATTCCTCGGATTTCGGGATGATCCACAACGCCGCCGTGGTCCTGGGTATCCACACTGGGATCGGCCTTCTGGGGGAAGGCCATTAAGCCCAGGCCTCAGCGTCCTCCCACCGGCTCCGAGCTTCGGCCCCTCCTGGATCGACCGGGAGGGGCCTTACCTTCGATGCTTGCCTGATTCCCGGAACCTGGAGTCTCCCCGAAGGTATTCGTCGTTGGTCTTTCGAGCCCCATCTTCAACAGAGGATCCAGCGAGATGCTACAAAAAGCCTCTTCCTTCCTGGTTCTCCTGGGAGTCGTCCTTGGTGGTGCCGCTCCGGCCGCAGGTCAGGATCCCGCCGACCTCCTCCAGGTTGGCGAGACGGCCCCGGATATCGAGCTGAGGGGGGCCACGAGGCATGGAATCCTGGTCGATCCGGTCAGGCTCAGCGAGCTCCGGGGGGAAACCGTCGTGCTGGCCTTCTTCTTCAAATCCAGGACCGGTGGCTGAACGGTTCAGATGCAAGCGTACCGTGATCAGTACGCAAGTCTATTTCTGAACGGACAGAATGTGGTCCTTTTGGGGATTTCCAATGATTCTCCGGAGGAACTGGCATCGTGGGCAAAGGACGAGGACTTCCAGTTCCTGTTCGGCAGTGATCCGGATGGATCCGCTTACGCTGCTTTTGGCGGGGACCCCCGGGACAACGGAATGCCGGGAAGCCGAGCGGTCATCGTCGTGGACCCCGAGGGAAAGATCGCGGCGGTTATCCCTCGCTTCAATCAGGTCGATCCTGGTGCCTATGCCCAGCTCCAGGAGGTCATCGCCCGGGTGACGCCGGGAGTGGGTTGAATCCCGTACAGCATCGGGTAGTTCAGCGGGGGGGTGAGGACGCCCGGGCCAGCGTCACCCCTCGAGCAGCTTCTGGACCTCACCGACCAGGTTCTGGGCGCCTCCAGAGCCAGTGTAGGCGACTTTCCCGGCAGCATCCAGAATGACTACAATCCCGGTTCCACCGATCTCGTAGGCGTTCACGACCTCCCCATCTGCGTCCCAGAGATACGTGTAGCCGATGTCTTTCTCCTCGACGTGCTTCTTCACCTGATCCTGGGTCTGCGAAACCGCTACGGCCACCGCCACAATGTTGATCCGGGCTCCCCAATCGGTTTGAATCCGATCCAGCTGGGGTTGGAGGCGCCTGCAGTTGCCACACCAGGAAGCCCAGAACTCGATGAGGGTAGGTTTTCCTGGCTCCGCGTAGTCGAGGATCTGGACGGGACTGCCATCCAGGTCCTGAAGGTGTGCCTGAGGAGCTTGGGTACCCAACGGGAGGGAGATCTCCTGCCCGATCAACCCCCACGGGGAGGCAAGGAGGCCCGAGGTGAAGGCAAGGATATGGAGGGCTGACGGGCTGATCATGCTACGCTCCTGAGGTAATTGTGCACAGATGCCTCTGAAACCCACCAGGAGTCAGGCGAGTTCCCGCCCCCTCTCCCTTGGAACGGCCTCTCAGCTCTCCTCGGGGTGGGCGTGTGCTTGGGCAGGTCCACTTGGGAAAAGGAGGCCCATGGCCAGACCCATCAATGCCATGACGGTCATAACCAGGTAGATGGACCCCAGCCCTCCATCCAGGGCTGTCACTACGTCGGCCAGAATCTCCGCCGGGACACCCTCCCGGAGTACCGGGTTGAGGGCAACGTTCGGATCTGCGTCTCCCGCCAGATTCGCTGCCAGGTGAGCGTTGAGGAGGGCCCCCAGAGCAGCTACCGCAATGGACCCCCCAATGGTTCGGAAAAACTGGACGGAGCTGGTAGCAACTCCTCGTTGACGCTTGGGAACGGCATTCTGGACAGCCAAGAGGTAGGGGGTGGAGAGAAACCCCAGGCCCAGGCCCAGGAAGAACATGGCCAGCATCACTGGACCCCGGCCGGACGTAGGATCCACCGCCGCCAGCAGCCCGCACCCCACCACTCCCATGACTCCGCCGGCAAGGATGAAGGGGCGGTATCCTCTCTTGGTCAGGAGCCACCCAGATGTCGTGCTTGCGATGGGCCAGCCGATGGACATGGGCGCCAGGGTCATACCGGCGTCAACGGCGGTTCCTCCCAGGACTCCCTGTGTGAACATGGGAACAAACGCGGCGGCGCAAAAAAGCACCGTGCCCATGAGGAATCCCCCTGCGCTAGCTACGGCGATGACACGGTTCTGGAAGAGGTCCAGGGGAAGCATGGGCTCCGGGGCACGCTTCTCCTGCCAGAGGAAGAAGAGGAGACCCCCGAAGGCGAAGGCGATCATTCCGAGGTTTCGGGGATCCCCCCAGCCCCAGCGTTCAGTACCCTCCAGGAGGGCCAGCAGTAGCACGGCTATGGCCACGGTAAGGCTTACGGTCCCCAGGAGGTCCAGCTGGCGCTTGCTCCGGATCGGTTCCTCCCGGAGGAAGAGGTGGAGCATGACCACTGAGATGACGCCGAAGGGGAGATTGATGAGGAATACCCAGCGCCAGGAGAGGAAGTCCGTTATGAGACCTCCGGCGGCAGGACCCACCAAGGAGGAGACGGCCCAAACCGCCGAGAATACCCCCTGAACCCGCCCCCTCTCCTCCAGAGAATAGATGTCGCCCACCACGGTGATGGCTACCGGCATCACACCGCCGGCTCCCAGACCCTGAACGGCCCGGAAGAGAATGAGCTGGGGGAATGTCTGGGCCAACCCGCAGAGCCCCGCTCCTAGAAGAAAAAGGAAGACCGAGATCGTGAAGATGCGAAGACGTCCGAAGAGGTCGGCCAGTTTCCCATACATGGGCACCGTGGTGGTGGACGCCAGGAGGTAGGCGCTGAACACCCAGCTGTACCGGGAAACCCCTCCCAGATCCGCGACCACGGTAGGCATGGCCGTTCCCACGGCCGTGGCCTCCAGGGCCGCCAGGAACATGGCCAGAGCCAAGGCTCCAGTGACGAGTTTCCTCGAGCGTCCTGCTTCCACGAGTCTTCCTGAACAGGGGGGTGCCTCAAGGTAGATCATGGCCGGGGTGGCCCCTTCGGGAGGAGTGATCTTGACGGGTAGGGTGAGGAGGTGCAAGGACCCGGGCAGTTTGCCCGGGAAGTCCGCCCAACGTATTTCTCGATCGGCTACGATCTCAATGCGACTTCGCGTCAGCACGGAAAGGGCCGAATCGATGGAGGACCGGCCAGCAGTGGTGCGAGAAGGGAACGGATCCAAAGATTGGCAGTCACCCTCTCGCAGTCGATGGTTTCGTCTCCTCGTACCTGTGGCTATCGCGGGGGCGGGTTGGTTCGTCCCTCCGCCTCTGGGTGTCGAGGCGGCTGGCATGCATCTTCTGGCAATCTTCGTCGGCACCATCGTGGGCATCATCTTGAAGCCCCTTCCCATGGGAGCGGTGGCGATGGTGGGGATCGCCGCCACGGCCATGACCCAAACCCTGACCATCACCGAGGCCCTCTCTGGATTCGGAAACCGGGTGATCTGGCTCATCGTCCTGGCCTTTTTCATCTCCCGCGGTTTCATCAAGACGGGCCTCGGCCCTCGCATCGCGTACCTTTTCATGGCTCTCCTGGGTAGGAAGAGCCTTGGCCTCGGATACGGCTTGGTAGCCACGGACCTGGTGCTGGCGCCCGCTATACCGTCAAACACGGCTCGGGCAGGGGGGGTGATTTTCCCGATTCTCAGGTCTGTGGCGGAGGCTTACGGAAGCAAGCCGGAGGATGGTACGGCCGGAAGGATCGGGGCTTTCTTAACCGTGACAGCTTTCCAGGGCACTGTTATCACCAGCGCAATGTTTCTGACCGCCATGGCCGCAAACCCTCTTGCTGCCGAGCTGGCATCGGTACAGGGTGTGGAGATCACGTGGACCGGGTGGGCGATGGCGGCTGCCGTCCCAGGTCTGCTGAGCCTGATCTCCGTACCATGGCTTCTCTATCGTCTGGCCCCTCCGGAGGTGAAGGAGACGCCGGCGGCCAGAGACCTCGCCCTGGAAAATCTGCGGGAGCTGGGGGCCATGAAGCGATCCGAGTGGATCATGCTTGGGTGCTTTGTCCTTCTCCTGGTCTTGTGGATCCTCTCGGGGCCATTGGGAATCCATACCACGGCCACGGCCATGTTGGGCCTGGTGGTCCTCCTGGTCACCGGTGTCCTCACATGGACCGATGTTCTCGAGGAGAAAGGTGCCTGGGATACCCTGGTTTGGTTCTCCGCCCTGGTCATGATGGCTTCCTTCTTGACGGAGCTCGGGGTGATTCCCTGGTTCAGCGACGTGGTGAGCGGGGTTTTCGGGGGGAGCGCTTGGACCGTCGCTTTTCTGGGCCTGAGCCTGGTGTACTTCTACTCCCATTACCTCTTCGCTTCGAACACCGCCCATGTCAGCGCCATGTACGCGCCCTTCCTGGGAGTCGCTCTGGTGGTAGGGACTCCCCCTGTGCTGGCGGCGCTGGTCCTGGGCTTCTTCAGCAACCTGTTCAGCTCCATGACCCATTACGGTACCGGACCGGCACCGGTGCTCTTCGGGGCAGGGTACGTGGAGGTCGGCGAATGGTGGAGGTTGGGCCTGGTAGTGAGCCTGGCCAACCTCGTCATCTGGCTGGGTGTGGGCGGTCTTTGGTGGCGTGTCCTCGGCCTCTGGTGAGAGTCAGCCTCCCAGGAGGCTCCTGATGAAGTGGGGTGCGGCCGCGCGCAGGGGTCTTGCGGATGCTAGACAAGGAAGGACGACGAATGCGATGCTGAAGCATCGGGGAGGAGTCATGACGCGGTATAGCGCCGCAACCCCCCTGTGCCCTTCGGGTTACGGCGGCACGGGGCCATCTGTTTCGTTGGGGCTTCTCGACGTAGCGCATGGCTATGCCATCGAAACCCCGCCTCGCATATGGCCCCGTGGCGCGCGTAACGCGGCTCGCTCCACCTTATCAGCAGCCTCCTAGAGCTTGTCCCAGGTCTTCCAGCAGGTCCTCCACATCCTCGAGGCCGACAGAGAAACGGATCAGCTCATCGGTGATTCCGCTCCGGGCCCTCTCCTCCGGAGGAACGCCACCGTGGGTGGCTGCGGCGGGTCTAACGATGAGGGATTCGGCTCCGCCGAGGCTGGCAGCGTGGGCCGGAAGGGTGAGCTTGCCGAGGAAACGTTCCGCCGCCTCGACTCCGCCCGTCAGCTCGAAAGAGACCATCCCGCCGAAACCGTCGAAGAGGCGGGCAGCCCGATGGTGGTGGGCATTGCCGGGAAGTCCAGGATAGTTCACCCGGGCGACTCCGGGATGGCCCTCCAGGTATTCGGCGATGCGTTGGGCCGTGGCGTTCTGGGCCTTCACCCGAACTGGGAGGGTTTTCAGCCCCCGTTCCAGTAGGAAACAGGCGTGGGAATCCAGGACGCCGCCCATGTGGTCGAGAGTCACCTTGGTCCTGAAGACGTCTTCCTTCGATCCGGCCACCACGCCCGCGCAGATGTCCGTGTGACCGTTCAGGTACTTAGTGGCGCTCTCCATGACCAGGTCGAATCCCAGTTCGGCCGGCCGGAAATTGACCGGGCTCGCAAAGGTATTGTCGATGATGGAAAACAGCCCGTGCTCCTTGGCGAAGGCAACGACAGCCTCCAGGTCCGCCACCTGGATCAGAGGGTTGGTGATACTCTCCACGTAGACCACACGGGTCGTGGATTGAAGGAGCTGGGCCCAGGAATCGGGATCCTGCGGATCCATGGGGGTGTGGGTGATCCCGAGGCGGGAAAGTTCATGGTTCAAAAGGCTGGTCGTACCGCCGTAGACGCAATCCTGGACCAGCACGTGATCCCCTGTGGAGAGGAGGGCCAGGAGGGCGGCGGAGATGGCGGCCATCCCCGAGGCCGTGGCCAGGGCGGCTTCGCTACCTTCCAAGGCCGCGAGTCGATCGCCCAGAACGATATGGTTCGGGCTGTTGCTCAGGCGCAGGTATCCGACGTTGTGGTAGTCCTCGCCGTGGTACTCGTAGGTGCTGGACTGGAAGATGGGGGTGGTGATGGCACCCTCCATGCGGGGATCGATGCGGCCGGCGTGGATGGCTTTGGTGGATTTCCCGGGTCTGGCGGTCATGGGGTCAGGTCCTGTTTTTTGAGTCTCGTGGGCTCCCCAATCTGCGTCCCGGGCATGGTCCCCGCCACATCTTCCCCTGCCTCGGGGCAAGTGTGCGGGTGCTCCCCGGGAGGGAGCCTCAACACCCGCTGGGCTGGAGCCGGAGACGAAGAGTAAAACAACTTGGGCCTCTTTCTCGTAGTCTTGAGCAAACGGGGGAGGTGCGTCCCCGATAACAACCGGATTGGCCCGACGAAGGAGGAAATCCATGTACGACGAATTCGAGAGAGCTGTCACCGGCAAGAGCGGGGAGAAGCTTTCCTTCCTGGGCTGGCTGTCCATCGCCGTGGGTACTCTCTTCGTGCTGGGCATCATCGGGGTGGGCCTCGCAGCCGTGCATGTCAAGCATCGGGTGGAAGACATCGCTTATGTGATCAAGCAGGAGCTGGAGGCGAATCCGACGCTGGCGGCGGAAGCCATGGTCGAGCGGATTGAATCCCATGCCACCCTACTTTCGGTGCCTCCGGAGGAGGGGGTGATGCTCCTTCAGGATCTGGACCTGGGCTCTGGAGAGCCCGGCGATGCCTTCATGGAGGAGTTCTTCGGGGAGACCATGGAGCTCTTCCCCGAAGGACAGGAGTTCGTGGAGGGCCTCAAGGAGCAAGCCCGGGAAGGCTTGATGGAGGTCAAGTCCAGCGAGGGTAGGATCCGAATGGACCTGATTCGGGAGGACGATGGAGGGGCCCTGGTCATCGACACCGAGGACGGCCAGGTACGGTTCGACCTCAGGAAGACGGACGACGGGGGGTTCTTGGCTATCGACTCCGACGAAGGACAGGTCCGCTTCGACCTCACCAAAAGGGAGGACGGTGGCTCTCTGGTCATCAGGTCCGACGAGGGCCAGGTTCGCTTTGACGTGCAAGGGAGCGACAACGGCGGCTCCATGGTCATTCAGACCGACGACGCCACCCTGCGATTGGGGGCAGGAGACGAAGCAGAGGGGATGCCGGGTTGGGTTCGGAGGGTCGATGGGATGCCCAGGGATCCCCAGCGCGTCTACTCCCTCACCTCCGAGGAAGGCTTCATGGGTGCTGTGGCCTGGCAGGGCGACGGCTCCGCCAGCGAGATCCTATCCTTCTACCGGTCCTGGCTCGAGGGCGAGGGTTATGACCTCAGAGCCCAGCATCGGTCCCAGGAGGAAGGGCGTGAGGTAAACTCCCTGTGGGCCCGAAACGAGGATGCGGGACGAGTCGTGTTCCTGGTTGCCGGACAGGAAGACGGAATGACCAGGATTCTCCTTGGCTACGGGGAAGCCGACGGGTAACCCCGCGATCAACTCGGGTCCCGGATGACTCCGGCAAAAAGGACGGTCCCGCTTAGGCGTTCGCGGATGGCCAGGAGGTAAGGGCGATCCACGGTAAGCCCCAGTGGGGCGGAGGTAATACCCACGGTGACGGAGGTGGCTGCAGCCGCCTCCGTTCCTTCTTCATCAACCCTCATGTAGGTCTTCTGCCGAACGGCGCTGATGTGTGCGTCCGGGGCTGGTGTGATCCTCGAGAAGTCCGCGTCCATGGCGTTGAATGCTGTCGGCATGCCCATGTCCTTCAAGGCCTGGTTGAAGAGCCCGTCCCACTCGAGCTCGAACTTCGGCATCCGGACCGTGCCTTCGGATTCATGGAGGGCGTCCATCCACGATGCCCAGCTTTCCTCGTTCAGGGCTGGAAGCAGGTCGTCCACGGCCTCTCCCGGCGAGGGCAGTACAATAACCATCCCGAATGCCTTTCCTCCGTAGGGAATCTCACCCACGATCCGACCACTCCCAATGCTGGCTAGTCTGAGGTGCTCGATCTCTCCCGACATCATGGGAACGGAAATGGTGACGCCATCGTCTTGGTAGAATGGGGCAGGTCGGGTGTTGGATTTCTTGAATTGGGTAGTCCAATCCCCTTTGAAGTAAACGGCGTTGATGAGGAAGAGAATGTCCAGAGGGCTGATGACATCGATGATGGAATCGATGCGACCATTGGTCTGATCACTGACCCACTGGTTGATGATATCCTTCGCTCCGGGGTCGCTGAAATCCAGCTCCTGGACTACCGCGTCGAAGGAGCTCGTCAGGGCATCGAAATACTCGGCGGTGAATGGAAACCCCTGCCGTGACCAGGCCGAGTTGGCTATCCCGATCTCCACTTTGGGGTCCAGGTTGAGCAGGAGATCCAGAAGGCCACGATAGGAATCTCTGATCTCCTCCCGCCCCATACCCTGGAAGCCGAGAACGTCCTGCATCTCGGTGAACGTCTCCCCCTGGGCGCCCTCGAGGGCCATGCCAAGGGCCATGGAAGCGGAGAGTGGAGAGAGGATCGTATTTGGCTCGTCCTCTACCCGGGCGGCGTCCACGGTCTTCAGCAACTCAAACCCGAAGCTCGTGGATTGGGCGATGACGGTCTGCTCGGCAGCCGTAAGGGCCCGGGGGAGCTCGGTGATGGGGTCCACCTTCGGGCCGACGGGGTCGTCGCAGGCCGAGCTCATGGAAACCATGAGCAGGCCGAACAAACCGGAGACATTCCTGAACGACATGGGAGCCATCCCTCCAAATCGATGTCAATCACTTCCTCTTTCCCTGTTAACGTCTTAGGGCCCTGAAACAATACATGACCTGGAGATCTTCGGCGCTGCCCTGGTCCGTTTGCAGGGATGATCCCGGTCGGAAGGGTCGGCGGCGTCAACCCACCGCTGGCATGTGTCGACGGGTGAAGATCCAGGTTCCGACTGCATAATAAACGGCACTGAGGATCACTACGGCAGCCAATTCATACGCGATATCCCCCAGGGCGGCGTCGTAACTCAGGACCCTGTTCATGGCCGAGATGGCGTGGGTGGTGGGGAGGACCTCGTTGATCTGGACCGCCCTGTCTCCCAAGTGAAAGAGGGCGATGCCCGGGAGGGGGAACATCCCTCCCGAGAAGAACATGAGAATGAAGAAGGGGAAGCATCCCACCGTTACCAGGTCGAACACGGTCCTGAGGAACGCTGCCACCAAAACGCTGAACGCCATGATGGAGATACTGGTCAGTGCTCCGACAACAAAGAGGATTGTCAGGGAGCCGTTGGCCTTGTAGCCGACTCCCATGGCCGTCAAATACGTCAGAGCCAAAGCAAGAATCCCCACGATCAGCTGCGTACAGCTGACCGCAGTGAGCCACTCAAAGACCGTCAGGTTGGATAGCCGGAGCCGAATGAGTGTCCCCTTGTCTTTCTCCCTGATGAGGGCTCCGGCGGCCGTGAACATCAGCATCATCAGGGCGAGCGCAAGGAGCCCCGGAACATAGAGCTCGAACTCGGTAAGGGAAGAGGTGCCCGACACGGTTTCTGGAGCCAGGAGGGCCGGGCTACGAAGGCCGGAAGCGATCTCCACGAAGGCCATGACGGTCATGTCCGCCCACACTGCGGCCATGAGATAGTCCGGATTCGCGGGATCGCCCCTGCTTCGGACCGGGACCGGCAGCGTGGTTCTCCCTTCCCGGGCAGCGAGTAGAGTTTCAGAGAACCCCTCCGGTATCGTGATGGCCACATCCACCCGGCGGCTTTCCAGGAGGCCTTCCACTTCGCCAGACGTAACCAACCTTACCCGAAGAACGGTGTCCCCCTCTGGCGATTGGACTCCCCTGAGCATCTCGACCAATCGGGCTCCCAACTCCTCCTCCACGCCCTCTCGCGCGATTCCACCCCTGTCATGGTTCACGACGGCGATCTGGTAGACCGGGGTGGAATGACCGAGGTAAGCATACATCAGGAGGACGAAGAAGGGCGCGAAGGTGAGGGTGAGGCTGAGCATCTTCCAGTCGCGGAAGGTTTCCAGCATTTCCTTTCGGAAGAGGGAGAGGAGTCGAGAGAAGGCCGGCGCGGTCATTCTCTCAAACCTCTGCCTGTGAGGGAGATGAAGACGTCCTCCAAGGTAGGCTTCCTGAGAGTGACATCCTGGATATCCACCCCTGCCGCCTTCAGGCGCTCGAAGAGGAGTGGGATGCGGTCATGGAGGGCCTGACCCGTGAGGCGGAGGCTCCCTGGAAGGCTTTCGAGGGCGCTCAGGCCCTCAGGCAAGGTCCCGAGGAACTCTCTGACCTCCGCCGATCGGTTGGTAGTGCCTCCCGGTTGGCCGTAGGAGCTGCCCACGGTCAACTCCAGGATCTCTCCCCCAGCGTGCCTGGCCTTCAGGGCATCGGGAGTATCCAGGACCAGGAGGGTTCCGTGGTCGATGATGCCGATCCTCCCTGCCAGACGATCTGCCTCATCCATCTCGTGGGTTGTCAGGAGGACGGTTTTCCGTTCCGCCAGGGAGAGGATGTACTCTCTCACCAGGATCCGGCTCTGGGGATCCAACCCAGCCTGGGGTTCGTCCAACACCAGCAGGTCCGGATCGTGAACCAGAGCAAGTCCAAGGTTGAGTCGGCGTTTCATGCCGCCGGAGAGGGTTTTGGCCAGGCGGTTTGCCTTCTCTGACAGCCCCAGGACATCCAGAAGCTCCATCCCTCGGTGCCGGGCTGCCTTTCGCTCGAGGTCGTACTGGGTTCCGACGAAGGTGAGTTGCTCGATGCAGGTGAGGGTCTCCCAGATCACGAGCTCCTGGGGACAGAGCCCGATTCGGCGGCGACACTCCCGGACGTTTTGGCCCAGACTTTTCCCGTTGATCCGGACTTCACCGGCATCGGCTTTGAGCAGGCCGCAGACCATACGGATGGTTGTGGTTTTCCCTGCACCATTCGGTCCCAGAAACCCGAAAACCTCTCCCTGGCGAATATCCAGGGAGAGGTCTCGCACGGCTTCCAGCTCCCCGAAGGACTTTCGGAGATCTGATATGCTAAGAATGACGTCTGCTGGGGCCGAAAGCATGGCTCAATGTCCGGTCCCTCGAACGAGAAAGCGGGCCCGACGTACGCCTGCCAGGCGTCTGCGCAACAACGTCAAAAGTGGGGTGGCCGCCGAAATCCCGCCAGAGAAACCAGGCGGACACCACGCTACCCGGGAACCCTGATTGCCGTGAGGGGAAAGAGTGAAGCGTCGGATCCTCCCTTTCACTCCACAGGGTCTCGGCGGGTTAGGGTCTTCTCTTTCCGGCGGGCGTCCCTCATGCCCTGACCGATCGGATCAACTCCATTCCAGAAGTCGCCGCTGCCCCTCCAGGGCTCGGATTCCTGTCACGTCCTGCGTGACCTCCAGACATCCAAGGTATTGCCGGGAGGTGTTTCTCACGGCGAAGTACCTGATGTGGATGAATTTGCCCTGCATCTCGATCCAGAACTCGGCCACATTCCTGTCTCCGGAAGCGAATCTCTTCAAGATCTCTCTGACCATATGAAGGCTCTTCGGGGGGTGGCAGTTCTCCACGTGCCGCCCGATGGCACCAGGCGTCCTGGGGAACAGTCGGTCTTCGGTCTCCGAGTAGTAGCGGACGAAACCGTCGGCGTCGACGAAGGAAATCTCGATGGGCAGGTGCCGGAGCATCATGTCCAGCTGTTCCACGCCGAGACGTCCCGTTCCCAGATCCACGAACGCCTCGCCCTCGCGCTGGGTCACCGGAGAAGCTGGGGACGCCGACACGATGGGGAGCTGCATGGAAGGATCCGGCTGCTCGTCCTGAGGCTGGGCACCGTGGGGTTGGTCGTCCCGGGGTTGTTCCCGTTCCTCCCCGCTTCCAGCCGGGGCAAAGGGGGCCTCCGGATCTTTGAAGGCGTAGCCGAGCTCGTCTTCGCCTCTCCGTACCTCGGACCACTCGGCCTCATCCAGCCTTTGGAGGGCTAGTGGGAAGAGGATCTTCTCCTCCTTGTAAACCATCTCGATTATGGCTCTGGCCAGAGAAACCCCACCCCTCGCCGCGCCCTCCCATGAGTTCGCCTCCAGGTAAGCCCTGGCTTCCTTCGCCAGACCCCTGATCTCGTCATGAACCCCCCACATGACTTGTGAGGGACCGGTGATCCCATTTTTCTCCAGGGCAGGGAAGAGCTCGTTTTCTTTTCTGAGGTAGTGGTTGTCGATGCCTTCCAGCTCGTCCAGTACTTCACGGTATTCTCTTCCCCATCCCGGCCCCGAGAACCCGTCTTTCCTCTCATCGGAGCAGAGGTTCCCCAGGCGGTTGGCGAGCCCGGTGATGATCTCGTTCTCAGCCCGGTAGGTGTGGATCGGATGGCCCGGAGGCGCCTCAATCGCGTCCTGTCGGCCCAGACTGTCCTGGACCACGGCCACGTGCAGGTCGCAGAGGCGCTGGATCTCCTCGACCGGCATACCCTCCCGAATCAACTCTTCTTCCATGGCGCCGATCTCTTCGGGGGAGACGTCCTTCACGACCTCGTTGAAACGGGCCCGGGCACTCTCCGCCTCAACCCCAGCATGAAGGTCAAGTATCAGGCTCTTCAACTCAGCAACCTTGGTGTCGCGGCTGCTCTCTTTTGTGCCTGACGAGGAACCCGATTCCTTCCCGTGTCGGGCTCTGTCGATCTCCTCCCCGATTGCACCGAGAAGATCGTCCAGCTCCACCCCCACGATTTCAGAGGCCTTTCTGACCGTGGCCACCCTGCCGGCTGTGGCCCGCATCATGGGGTTCTTCAACGGTCCGAACTTTGGGTTGTAGTGCACGAGGAAATCCAGGAGGAAGGGGTATTCCTCGAGTAGCTCATTGATGGACGTGTCGGCATGGATATCGGCCATGAGGGACCTCTTCGGCTAGGGTGTTTCTCGTTCTTCTACGCTACGGCCTCCGTGGTATGGCTGATGTGACGCCCATCACAGGGAAGGGGTTGCTGCACCTTCCAATCGGCTTCCCAACAGAGCATCTTCTTCGGATCTGGTGGGGTGCAAAAGGAACCGTGGCCAGGGACGGGTTCGTGTCGAGAATCATCATCGACGAGTTTAAGGGGGTCTCTTTCTTCAAAGACCTCTCTCCAAAAGCGTTGGAGCTGGTCTTCCAGCGCATGGTCCGGCGCCGGATCCCTCAAGGCACGATCCTCTTCAGGAAGGGGGAGCGAGCCCGGGGGGTCTACGTCCTTTCGAGAGGGCTGGTGGAGATTTACCGATCTACTGCGGATGGCCGGGAGCAGGTGATCCACGTGGAGAGTCCTGTCCAGAGTATCGCGGAACTCCCGGTATTCGACGGAGGGCCCTACCCAGCATCGGGGAGGACCGTGGAGGATTCCGAGGTTTACTTCCTCTCCATGGAGGATTTTCAGCGACTGTATCGGGAGCACCCGGAAATCTCTGATGCCGTGATTCGGAACCTGGGCCAACGCCTCCGGGACCTCGTCCGTGTTGTAGAGAGGATTTCACTGAGGAGTGTGCCAGGACGGGTGGCAAAAACCCTTCTGGAGCGAGCGGAAAGAGAGGGTGTCGCCAGGGACGGGGGGAGCTTCGATCTGCCGGGCACGCAGTCCGACCTGGCTCACCTGCTGGCTACCAGTCGCGAGAGTGTGGCTCGGGCCCTGGGGGACCTACGGAGAAAGGGGATAATCTCCACCGAAGGCCGGCGGATCACAATCCGGTCGCTTTCCGGTCTGGTAGATCTGGTGCAAGGGGAGCTGACCCCGAGCCCCATTCAGCGGAAGCGGGATTGAACGACTTGATGTCAACCCAAACAGACAGCCGCCACGCCGTGGCGCCAACCGAGCTCGAAGAGGTGTTCCGTGGGAAAGACCATCATAGAAAAGATCATTGCCGACCATGCCGGGCAGGAGGTCGAGCCCGGCGAAATCGTTGACATCGTCATCGATGTGAGGGCCGCCAGGGATTTCGGCGGAGCCAACGTGGTGAAGAACATTCGAAAGAATGCCCTACCTGTAGCCGACCCGGGAAAGACCCTTTTTACCTTCGACTGCAACCCTGGGGGTTCGGACCAGAAGTACGCAACGAACCAACAGTTCTGCAGGGATTTCGCCCGCCAGGAGGGAATCGAGGTCTACGACATCAATGCGGGCATAGGGACCCATCTGGCCATCGACGGCGGCCATGTCCTGCCCGGCTCAACCTTCGTATCAACCGATTCCCACGCCAACATTTTGGGAGCCATCGGGGCCTTCGGGCAAGGAATGGGGGACGTGGACATTGCCCAAGCCTTCGCCTTTGGAAAGGTGTGGTTCAAGGTTCCGCCCACTGTGAAGATCGTCCTGAAAGGCCGTCCGGGGGAGAGTGCCTCGGCGAAGGACATCACCTTGGCCATGCTGAGTGAGCTTGGAGCGAACGGTCTGCTGGGATTTGCCGCAGAGATTTATGGGGATGTAGTGGAGGAGTTGGACCTGGCCTCTCGGATCACTATCTCGTCCATGGCAACGGAGATGGGTGGAATCGTGGCCCTCTTCCCGCCGAATGGAGAAGTCCTGGAATATTGCTCTAAGGCCAGCGGTCGAAGAGTGGATGGAGTCTTCGCCGATCCCGACGCCAGCTATCACTCCACTATCGAGATCGATCTCGAGGGGTTGACTCCCAAGGCCTCC
>JASFVN010000163.1:0-9334 GCA_050049805.1 Gemmatimonadota bacterium
ACCTGAACGTTCAGGCGAAAACCATCCCGCATGCTTACGAACATTCTCGATTCCCTTAAGCCCTCGTCTTCAGGCCCCTCTTCTTCCCTGTCGGGCTTATCTCCTGTCATGGTTTTCTCTTTCCATGGTCCACACTTCTCGAGAAGCCGAGGCTCGTCCTAGCTACGGCCGGGCGGAGTTCCGAAGGGGTAAAGCTGGTCGAGATCCACATGTTCATAGGGAAGGGCATCCAAAAACGTCGTGCCCACGAACGGACCCGGAGCCTCTACCACCACGATGGTCTTGGCGAAGCCCGTCTCGTCGAATCCCCTCCGGAAGTGGACCCGTGACTTCACCACGAAGACATCGAAGTCCTCCAACCCCATGGGAAGAAACGCGAACCGACCCGGTTCGGTGACCTGCTCGTAGGTCGGCGTGATGATGACGGCGTTCCCCTCCCCGAACTCCACCACCGCCACCTTGTCGTAGCTGAATCCTTCATCGAAATAGGAGAGAGTCCCCTGGATCCTGAAAGGGGTCCCGCCGGAAGGCGTAAACCCGCCGATCTCCATATCGAAGGCATCCCCGGGCTGGGCCCCTCCTTCCTCGAGAGCTTCCAGGACCCTTGGATCGGTGATGGTCCCGTAGAGGACCCGGCCAATGTCGGCTTCTTCGAAGGCCCGGAGAATATGTGTAGCGTCCCCAGGCCGATCGGAGTGGTCACCCACGGCCACCGGAACAGCTCCATCCGCCACCGCCTGGCGAACCACCTGGGCAGCCTCGGCCGGCTGGGGAAACTCTCCCAAGGCGAATTCCTCCCGGACTCGCCAGAAGTACTCGTTCATGTCGTCGGCGATTCGATCCGCCAGCTCCTGGTCGTTGTTCGTCATGACGTGAATCGCCGCACCAACGTCGGGGACATCGGACCAAGGGTAACCGTAGAAAACGCTCACGAAGGCATCGGGCTCCCTGGCCTCCCACCTCCGGGCGCGTTCCATGATATCCATGGAAGGAGACGCCCCGGTCCACTGAAGAACGGTCGCGGTGATGATGCCTGGCTTTCGGCTGGCCGTCGCCGGAGAGTAGGAGCCCTTCATGGTTCGATGGAGGGCCCGGGCAGCCCTGGACCCCTGGAGGGCGGCGTCGTAGTGGGGATACCGTTTGGTTGTGAAGGCGAAGTCCGCCCATCGCAGAAACTCCCCGTCCTCATTCCCGTGCAAATCGAAGGTGGCGACGATGGGCACGTCGGGACCCACCACCTCCCTGAAGGCTCGGGCGATCTCAGCCTCGGGCCTGGGCACATCCCGGACCGCCATGGCCCCGTGGAGTGCAAGGAAAACCCCGTCCACCGGCAAGGCGGCCCCAAGGTCCTGAATCATGAGGTCCAGAAAGTGGTGGAAGGTTTCTTCCGTGTTCCAACTTCTCGACGATCCGCCAAAGACCCCCAACGGGGAAGTCAGGCCCACCAACTCCATGTCACCATAGTCTTCGGCCTCGGAGACAAACCCCCGGATATAGCCCCCGGCTGACAGCAGTGGCTCCCCGGAAAGGGGGGGACTCACCCGCTCCCAGTCCTCGACGGTGACATCCCCACCCGGGCAGAAGGTGCAGGTCTCGTGGGAGAAGGTGGCTACCGCCACCTTGAAGTCTCCGGAGTCATCGAGGGCCTGGCCCGAGCAGGCCATCAAGGACGGGAGAAGGAAGAGGAGAACAACAGAGAAGGCTCGCAGCATGGTTTCAGCACCGGTTGTTGGGAACCAACGGAATTGTAGGAATGGGTGCAGGACCCCGGATCGGCCAGGCTCAGCCAGCTTTTGCCGACCCTGGACCGTCCTCTTCATCGACGGACCGATCCACCAGCCCCTGCGTCACCATTCGCTCAATGGCCTTGCCCAGTTCCTCATACCCACCAGGTTTGAGGACGAAGTCCTTCGCTCCCAGTGCCAAAGCCTGATCCCTGACGGCCGGATCTTCGCATCCCGTGAACAGGATAACGGGAATGGACCTCAGCTCCCGATCTTCATGAAGCCATTCCAGGAGATCGAGGCCGGTACCGTCGTCCAACCAGTGATCCAGGATGATGAGGTTCGGACGGGGATGGCGGTCCCTCTCGTGGAAGGGCCACTCACCAAGGAGATAGGCTTTGGCTTGAGAGACTGTTTCGGTTACCGCCACGTGCTTCCCCAACCCGTGATAGTCCAACAGCGCTTGGACCAAAACGGTGTGGTCGAGACTGTCCTCAACCAACAAAATGTAGTCGTCCATTGGACCACCACCTCCATGGCGAAAGCCTGTTCTTTCCGCAGGCATCGCCGCTTGACCGAAGTGGGGGAGCTGGTTTGACCTGGCTGGCACCAACTTGCCTTCAGAGCGGGCCCCGGGCAAGTGAATCGGGCTCGGCGGGGGGTCAAGAGCCGACGCGAATAACGTCCAGGATCTTGATGGGGGGAGTGAGATTCTGGCCCTCGGCAGGAGACCGGTTGATGGCCCGGACAACGTCCATCCCTTCCAGTACCACGCCAAAGGCTCCGAACCCCTGGCCATCCGGATTCCTCCGGCCCCCGTAATCCAACTCCGGCTGGTCTCCGACACAGATGAAGAAGGAGGACGTGGCAGTGTCCGGTCCGTCTCGGGCCATGGAAATGGTACCGTCCACGTGCTGGAGCCCGGTCAGGTGGGTCCGCTCCAGATCGATGGAACCGAATCTATGACCTCCCATGCCCCCGTTGATGTCACCTTGGATCACGGCGATGCGGATGGAGTCGTTGGGTTGATTACCCTGGTGGACGGTCCGATGGAAAGATCCCCCTGCAAAAAAACCTCCGTCCACGTATCGGAGGAAGTTGGTGACGGTAACGGGGGCACTGCTTGGATAGAGCTCCAGGGTGATGGGCCCAAGCTCGGTGCGGATCTCGATCTGGACGGGAGCAGGAGATTCCTGGGCGGTGACAGCCGTCACCAAGCTCAGGAAGAGAAGCGCCAAACCCGGGAAACTCCTGTTCACTTGATCACCCGCTTCCAGGGATCGCTCCTGCTCGGACTGGTGGAAAGTGCCAATCCTTCCTGAACAGCGGCCCGCAAGGTCTGGGCATCCACCGGTTTGGAAAGAGACAGATCGGCTCCGTATTCCAGGGCGAGATCCAGCTGATCAGCAGCCCAACCGGATATTGCCACCACCGGCATCATTAAAGAGTCCTCCCGGAGTTCTTTGATGAAGCGGAGACCATTGAACTTCGGCATAGCCAGATCGGTAAGGATCAACTCCACGTCCTGCGTCCTACAGAGGTTCAATGCCATTTCACCGTCGGACGCAAAAAAAAGCTCGTGCCCGTCCTCCTCGAGGATGGTGCGCTCGATGATGCGGTCCATCTCCTCGTCATCGACTATGAGAATCCTGGCCATTTCGGTCTCCGGGTTTGGGGCATTCTCTATCCAAGACTCATTGATCAGGGCAAATCCCGGTGGGCGTACAAAGAACCCAGGAGCCCCTCGTTCACCCCCACGTCCAGGAACTCGTCCCACTCCAGGTAGTATCCCTCCGGATCATACCCAACGAAGGTGTGAACGAAATCACCCTCGGTGGAGATCTCGGGAGCACGGAACTCGAACCCCTCGATCTCCTTAACGTGCTCGAACCAGATGGGAAGCTCCGTCGTAAAGAAGGACACCGTTACGCCTTTTTCGTCCGTGGCCCGGTGAAGTCCTCGCTCTCCATCGACGAACCCCAGGAATCCCGTCAGAGAAGCCGGATACACCTTTGCCCACCCCTGGTCCACCAGGATCTCCACCCCCAAGGCCTCGCCATAGAAAGCTTCGATCCTGGTGAGATCATCATAGTAGAGCCAGAGAACCGTGCCCTGGATCCCCAGGTCCGGGGGCCGGGTGGATTGGATCCCGGGTGCCGTCTCTCCACCGCCCGGGAAAAGGGGTTCGGTTGAGTGGAGAACGGGCAGGAGATTCTCGTTCTCAGGGTGTGGGTTGAATCGCTCGAACTCCAGGAGGTATCCCTCTGGATCAATGGCCACGAAGCCGTCGTGGGGCCGGCCTGGCTCCACGATCCCCTCCTCGTTACCGAGGCTCGCCCTCATCTCCACTCCCACACCCGAAAGGTACTCCCACCACCCTTCCACCTCTTCCGTGACGATGGCCAGGGTCACGCTCTTCGGTTCCTCGGAGCTGTGCATTCCTTCTGTGTGGTCCACCAGTGTCAGATACGACGTGGGCCCGACTTCGAGGATCTTGGCGAACCCGTAATCTGCCACCGTCATGAACCCCAGGGTCCTGGCGTAGAATTCCCAGGCACGCTCCAGGTCTTCGTAGTAGTAGAAGGCGTTGGTGGCCAGGATTGCCGGAAGCTTGGAGTCTGGGTCCCTCATCTCACCCTGTGGCGAGTCCCTCTCCTCTCCATCTCCGCTGCCGCAGGCCGCCGAGACGAAGAAGAGCAGGGGCAAGAGTCTCTTCACGTAACAGTGTCCTCTCGATTTCCCCGGGATCAATAAGAATGAGTCCCGAGCACCACTTCACAGTCGAACTTCTGCTCCAGAATGAATTTCAGCTCATCGTAGTCGATAGGGCACTCTGCCGTCTCCATGGCCAGTTTCATGCAGGTCCCGAGGTGAATGACATCGATGGTTCTGTCCAGACCTTTGGCCACCTCGTGGAGAAGCTTCACCCGGGGAACGGTAAGCCCGGGGCAATCCCCGCAATCGGTCATCCCCACCAACTGGATCTCATCGTCACCGTACCGCCCGAACTCGCCGTGGCGCTCTGCTATGCCCTTGTGGCATTTCGCACAGGCGATGCAGGAGTGATCCTGAATCTTCTTGCAATAGAGAATTGCGATGTTCGCCATTTCTGAACCTCGTGAAGGTATGAAGTGAGAAAGACCCGACCTTCATCCCGATCACCCCAATAGTACGATCCTGGCCCCGGCGATCACCAGAACCCCCGCCAGAAGCCAATGCAGGGTTTGGGGGCTGAACCTTCTGGACCCCAAACTCGATCCCAGCCATCCTCCGAGAGCCACTACCACCATCCAGACGGGCAGGAAGGCCGGAACCTCCTGAGCGTGGAAGGAAAGACCCGTCAGAGCCGCCAGGGAGTTCACCAGAATGAATGCCGAAGAGAGGCAAGCTGTGGTCTTCGCTGACGCCCAACCCCTGAGGATCAAAAGCGGTGCCAGAAAGACACCGCCTCCTATACCGATCAGGCCGGAGAGGAGCCCGATCCCTCCTCCGGCCATGAGGGAACCCCATACTGATGCTCCAGCCCCCGCCTCTTCCTCCGGCAGGGGGGGCTTCCAGACCAGAAGTACGGCGGCCCAAAGGAGCACACCACCCACCAGTGGCCGAAACACCTGGGACGGAAGGGAAAAGTACCCTCCCAAAAAGGCCAGGGGGATCGATGAAACAACAAACGGAAGGAGGAGCCTCCCATTGAAATACCCCGCTCGGGCGAATTTCACCAAGCCGATGGAAGCCACCACCACGTTCAGGGTCAGGGCGATGAGCCTGAACCTGTCAGGTGTCACCCCCAACAGGGCCATGGCGGCCAGATACCCTGAGCCCCCGCCCTGACCTACGGCGGAGTACAACACGGCCATGAGGAGAAAAAGGCCGGTAAGGCTCGCCATCAGTTGCGGGTCGTCCAAAACTCGCTACCCCCCGCCCCGGAGGACTTCGGGAATCTCTCTCCCGGGCATAGGGAGTTCGTTCAGGACCGACGCGATCTTCCACTGGCCGTCCCGACGAACGAGTTGGAAACTGTCGACCCCCCTCTGGGGCGGGCGACCTCTACCAGGGATTTCCGCCTCGTAGAGGACCCAGATGTGGGCGATGTCCCCGAATTCGGTACTGTGGGTCCGGATGATCCGCTCGGCGAAACCAGTCTCCGCGATGTTGAACCCCTCGATGAATCGGAGCCAGTCCTCGATGAAACCCTCGAGGGTGAAGACGGAAGTGGCCTGGGGACTCGTTCGGAGCACCACAACCACCTCCGGCAGGAAGAGTGCCCGGAACTCGCTCCAGTCCGGCGTGGTTCCTACCGGGAAGGTCACCATAGCGTAAAGATCCCGGACAACAGCCTCTGCCGACTCCTCCACCGCCGCGTTTTCCTGGGATTCAAGGCCTTGGTCGTCGAGGATCAGGGGCGACGCCGGGAGTAGGAAGATGACAAAGACGATCGAAGCGAATAGCCGAAAAAAGTGCCTTGAATCCACGGGTCGTCCTCCGATGGAAGTGAATGGCCTTTGAAACCGGAAGCTGCCCCCGCCCGGGCCTGGGAGCAAGCGGGAAGCGGGGCGATTCCCGCCTCAACGCCCACGGGGGGGTAAGTTGTCTTATTTTATTAGGATGTTCTCGGCGGTGAGGCTCACTGGAGCTGCACCGCCGATCAAAACTGGATTGTTGGACACATCGCCCGAGGAAAACTGCCCGCTCCTTATGTGCTGCCCTTCGACAAGAAACGCCCCGGTCCCCCGTTGGAGCGCCTTCCTGCTTCTGTGCATCGGCCTGTCCGGCCCGGCCACGCCGGCTGCTTCTCAGGAAGCCGGCGAACCCACAACCGCGGAAGAAGGCGTTCCCACCGTACGAGCTTCCCGCCTCCAGGGTTCTTTGAATCTGGATGGTATCCCCGACGAGGCGGCCTGGTTGGAAGCTGCCCCTGCCACGGTCTTCACGCAATTGGATCCCTTCGAGGGTGAACCTGCCACAGAGGAGACCCGAGTTTTTGTCCTTTACGACGAGGACGCCCTCTATGTAGGGGCTATCATGAGGGATAGAAGTCCCGTTTCCACCCGGTTGGGCCGGCGAGACGGTTTCCTCATGGACACGGATTGGCTCACCATATCCCTGGATTCCTATAACGACCATCGGACCGGCTTCAAATTCGAGGTCAACCCGGACGGGGTCAGGGGCGACGAGGCCCTCACAGGGGGCCAGGATCGACATGGCGACTCCTCCTGGGACCCGGTTTGGGAGGCGGCGACCCACGTGAACGAGGATGGTTGGACGGCGGAGATGCGCATCCCGTTCAGCCAGCTCCGGTACGGAAACGCCAATGTTCAGCAATGGGGAATCCAGATTACCAGGGATATCGCCCGGAACCGAGAGAAGCAGCTTTTCGCCTTTACCCCCAAGGACGAAGCCGCCGGGATTGCCAGGTACGGGCACTTGGAGGGGATCGAGGGCTTGGGCAGGCCTCGGGGCCTGGAGCTCCTTCCCTACGTCCAGAGCAGGGCGGAGTTCGTTACCATCGATCAGAACTCTGACGTCGATTTCAAGAATCCCTATCGAGACGGCTCGGATTTCTTCTACGGCGCTGGCTTCGACCTGAAATACAGCCTCAGCTCCAACCTCACACTGAACGCCACCATCAACCCGGACTTTGGACAGGTCGAGGTGGACCCGGCCGTCGTGAACCTGACCGCCTACGAAACCCGGTTTCAGGAAAAACGACCTTTCTTCGTGGAGGGGGCAGGGATTTTCTCCTTCGGCCAGGGAGGTGGCGGCGGAGGCGGAGGCGGAATGGGGATGTTCGGTGGTGGAGGGGGCGGGGGAGGCGGAGGCCCGACCCAGCTCCTCTACTCCCGTCGTATCGGTGACAGGCCCAGGGGAGATGTACCGTCCGAAGCTGCCTACGAGGACGTTCCCGACGCGACAACCATCCTGGGAGCAGCAAAGCTTACGGGCCAGACCGCCGGCGGATGGTCCGTCGGGTTGATGGAGGCGGTGACGAGTCGGGAAATGGCCGACTATGTCGACGACTTTCGGGAAGCACATGAGGCCGAGGTAGCACCCCTTACGAACTTCCTGGTCGGCAGACTGCGGAAGGATTTCAGGGACGGACAGTCGGCCATCGGCGTCATCGGGACCGCGGTGAATCGGGACCTCAGCGATGAAGGTCTGGCGGCGGAACTTCGGTCCTCGGCCTATACCGGGGGATTGGACTTCTTCCACGAGTGGGCTGACCGGGCATGGTCCCTCTCCGGGCAATTTGCCGGGAGTCACATTGCCGGGGAAGCCGAGGTGATCACCGACGCTCAGGAGTCTTCGGCCCGGTACTACCAGCGGCCGGACGCCCATCACATCGAGCTGGATCCCGATGCCACATCTCTCACCGGATACTCCGGGAACCTGGAGCTGCGAAGGCAGGCCGGGCTGCATTGGAGAGGGGGCGCCGAGTTCAGCTTCACCTCCCCGGGCTTCGAGGTAAACGACCTCGGATACCAGCGGAACGCCGACCGGAGAGACGCCCAGGTGTCCCTGGAGTACCAGGAGAACCGGCCGGGGAACGTCTTCAGGCGGTGGGAGATCAGTGCGGAACCCCAAGTCACCTGGAACTTCGATGGGGACCGGCTGGATACCCAGCTCTCCGTTCGGGCGAATCTCACTTTCCTCAACTACTGGTCCAACCGGTTGAGCTATGAGCGAACCTTCGAGTCCATGGATGACCGGTTGACAAGAGGGGGACCGTTGGCGAAAAAGCCCAGCGGACATCAGATCTCCTTCAATCAGACCACCGACTTCAGCAAGCCCATCTCCGGCATGGCAAACGTCACCTACAGCTGGGACGAAGCCGGCGGATCCAGGACATCCTATTTCGGGTCTGTGGGCATCAAGACGAGTAGCACCTGGGAGCTCACCCTGGGTCCCCGTCTCAGCATCAATGAATCCGTGGCACAGTACGTGGGAGACACGGACGATCCGGAGGCCATCCACTCCTTCGGAGCCAGGTACATCTTTGCCGATCTGAAGCAGACCACTCTCTCCATAGACACCAGGCTGAACGTAACTTTCTCCCCGAACCTCTCCCTGGAGCTCTACGCCCAGCCCTTCATAGCCACCGGCGACTACGGAACCCTCAAGGAACTGTCGGCCCCGGGTAGCTTCGAGTTCGACCGTTACGGAATCGATATCGGGGAGGTTACCTACGACGAGGATGGCGATGCCACCATCGATCCGGACGGTGCAGGACCGGCAGAGACCTTCACGGTTTACAACTGGGATTTCAATCGGGTATCGCTGAGAGGGACAGGGGTTCTGAGGTGGGAATGGCGCCCAGGGTCTACCCTTTTCCTGGTCTGGCAGCAGAACCGGTCAAAGAGCAACGGATACGGTGACTTCGACCTCGGCCGGGATATCGACGAGCTCTTCGCGGGGGACGCCCACAACGTGTTCATGGTGAAGGCCACGTATTGGATCGGATCGTAGGCGCTGGCTCGGATCCTCGGCCCTATCTCGGGTCCAGCAAGGACGGCCGGACAAAGGAAAACTGCCGGGGGGCCGTCAGCTCCCCAGCAGTTCCTTTTCTGAATCTGCTTGGACTCGGCTCTCCCCCTAGATCAGGCCACCACCGC
>JASFVN010000164.1:0-9329 GCA_050049805.1 Gemmatimonadota bacterium
CGATGCCGCAGCCGCCATCCCCCGCTTCAAGAGGGACTCCGCCATCCCCTGGGAGGTGGAGGCCCGGGTGTGGGAAGTGCTGGATCCGGCGTAGGCGAACGAGGCGTAGGGTTTAGGCCGGGGAGCACCCCCCTCTGGCCCCCACGTAGGGTCTCGGTTCGCCAGCATCCTGCATCCGTCCCGGCTCTGCCGCTGGAAGTCACCTATCCCTGGGCCACATCCATCGGGGTTGCATAGCCCTCCCCAGATCCGCGTCAATCGGGGTTGCCCAACCCTCCCCGGATCTGCTTCAGTCGGGGCTGTGCCACCATCCCTAATACCGCCGGAAGTCGCCTCCGCCTCCGCCTCCCGTGAAGCCGAAGCGGTTGTTGACGACGTTGTTGTAGATCGAACCGAATCGGAACGAGAATCCGGTATTGATCCTGAGGCTCGAGTTGGTGGGAAGCTGTCTTCGACCCAGGAGGATGTCTTCGTCCGAAAGATCGGCCAAGGGGATGTAGATCTGATCCCGGATCCTCGAGATGTCCCCACCGATGTTCCATTCCAGCCCCCGGGCAATGCGGATGCTCACCCGGCCCCCGAAAGACAGGCGATGGAATTTCTTGGGAGCGTGAAGGTAGCCCTCGGCCGAAGCGTTGATGTTGGCGGTTCCCCACGGCTGTCGGAAACCCAGGGACCACTTGAGGGACCCCTCCATCACCGTTTCCGACATCTTGTTGAACTGGGTCTCTTCCTCGTAATCGAAATAACGAGCGTAGACCAGGAGTTGGGCCGTCATTCGGCGCCGGGTCCAGTCCCGATACGGGAAGAACGAGTACTCCAACCCGGTCCCGACCTGGGCACCCAAATCCTGGTTGTTCCGAGTCGAGGTGGAAGCCCCTGCCTCGATGCCAGTGGACCAACGTTCGGCCAGGGAGTAGAAGATCCGCCCCTCCACCGACCCCTCCTCCCGAACGTCCTCGTATTTCTCCCCGCTGCTGTATTCTCCTTGAACGTTGGTATAGGACCCTCGGCCTGAAAGGGAGATTTTCCACATCTCAGTGGTTCTGTTGGCGCTGAAATTGGCTGAGTAGCGCTGCTCGTCTTTCAGGTCCTCGTCCTCGAAGTCGACGGATCCGCCGATGTTGAAAACCCAGTAATCCCAGGGGTCGTCAACCTCCCCCTGCAGCCCCGGGGGAAGATCCATCCGCGGGCTATCCTCGACGGGGGCGCTGACGGTAAAGGGCACTGTCTGACCCAGCAGAAGAGCGTACCGGGCTAGACCGACGCTCAAGACCCCTGTCAGCCCTTGGCTGCGCTGAAAATCCGTGTCGGTGTCGCTGTGGGAGTAGGTGAGCTGGTCGTCCTGGCCCTCCAGCTCCTCCCGGCCGATGAAGTCCAGCTGAAACTGGTCCCCGGAGCCGGTGCTGGTGCTGGTCATGATGATGTGGAGCTGCGAATCCTGGACGTCCCGGACCCAATTCACATAGGTGATCTCGGTACGATAGTGACTCTCCTCGCACCCTCGAGCGGCGCATTCGAGGAAGACGCTCAGGGCTCCAGCCCTGGCTCCCTCCCCTTCCTGTTGGGAGTATGCACTGCTGGGGAGAAAGAGCCCCCCCACCAAAATGGCCCCCAAAATCAGCTTCTTGTTTCTCATCTACCGCTCTCACCTGCGTGAACTGGTGTGTTAACTGGTCGAGGTTCCCCACATTGGATCGCGGACCTCGGGCCCCCACCTGCCGTCTTTCTTGACCAACGCTGCCGCCGTCCCGCAAACCAGAAGGGCTCCCCATCCACCCGGCGGCCGTCCCACCTTCTCAACCCAACGCTGCCGCCATCCTACACCCCGCGGAATCGACATCCCTCCAACCCACAAACCCGAAGAAAGTTACCTTCGTCTACTCCGTCTGGGGACGGAGCAAGGGCGCCCGGAGCGTTTTCTTACCACCTCTTAACACATGCGCCGGCTCGGGTTCGGGAGCTGGTTCTTCCTCCCCTTGTTCTTCCCCCACCGCATCTTCATCCGCCGTTTCCCCGTAACCCGGCACCTCAGAACGAACCGGGGCCATATGATCGGCCTCGGCGCCAGTGGCCTTCGCCTCCTCCACATCATCCTGAACCGTGTAGTGCTTCCTGAAGAACGCCGAGAAGTCGTCGACCAGCGAGTACATCACCGGCACCAGAACCAGGGTCAGGAAGGTGGCGAACATGATTCCCACGATGACGGCCACCGCCATCGACCCCCACCAGGCGGCCTGGTCTCCGCCCCAGTAGAGCTCGGGGGCCAGCGACCCAAAAAGCCCAAAAAAGTCGAAGTTCAGCCCGATGGCCAGCGGCACGAGGCCAAGAGCCGTCGTGGTGGCCGTCAGGATCACCGGACGGAACCTGGTCTTACCGCCCTGAACCAGGGCCTTCCTCCGGTCCATTCCATCCCGTTCCCGCAGGATGTCGATGTAGTCGATGAGGACGATAGCGTTGTTCACCACGATCCCTGCCAGCGAAATAATCCCGAGCCCCGTCATGATGATGACGAAGGGCATGTTGAACACCATCAGGCCAGCCAGGACCCCCACTGTCGACATCACCACTGAACTGAGAATGATGACCGGCTTCACGATGGAGTTGAACTGGGAGATGAGGATGAACCCCATCAACGCCAGCGCCATCAAGAACGCCGTGGAAAGGAACTCACTGGCCTCGTCCTGTTCCTCGCTCTCCCCGGTGTACTGAACCATGTAGCCTGGCGGGAGTGAAGCCTCGAAACCGGCCAGGACCCGCTGGACTTCGGCCAGTGTCGCATTACTGTTGTAACCGCTGGCCACATCGGAGCTGACCGTGGCCACCCGGACCATGTCCTTCCGGCGAATGGACCCGAGGCCCTCTCCCACCTCCCAGTCTGCCACCGATACCAGAGGCACCTGAGTGCCTTCATGCATGACAGTCAGGTCCTGCAGAGCGTTGAGCTCGTTTCTGTACTCCGGCGCCAAACGAACCACGATGTCGTACTCGTCGTTGCCCGTGCGATATTTTCCGGCTTCGATACCGTTGATGGCGCCCCGCACGGCCATGGCCACCTCGGAGGTGGAGAGGCCATAGAGGGCCGCCTTCTCCCGATCCACCAGGACGGAGAGTTCCGGTCGGGCCTCGTCCAGGTCGCTCCCCAGCCCCACCAACTTCGGATAGACCGGATCGTTCTCCAGAATCTCGATGACCTGTTCCGAAAGCGTCTGCAGGGTTGCCGGATCTTCACCGATGATCTCGATGTTCACCGGTGCTCCTGTGGGGGCGCCCTCCGTCAGCTTGTCGACGGTGATATCCACTCCGGCCAGGTCTTTACCGACGTTGCCTTGCATTTCGGCAAGGGTTTCGAAGGCGTCGAACTCTCGGTCCTGGAAGTCCACGAAGGAGATGTTCACCCGCCCCGCCTCGGGCCCACCGGGGCCCTCCTCGATGAAGCTCCCGCCTCCGGCGCCCACAGTAGTCACCACCGATTCGGCGTCGGCCATGCCGTCGAAGGCCTTCACCTCCTCCTCCAGACGGGCGGCGATCCGATCGGTGACCTCTGCCCGGGTGCCCACGGGGCCCTCCACGTCCACCCAGAGCTGCCTGGGCGGAATGCTCTCGGGGAAGAACTCCACCCCGTGGTTGAACACGGTGAAGAGCATGACCGTCCCGACCAGCGCACCGGCAGCCAGGGCCAACACCACAGCCCTGTGTTCCAGGGCCCACCAGAGCTGCTTCTCATAGAGCCGGATCCAGTGCGGAAGGGCCGCGTTCTGGAACCAGTCTTCCATCCTGTGAAGCACCAGCTTGTGGAGACCGACGGCCAAGAAAGCCGTCACGATGAACAGGACCGCGGTGAGCCAGTTGATCCCGGCCACGATGAAGATGAACAGCCCCGCGACCCCTATGAGGGTCCGGCGGGCCGCCTTGGTCATGGGCTTCCTGGGAGCGTCATCCAACCGGATGAACATGGAGCACAAGGTCGGGATGATGACCAGAGCTACGAAGAGGGAGCTCGACAGCGTGATGATGAGGGTGAGGGGAAGGTACCCCATGAAATCACCCACCATCCCCGGCCAGAAGAGCAACGGGGCGAAGGCGGCCAGGGTGGTCATGGTGGCCGCGATCACCGGCATGGCCACCTCACCTGTCGCCTTCTTGGAAGCTGTAGCCCGGTCCCACCCTTCCTCCAGGTACCGATAGATGTTCTCCACGATGACGATGGCGTTATCCACCAACATCCCGAGAGCAAGAATCAGGGAGAAGAGCACGATCATGTTCATGCTCACGTCCAGGGCGCCCAGGACCAGGAAGGAGAGGAACATGGACGTGGGGATGGACAGCGCCACGAAGACCGAGGTCCGGACCCCAAGGAAGAAGAAGAGGACGCCGATGATCAGGAGGAGTCCGGAGATCACGTTGTTCTCCAGGCTGCTCACCATCATGCGAATGTCCTTGGACTGGTCGGAGGTGATCTTCACCACCGTTGTCGGAGGGAAGAGAGGCTCCAGCTCCACGAGAGCGGCCTTCACTTCGTCCGCCGTGCTGATGAGGTTCTGCCCCGTCCGCTTCACCACGTCCAGGGTCACCACCGGGTTGCCGTCCAGGCGGGCGAAGGTCTCCCGCTCGGCGAAACCGAACTCCACGTCAGCCACATCCCTGATGTAGACCGGGCGTCCCTCCTCCGTGGTGACGACCAGGTCCTCGATGAGGGTCGGATCCTCGAACTCGCCATCGATTCGAACCAGGTACTTGAAGTTGCCGACGTCGATGGTGCCGCCGGGAATGTTCACGTTCTCCGACTGGATGGCGGCGATGACGTCACCGATGGCCAGGTCGTAGAACTTCAGCTTGGCCAGATCGACGTCGACCTTCACTTCCCGCTCGAGGCCTCCCCGCAAATCCACCCTCAACACCGACGGGATCTGCTCGAGGCGGTCCTGAATGTCCTCACCGATCTCCTTCAGGCGTACCAGCCCGTACTCCCCGGACAGGTTCACCTGCATGATGGGGACTTCCGAGAAATTGAACTCGTTGATGGAGGGATCCTCTGCGTCTTCCGGGAGCTCGGGTTTGGCCAGATCCACCTTCTCCCGGACCTTCTGCAACGCCTCTTCCAGGTCCACCGTCGTTTCGAACTCGGCCAGGACGCTGGAATACCCCTCTGTGGAGGTTGAGGTGAGCTCCTTGATATCGCCGATGGTGTTCAGCTCGTCCTCGATGGGACGGGTCACCAGGGTCTCCATGTCGGCGGGAGACACCCCCGGATACACCGTACTCACGGCGATCATGGGGATCTCCAACTCCGGGAAGGACTCTTTTGGAATCGCCCGGTACGTGATGATTCCGGCGATGGCCACGATGACGAAGAGAAGGATCACGCTGGTGCTGTGATCGATGGCGAAGGAGGTAAGACGGAACTCCTTGAACTCCTTCAGCCCTTCTTCTGTTTCGGGGGGAGGTTTCCCCCGCCCATTCTCCGGTTGCTTGTTCATGACCTCTCCCCCACCACGTTCACCCGATCGCCGGCGGCCACACTCTGCTGGCCGACGACGATGAGTCGGTCGCCCGGTTCAATGCCTGAGCGAATCACGACTTCGTTCTGCTGAGCCGGGCCCAGCTCCACCGGCCTGGACCGCACGAGATCCACACCGTCTTCCGTCTCCACGATGAACGCCACGTACCCGTTTTCCACCCGAACCAGGGCCTCCTGCGGGATCACCATGGCCTCGTCGAAGGTCCGCCGGACCATCTCGACGTTGGCCACCATTTCCGGCTTGATGAGCCCCCCGGGATTGGGAAGCCTGAGCTCCACGGGGAAGGTGCGATTTCGCGGATTCACCACCGCGCCGACGTAGGAGATGGTCCCGTCGAAGCGGTCCTCAGGCAGGACGTCGAAGGTGACGGTGGCGGAGGTGCCGGCCTGAACGTCCGTAGCATACCGCTCCGGCACGCCCCCGGTGATCTTCACCGGATTCGTGTCAACGATTCGGGCCACTGGAGTCCCGGCCCCCACCATGGTCCCGACCTCGATCTCCCGGCTGTCCAGGATTCCGCTGATAGGAGCCCGGATGACCGTTCGGGCCAGTCGCTCCTCCAGGAGGTTGAGATTGGCCGTGGCCTGCTCGGCAGCGTACTTGGCCTCGAGATACGCCAGCTCCGATCCGACCTGATCCTCTTCGTAGAGACGCTTGCGGCGGTCCCAGGTCTCCTGGGCCAGATTGGCCATGGCCCTGGCCTGCTCCACCTGGGCTTTGAGAAGCTCGTCGTCCATGCGGAAGATGGCCTGCCCTTCATCTACCCACCGGCCTTTGTCCACCAGGATCTCCCGAATGACCCCGCTCTCCTCCGCCGAGATCGTCACGTCCTTGTCGGCCTGGGCCGTTCCCGTGATCCGGATCGTCTCGGTAAAGGGCGTCACCTCGACCGGGGCCACTTCCACGTTCAGGATTCGGGTGTAGGCGCCGTCTTCTGGAGCTTGGTCGGCCTGGGCTCCCCCGCCACATCCCCACAAAAGGAGAGTGCCGAAAAGGAGTGCGAGAAGGAGCGGCACCCTGAGGGCAAAGCCGCCAGCCTGGGTGATATCGACCGTCGTCGTTCGAGTCATCGTCTGCTTCCGATCCTCTATCTTCATCATCGTAGTCATTTCAGTCTCATCCTACCGGTTGGCCTCCCGCTAACGGGATGCCATCCGGCGGCTCATCATCTCGCTCACCAAGGGTACGTCTCCGACAGCCTCATCCAGCTGGGCCTGAAAGACGAGAAAGTCGTACACGGCCTGGGCGTAGTTGAATTCGCTCTGGCGAAGAGCCACCTCGGCATCTCGCTGCTCCAGGGAGCTGCTCAAGCCCTCGCGATACTGGGCGGTGGCGATCTCGAACCCCCTCCGGGCCTGATCCACGGCCAGCCTCTGACCTCGGGCACGGTCCAGGGCCTCTTCGGCCTGCTCCCGAATGGACTTCACCTGGCCCTCGGCCTGGAGGCGGGCCAACACGCTCTGGCTCCGGGCCTGATTCAGCAAAGCCCTTTTCTGATCAACCCTGGACCCCCGGCTGAAGCCGGAGAAGACGGGGAGGGAAACGGAGATCCCCACCCACTTCGAGGTCCCTCGAGTTTGTTCGTCCCCAAAAAAATCCGGGGAACCGTTCTGCTGGGCGTTGATGGAGTAGTTCGCAAAGATGGAAACCTTCGGGAAGAACTCCGCCTGCTCGGCTCTCATCTCGGCCGTCCGGAGCTTTTCTGTCCATTCCAGCTGCTTCAGATCGGACCGACCCTCCATGGCCACGGCCAGGACCTCGTCCATTCCGGAGGTGAGAGCCAGGTCCAGACGTCCAAGGCTCAGAATCTCACGGTTGGCCGGGTTGTTCCCTTCCAGATCCTCCAGGTCCATGGCAGCCAGGCTGCCTGTGACCCGGAGCTCCTCCATCTCCTCCATGTTCAGCTCGATGGCCAGCTGCCGCCGGGCCTGGGCGATGGCGTTCTCGGCTCGGCGCAGGTTCGGCTCGAGATTCGCCAGCTCCACCTGGAGGCGAAGGACGTCGTAATCCGATGCCAGGCCGGCCCGGTTCAAGGCCCGGGTTTCCTCGAGGGACTGCCGCACCCGGTCCACCGACTCCGTAATGAGTCGGCTGTCCTCCTGGGCCAGGAGGAGTCCGTAGTAGGCCAGGCGCACCCGGGTCACCAGGTTCTGGGCCCTGCCCCTCACGACCTCTTCCTGGAGGCTCTTGTACCGGGCAGCAGCACCCACCCCGATGAAGGCCTGGGCCTGAAACAACGGCTGATCGAAGACCAAGGCCGTGGCCCAGGCGTTGTCGGCCCCGAACTGGACCTTGATGAACTCACCCGGCTCTCCTCCGCCGAACTCCGACGGAAGGAAGGCAACTGCCGGAGCGATGTTCCTGGTGTAGCTCCCGGAAAAGTCGATCCTGGGCATCACGCCGGACCACGCCTCCGCCACCCGCTCGTCCGCCTCTTCCAGGGCCAGCAAGGCATCCTGCATATCCAGGCTCTGCCTCAAGGCCACGTCGACGGCCTCCCGCATGGAGAGCTCGACGGGCTGGGCCCCTGCCTGGGTCCCCAGGCCGAGGAGCGCCCCCGTCACCATCACCACCCGCCACTTCTTCTTTATCCTCATCGTCTCGACTCGTGTCGTTTCAATTGCCCGGCGCGCCCTCATCGTCCCATGCCGGCCCCTCGGATTCACACTCCCAACGCTTCTTGCCTTCTCGTTTCCCGAATTCCCTCCACTACTTCATCGAAGGCTTCGGTAGCCATTCCCTGCATGATCCGGAAGAAGGATTCCGACATGTGGTTCCGGAGCACCTGCTCGTCCATACCGGGCAGCAAGCCCCTGTGGTAGAGGGAGAGGAACCCGTGGGCGTGGGCCCAGAGGGTCACCGAGATCTCGAAGGGATCGGCCTCTCTCAGGTACCCGGCGTCGATCATCTCCCGCACCCTGTCCGACCAAAACTGCCCGATGGCGCAGGCCTGGTCTGCCACATCGGTCTCATGGGGATGCGCGCCAAGAATTTCTCGCGGCAGGTAGATGATTTCGTAGAGGGCCGGCTCCTCCAGGGCGAAGTCCAGGTAGCTCCTCCCGGCGAGGATGAAACGCTCAGCGGGAGTTCGGCCCTCCAGAGCCCGGTAGAGGTACCGGGTGAACCGCCGATAGGCTTCGGCCACCACGGCCTCGAAAACCTCTTCCTTGCTCTCGTAGTGACGGTAGAGGGCCGGGGCGGTGCAACCGACGCATTTCGCCAGTTTCCGCATGGAAAAGCCCTCGAGGCCCTCGGAGAGGTAGAGGTCGCATGCACATTTCAGAATATCATCTCGTCGAATACTCATAGTGTGAACAACGTAAACAAGACTCGGAAGGTTTCAAGAGATTTCAGGGGTTTTCAGGATGTTACATGTTTAGACCACCTGGTCTGCCAGACACGGCGAATGCCCACGAAGCAAGTGTTTTCGGATTAGACCACCCTGCCGAGGCCGAGTTTCGGCGGGGCCCACCCTTCCGCCAGCGCACCGCCAACCGCACTTTCACCCGGTTCCGAACCCCGGGCCCGGACCCCGATCCTGAATCCAGGTCCGGGGCCGAAGTCCCGACCGAAGTCGCAGGAGACGAACCATGAGACGGACCCTTCGAATCCCAGTCATGCCACTGGCCCTGATCCACCTCTCCCTGGCCGCCATGGCTGGATGCGCCGGGAGCTCGGCCTCCCCGGCCACCCCTACGCCTTCCGGGGAGGAGTCCCCCGGACAGGAAGCTCAGGAGGCCAAGGCCTACGCCGACATCATTCCCGCCTCGGCTGTAAGCGACGAAGGCATGTTCAAGGTCCACACGG
>JASFVN010000165.1:0-9318 GCA_050049805.1 Gemmatimonadota bacterium
TCCCGAATTCGGGATAATCGGCAGAGCAGCAGCGTATTGGACAGCGACGTCGCACCGCCGTTGGCCCAGTGCACCACATGGTGTCCCTCGGTGTATCGGCTACCGCAGCCCGGGAAGCGGCACCCGCCATCTCGGACCTCCAGCGCCCGCCTCAGGGCCGGGGGAATCGTCCGCGTCCGACGCCCTACATCCAGGATCGCCCCGTCGGAGGAATGCACGACTCTCACCAATCCACAGTCACAGGCCAGGCGCTGAGACGTTTCTGCTGAAACGCGTGTGCCGTCGGCCAACTCCGAGCGGCCTTTCTTGCCATCGGCCTTTGAGGTCTCCGCCTCCACATGCAGCATCACCTGATATCGCTCGGCCCGACTCCCGCTGAGGGGTGATGGCTTTTCGGCCTTGGCGTCAGGAGAGTCAGGGGTGGTCGGTATGTTAGGAGTGGTCGGTATGTCAGGGGTGGCCGGCGCACCACGTCGGACTCCCTCGAGGGCTCTACCCTTCTCCCCCTCACCGCCGCGTATACCGCCGCGTATACCGCCTCGTCCGCCGCCTCCGCAGTCAGAGCCACACTCAGAACCACAGTCAGGGCCGAACCCCGCCGCCAGGGCCCGCTCGGCCAGCAGACCCAGGGCGTCGGCCCGACGCCGGGCTGCCTCGGCCTCGGTATCTGCCTCCGGCGAGCTTGCCGCGCGCGTCCCCTTCGACCGCCTTCCGCCCCCCCGACTCCGCTTCTCCTCCCGATACAACACGTCCCTGGCCGCCTCCACCGCCCGCATCAGCAAGGCCCCAACCTCCGCCGGAAGCCGGCCCCGGACCACATACATCCCTTCGTAGTCGGGGAACACCGACAAGGACCGTCGCTCATAGCGCTCCCGGTCCAGGGCTGCCTCGTCGGCTCGACTTCCCTGGGGATAGGCCCGGACGACTCGCTCCAACTCCGCTGTGCTACGGCTTCGGGCCATCTCCAGCAACTCCCGCTCGTTCTCTGACGTGGCCCTTCGGGTCAGGGCCCGGACCTTGGAGAAGGACAGCTCGCCCCGGCTCATGCTGGCACTCACCTCCGGCAGGCCCACCAGGGCACGGGCCGTGCGGACCTTCTCCCGGGCGGTGCCTAGATCGATGCCTGTTCGATAGGAGAGCCAGTGGGCGCAGGAACGATGGCCACCCAGCTCCCAACCCCGGCGCCGGTCGAACTCGGCAATCAGGGTCAGGAGCCGGTGGGTGGCGGCATGGATCCGGGCCGCCAGGGTGGTGATCCGCTTCTCCAGGACCTCCAGGGCTTCCGCGTCGTCAAAGGGATCGGGGATGGTGGGGTCGCGCCCCGGGGTAGAGACCTGGGGCCCCTCCTCAGGAGCGGCGGCGGGATAGGGATCGGGAGTAAGGGCGGCCTTCGTGGCCGAGTCATGGACGGCGGCTGGGTTGATCATGGTCCTGACCTCCTACCTTGACACCGAATAAAAACCGAATATCCCTGCTCCAAGATAACACCGGTTTTTCGGGCCTCTAGAAGGGGGGTAGGAGGAAGGAAGAAAGGGTGGGAGACTTCAAAGGCCAGCCTTCCGTAGCCAGGGGCTTTAGTGGGGCCAGGAGGTCCCTTCTGGGCCGGCAATGGAGGCCGCCCCGGACTTCGCCGAATCCGTCAGTCTCAACCCTGTCAAGCATAGCGTGGGCGTTCCGATGACTGGTTGGGACAGAAGCGGCGGCGTACGCCAGCGAGGCGACCCTTGGCTGAAGGGATGGTGACGGCCTACGCCAGCGAGGAGATCCTTGGGCTGAAGTTACCGTGGCGGCGCACGCCAGCGAGGAGATCTCTGGGCTGAAGGTACAGTGCCGGCGAACGCCAGGCAGGAGAAATTTCAGCTGAAACGTCCTGTTGATCCCCCAGACGCTGCGTTTCGGCTTCGGTCCGACCAAGGCGCCTTGGATCAACCCTCCACGGCAGGTCGTCCGGTCCTTTGGTTTGCCGGCATCTAGTGCTCCAGAGCCGGAAAGCCTTCCGGCGGCCTCCGATGCTGAGTTCCCTGCTCGTACGCGTAGGACACTCTGAAAAGCAGACCCTCGGAGTAGGGTCGCCCCAAGAGCTGAAGGCCAGCTGGCCAGCGCCCGTAGCTGAACCCCATAGGTACCGTGATGGCCGGCATCCCTGTCGCAGGTGCGACCCGCTGGCTGTTGTCTCCGCCGTATTCCTCAGGGCCTCGATCGATATGGGCGGGGGGCAATAGCCAGGACGGATAGACGACGACGTCGAGGCCGGCGTCGTCCATGGCCGCAACCAGGTCTCTGAGATAGGCCTGCCGCTCCGGATGCTCCGAATAGTCAGGGCAGGGAGGGTCCCACAGCGAGGGGTGGAGATCCAGGGGGCGATCCGCGTGGTTCCGTAGTCTCCGCTCCACGTAGGGAGAGTACTGGCCCGTCTCCAGGACTTCGACTACGTCATGAATTGGCGCCCTATCCCCACGAGATGCCAGGTACTCATGCATGTCGTACCTGAAGCGCTGGCAGAACATCCCCGGGCGCTCCAGCTGGGCCCATACGTCGAACTCGAAGGGATCCACGACCTCAGCGCCGAGCCGGGCCAGGTCCGACAAGGCCTCCTCAAATAGACCGAGTATGGCCGTGTCGGCCTCTTCCACGTCCACCAGCGATCGAAGGACTCCGATCCGGGTACCCTCCAGCCCATCCGAATCCAGGAAGGCTGTATAGTCTTCCTCCTTTCGATCTCGGCCAGCTTCCGTATATGGGTCGGCCGGGTCGAAGCCAGCCACCACGTTGAACACCTTCGCAACGTCTTCCACGGTTCTGCCCATGGGTCCGGCGATGTCCCGGTCGAAGGACAGAGGGATCACACCGTCACGGCTCGTGAGACCGATGGTGGATCGAATGCCAACCAGGGCCAGGTGGGATGAGGGACCGCGTATGGAGTTTCCCGTGTCGCTTCCCAATCCGATGAGGCCGAAGCTGGCAGCCACACCCGAGGCTGTACCTCCGCTGGACCCGGCGGGCACCCGCTCTAGGTCGTAGGCGTTGGCAGTGGTGTCGAAGGATGAGCTCACCGTCTGCCGCGGGCTGAAGGCCCATTCCGCCATGTTGGTCTTGGCTATTACGATGGCGTCCTCCTCCCGAATCCGTTTGACCATAAAGGCATCATCGGGAGGTAGGCTCCCGGCCAGAGCTGCGGAGCCGCCCGTCGTCACCATGTCGTGGGTATCGAAGTTGTCCTTCACCAACATGGGTACGCAGAAGAGATCCCCGAGCTCTTCTCCGGCTTGCACGGCTGCGTCAATCTCGTCGGCTCGAGCCAGGGCATTGGGGTTCACAACCGTGACGGCGTTCACCGTGGTTTGGTCGTAGGCTTCGATCCGATCCAAGTAAGCCTGCACCACCATGCGGCAGGTGGTTTTACCCGAAAGGATGGCGTTCTGGACCTGGTCGATGGTGGCTTCCACCACATCCATGGGCTCCGGCGTAGCGGTGCATCCGGCGCAGGCGGCGACAACGAGGGCAAGGGAGGCGAATCGCTTGACAGATCTCATGGCTGAATCGGGTCGGGGTTTCAGGAGGCCGGTAGAGCCAGGAATGGAACAGGGCTTTACGACCTTTGGTGCGAGGTACAATCTACGGCGGGCCCGCGATGAGGGCAGCAGCCCCCATGCCACCACCTTTCCTTACCGCCGGACGCGTGCCATGATGCCGGCAACAGCTCTCTCCCTGCAGAGGTCAGGAGTCTGGATGTATGAACTGAAGGTGTCGGTGAAGAAGGTGATGGGGGAATGCACTGCCTGCCCTCCCATGAAGCCCGGGGACTATTTCACGGTCAGCGATGGGGACATCCAGGTGCCGGAGGGTGGATACATCTGCCTTTGGGCTTTGCAGAGCCTGATTCCAGTACTCACCCCCAAAGAGCGGGAGATCGCCGAGGAGAAGGACAGCGATTGGATGTGGCGGGTGAAACATGCCCAATGTCCCGATCCTGCTGGGCGGGTGATCTTCCAGATCGAGCAGACCGGGACGGTGGACCACAGCGAGGAAAAGGGGCGATGGGGGAAGGGTGAGGTAGTCGATCCAGACCCGGACCTTTCCGGAGCGGCAGAAGCCGAGGGTACGTCGGAGAGGGGGCTCGTGAACCTCAAGATCCATGTAGAGTCGGTGACGGGGAAGTGCACATCACGCATGAGGACGGGGGCCGTCTTCACTCTGCGAAGCGGCCGCCTCTACATTCCTCCTGGAGAGCATATGTGCCTCTATGCTTTGCATGCTGCCCTCCCTCTCCTGGGGGCAAAACAGCGAACACTCGAGGACGGAGATTGGCTCAAGGAGGACAACCGAATCCTGTGCCCCGACCCGGCAGGGAACGTGATCCTCCGTATCGAACGGATGGAGCCATAACTCAAGAACCTGCTGGCACCGGTTCCGCGATGGGAGAGTGTCCGGTGCCATAGCATGGAGTGACAACGTGATTCGTTGCGAAATTGAACTTTGCGTCGGGTGCAGAATGTGCGAGGTGGTCTGTAGCTCAGGGCATTTCGGAGCCGTGTCCCCGGCCCTGGCCAGAATCCGAGTGGCCAAGATCGACGAGACCGGCATCGATCTGGCGGTTGCTTGCTTCAGCTGCGCAGAGAAACCGTGCCTCGAGTGTCCCACAGAAGCCCTGGCCGTGGGGTCCCTTGGCCAGATCGTCTTGGACCCCGACTACTGCGATGCCTGCGGCGTCTGTGTGGACGCTTGTCCAATCGGTGCCGTTGGCTTCTATGAGGATCAACCGCTTTTTTGCGACTTGTGTGACGGTGCACCGTCCTGCGTGACGGTCTGCCCCAGCGGCGCCCTTTCTCTCACGAATGAAGGTGGGATGAGCCTAGCCTCCTTCATTGAATTCCAGGGGACTCCAAGCCAGAAACGGGTCAACTTCGCCTCTGCCATCGGGGCTCCTCTGCGCCGACTTTGGGCGGAGGGAAGGAGGGTGGACTCATGAGTATCTACCAAGGTTCCTGCCTCAGGGTAGACCTCACCTCCCATGAGATCAGCCGAGGACTTACCCCGGAGAACGGGATCGGGGGACGGACCTGGAACAGTGTTACCCTCCTCCGGGAACTGGCTCCAGGAATTGATCCACTGGGTCCCGAAAACCTCCTCTGCATTGGCGTGGGACCTCTCACAGGTACCGAACTCGCTGCCACCTGTCGTTTCATCGCCAGCGCCAAAAGCCCTCTCACCGGTTTCCTCGGGGACTCCGGCGCCCGGGGCTTCTTCGGGCCGGAGCTTCGCTGGGCCGGTGTAGACCAAATCGTATTCTCCGGTGCCTCCGAGAGCTGGAAGTACCTCTACATCGACAACGACCGGGTCGAGCTCAGGGACGCCTCCCACCTGGTGGGGCTGGACATCACCGAAACCACTGTTCAGCTCATGGATGAACTCGGCGACCCGGACCTTCAGGTCGCCACCATCGGGCCCGCCGGTGAGAACCTGGTTAAATACGCCATCATCTCATGTAACCTGGCCCGGGCCTGTGGACGCACAGGTATGGGGGCCGTGATGGGATCCAAGAAGCTCAAAGCCATTGCGGTTCGCGGGATGAAACCCACGCGACCAGCTGATCCCGATCGGTTCAAGAAAGCCTGCTCCGATCTCATCGCGAACATCGAAGCCCACCGCCAGTTCCGGTCCCGCCAGCTTTATGGCACGACTCGGATCATGGACGCCTTGGCGGACTACGGCGTGCTCCCCGCCTTCCACTACCGGAGCGCCGTCTTCGGTGACCTGGACAAGGTGAGCTCCGAGGCCCTTCGCAGGGATCATGTGGTGAAGGGGAAAGCCTGCTACAACTGCAACGTCTACTGCTCTCGCTACAACTACACGAGCTACAGCGAAGGTGAAGGCCCTGAGTACGAAGCCCAGGCGGCCTTCACCGTGAAGGTGGGGGGGACGGACCTGGAACTGGCGGTCCACGTCTCCAACCTGGTGAACCGGTTGGGCCTGGACTGCATCAGCACCGGCGAGGTCATCGCATGGCTCATGGAATGCAGGCAAGAAGGGATCATCTCGGACGCGGACTGCGACGGAGTCGACCTCTCCTGGGGCTCGAAGGAAGCGCTTCTGAAGCTCCCCGAGATGATCGCCCATCGCCGCGGGATCGGAGACCTCCTCTCCGAAGGCACAAAGCGAGCTGCAAAGAAGTTCGGAGCTGAGGCTCGGAAGCTCACAGCCGAAGTGAAAGGGTTGGAGCTTTTCTCCGCCGACCCAAGGGGAATCAAGGGCTATGGCCTCATGAATGCGGTGAACTCCCGGGGCGGGGACCACTACAGGGGGGAGCCCATGATCGAGCTCACAGGGGACGAAGAGTTGGCCATGCGCAGGGTCGGGAATCGCCAGGCCGCTCACCGGTTGAGCGAGGAAGGGAAGGGTGCCCTGGTGAACTACGCCGAACACATGGGACTTCTCTCCGACAGCATGACCATCTGTAAGAACATCTCGTGTTGTATGGATGTGGTGGACTTCGATCTGGCTTCCGATGCCTATTCAGGGTTCCTGGGCCGGGACATCAGCAAGGACGACCTCTGGCAGGCCTGCTCCTACGTAAGCCAGGTCGAAAGGGACTTCAACCTCAGGGAGGGTCTCAGGCGGGCGGACGACACCCTGCCCGAGCGGTTCGTGGACAAACCCATCCCCGACGGACCGGCAGAAGGAACCACAATCAACATCCAGCGTCTGGTGGACGACTATTACGAGGTGAAGGGGTGGAAGGACTGACCTTATGCGATACGAAGGCCGAATGTGGCGGCCCCCGTCCGAGGCCCGATCCTACATTCTCCAGGCCACCATCGGTTGCTCCCACAACCTTTGCACATACTGCGATATGTACCGGGACAAGACCTTCCGGGAACGCAACCTCGCGGCGGTCTTGTTGGACGTGGATGAGGCTGGCCGCCTTTACCCGGCCGTCACCAAGGTCTTCGTGGCCGACGGGGATGCGCTGGTCATGGAGACCGACCGGTGGCTCACCATTCTCAACAGGATCCGGGCCGCGTTCCCGGGCCTTCGGCGGGTCTCCTGCTACGCCACCGCAAAGAACGTCCTGGAGAAGACCGAGGACGAGTTGCGGGAGTTGAAGGAAGCTGGCCTCACCCTCCTCTATATCGGACCCGAATCAGGCGACGATGTGACTCTGAAAAGGATCGTGAAGGGAAATACCTTCGACGATCACGCCGTGGCCGCCCGAAAGGCTCACGCAGCAGGTATGAAGATCAGCGTCATCATGCTCTTGGGCGTCGGCGGAGTGGACCGAAGCGAAGAACATGCTTCGGAGACCGCTCGCCTGGTAACCGAAATGGATCCCGAGTATCTGTCGGCCCTCACCCTCAGCATCATTCCTGGCACGCCGCTTCACCGAATGATGCAAAAAGGCAAGTTCGAGCTCCCCCCTGTGGAAGGGCTTTTGAGGGAACTCCGGACCATCGTGGCTGAGTCAGAACCCTCCCGAGCCATCTTCAGAACCAATCACGCCTCCAACTACCTGTCCCTGGCAGGGCGGCTGCCGAGGGATCGGGATGCCATCGTGTCTGAGATCGACTCGGCTCTTCGTGGGGAGGTTCCGCTTCGACCGGAGTACTTCCGGGGACTCTGATTTCTGGGTTGGGCCCTGGCAGGAAGCAGAACGTTAGAGCCGTCAGAACGGAAGGGCACAAAAAAACCCCGGTGACCTCAGGCCACCGGGGTTTTTCTCCGAAGGGAGTTCAGAACCTCACCATCCGACCCCGATGACGTGGAAGCTCTGGACCTCTCCTACCTCCACAACGTCGTCGCCGACCTTCCAACCCAGGACGGCCTGGTAGCGGCCGGGTTCGACGGGGGGACCACTGCGGCTCCGGCCCTGGGGTCTACGGGCGGCAGCACCCTCCTGGCCACCCTCCGTGGTCGCCTCGGGAGGATCGGCCCGGAGATCCCAAGCCACCCGCGTCAAGCCAGGGGCGCTGTCCAACTCCAACTCCCGCACCATCTCTCCGGCGTTGTCTCGAATTAGCAGGACCAGGGTTTCCTCTTCTTCGGCTTCCGCGGTAACGGAGTAGGTGAAGACGGCTCCGTCGGGCGGATTGGGCGTAGTGAAGTTCCCCGCCAGGTCTGCGATACCTGCCGATCCTGCTGGAGCGGTACCCGTGGTGTTGAACTGATAAGCATCTCTCAGCGGGTAGAGGTAAGCATCGGCAGACAGGGCTTCAGGTCTCATGGCTCTGAGGGGGCTGTAATCATCCAGCACGTAGAAACCCCTGCCGAACGTTGCCAGAACCAGATCGTTCTCCCTCTTCTGAACGGTCATATCCCTGATCTGGGCCGGAGGAAGACCGCCTACGAGTTGGGTCCACTCCCCACCTCCGTCGAAGGTGACAAACAGACCGAACTCGGTGCCGGCGAAGATCAGGTCACCGTCTTCGTGGTCCTGGATCACCGACCAAACGTCGTGCAGAGGCGGGAGGTTCCCGACGATGGACGTCCAGGTGCGACCCCGGTCCGTACTCTTCACCAAATACGGGTTGAAGTCACCGCGCTGCCAGTTGTTCAGGGCCACGAAGACCGTGTTCGCATCACGGGGCGATGGGAAGACGTCGGTGACATAGGTCCACTTCGGTACGCCGGGGAAGTCCTCCACTTTCCTCCAACTCTCGCCACCATCCTCGCTGATCTGAAGGAGGCCGTCGTCGGTCCCGACGAAGAGGAGACCCTCGAGGAGGGGGGACTCGTCGATGGTGACGATAGTGCTGAGGTCGGTGGTAGACCCGTTCAGCCGAATAGCGTCGGAGTCCCAGACCTTACCCATGATCGGCAGCGTGTCTCTATCCAGGTTCCGGGTGAGATCCGGGCTGATCCGCTCCCAGGAATCGCCCCGGTCTTCGGTCCGGTACAGGAAGTTGCTGCCCCAGTAGAGTCGAGTGTTGGAGTGGGGGCTGATGATATAGGGAGCGTCCCAATTTGTCCGCTCACGGCTATTCCTGGCACCGGCGGGCCCTCGCTCCTGTTGGTCGCCGCTCTGATCTGCAACCGAGTCCTCGGGAAAGGGGACTCTCGGCCGAATGCTGGCTGATTCTCCCGTTCGCACGTTGACCCGCCTGATACCGCCGTTTTGAGAGCTTGCGTAAACGATATCGGGATTCTCGGGATCGTTCCGGGATTGGAACCCGTCCCCTCCAGTCACCACGAACCAGTCGCTGGTACGGATTCCCCAGGGTTTTGAGGTCCGGACCGGTCCGCACATGGAGAAGTTGTCCTGTGTTCCCCCGCACACGTTATAGAAAGGCTTCGCGTTATTCACCGAGACGCGGTAATACTGGG
>JASFVN010000166.1:0-9309 GCA_050049805.1 Gemmatimonadota bacterium
ATAATGATGATGTGGTTAAGGAATGAGCAAGGACAGAGGGTTTGCCGATAAGGGCTACACCGGGATCGCGGAGACTCCAAATCCTATGCTGACATCCACCCAGAAGGATTCGGAGGACCGAGCGCAGGCCTAACCAGCGTGCGCTCGGGGAACTGCAACCCAAGTTCTGATTATTGGATCCCCCCAGGGGCTTCCGGTCGGGCGTCCAGGGCATTTCCCAGCGACCAGGGGGCATCTGGGCAACCGAATCAGACCAACAGATGGGTCAGGCCCCTCCGGGGTTTCTCCGAGGCGACTCTGCAGCGTACCGAAAGGAGATGCTTCTCCGTTGAGCCAGCTGAGCTGTAGCCGGAGCCGCAGGAGGAATCACGGGGGGGCCTACTCCACCGGAGCCGCAGCGGGAACCCCGGGGGGAACCGATCCCACCGAACCCACCGGGGCAGCCCATCGGGTCGCCAAAAGACCCGATCCGGGGTTGACCAAAGACCCCATTTCCATACTTTCTATAGGCTATACGACGAGTTTTTGATTTTGACCTGAGGGCCTTATGTACGCGGTGTTTCGTACGGGCGGAAAACAGTTTCGGGCGGAGCCGGGCAAGAAGATCCGGATCCCGTCCATGGAAGTGGAGCCCGGTGACTCCGTCACTTTCGACGACGTCCTCCTGACCTCCGACGGAAAGGACGTTCAGGTAGGGGCGCCATCGGTGAAGGGCGCGAAGGTAAAGGCAGAGGTGGTTCGGAACGGACGGGATCGCAAGATCATCGTCTTCAAGCGGAAGCGGAGGAAGGGATTCCGCCGGAAGCAGGGTCACCGCCAAGGATTCACTGAGATTCGAGTCGACGAAATCCTCGTCTGATCCCCGCCGGCCATGGGCCGGACGGAACATCTGGGGGCAACGATGGCACATAAAAAGGGTGTAGGCTCCAGCCGAAACGGTCGCGACAGCAACCCAAAGCGACTCGGCGTGAAGCGCTTCGGCGGTGAGCAGGTACAGGCCGGGGGAATCATCGTGCGGCAGCGTGGCACGAAGTTCCATCCCGGACGGAACGTGGGACGCGGCGGCGACGACACGCTCTTCGCCACGGCAGATGGCATTGTGACCTTCGAGAGAAGGGCCAATCGTCAGCTGGTGTCGGTCTACCCCGCAGAATAGCAGGCTCTCTTTGCCCGCCAGGTCCGACCCTGCTGGACGGCAGGGCGGACCTTTTTTGCATTGGGGTCGGTAAGACAGATCAACTCAGACCGACCTGACGCGAACCTCCTCGGGCGAATCCACCACTCCGTGCATCTTTCGACGCCGGAGTTCCGTAGTGGAGAGAGCTCGAGTTTGGAGTCTTTCTGGAATGAGTGAAGTGCATAGATCAGAGGGTGCCCGGGCCAGGTTCTTTTCGGCGTGGGCTCATTTTCTGAACCGACCGGTTCTCGTCCGGGATCTCCCGCCCGGGATCCCTGGCCGCGCTCCCCGCATCGCCCTCCTGGTCTGCGGGGCTCTGTTGGCGACCCTTCCCCTGATCGGCCGTTCAACTGCCAAGGAAGAAGTGTCGCTGAATCCGCTGGTGGCGGAGCTGGCGCCGGACCTCTCCCTTCCCGTCTCCATGAACGAGCGGGTCGACCGCTGGATGCAGAGGTACCTCACGGATCAGCGCCCGGCTTTGGAGCGCTACCTTGCTCGCGAGGGCCTCTACTCGGAGATGATCAAGGAGGCCCTTCGGGCCCGTGGCATGCCTCAGGAGCTCTTTTACCTGGCTGCCATCGAGTCCGGATTCTCGCCAGGGGCCACGTCCCGGGTCCTGGCCAGCGGAATGTGGCAGTTCATGGGGCCCACGGCTCGGGCTTTCGGCCTCCGGATCGACGAATACGTCGACGAGCGGAGGGATCCCTACCGAGCCACCCAGGCTGCTCTGGATTACCTGCAATCCCTCTATGAACAGTTCGGCTCCTGGTACTTGGCTGCCGCGGCCTACAATGCCGGTCCCGGAAGAGTAGCCCGGGCCCTCAGGACCCATTCCGGGGACCAGACCGGTGAGGAGGAGATCTACTGGGAAATCATCGACCACCTCCCCAGAGAGACCAGGGCCTATGTCCCCAAGATGCTGGCTCTCATCGTCCTCGGTCAGGCGGCAGAGGATTACGGCTTCGAGGTCGAGAAGGCCAGTCCGGTGGAGTTTGACCGCGTGTGGGTACCGGGCGGAACCAGCCTGCGGTGGGTGGCGAGCTCCGTCGAGGCTCCCGTGGCCGATATCCGGGGTTTGAACCCCCACCTCATCCGGGGCACTACTCCTCCCGAGGGCCTCTTCCCGGTTCGGGTGCCTCCTGGAACGTCGGCCAAGCTCGTGGCCTCAGGCGGCGGCCGGTGGCGCACCTTCCTGGTGGACGATTAAGCGCCTAGCCCACTCCCTTTTGTTCTCCGCCCGGGATCTGCGCCGGGCCCCTACTCCAGTGCAGAGGGGTGTCCCTCGGCCGTCTTGAGGAAGGCTTCGGTGTCGGCCGGAGCCGAATCCCGGGTGAGAAGGCTCACGATCACCAGAACCGGGATATGGACAAGGAGGCCTAGGATTCCCTCGTGGAGGTCCAGGGGCCTCAGGTCACTCCGGAAGAAGAAGAAAAGGCTCACGGCTGATCCCGCCAATAGTCCGCTGACCACACCCGGAGTCGTGGCCCTTTTCCAGTAGAGGGCTGAGATCAAGGGCGGCGTAAACTGGGCTATGATCCCATAGGAGCCCAGGAGGAGCGCAACCAGCGAAAACTGGTTGTTCAGGGCGAAGAAGTAGGCGACGCCCCCCATGGCTAGTACCAGCCACCTCATGAGCACCCTCTGCTGCCGGTCGTCCAGCTCCTTGAATTTCCGGACCCCGTCCTCCACGGCGACCGATGCTCCGGCGTGTAGAAGGGCGTCTCCAGTGGACATGGATGCTGAAAGGGCCCCGGCGCAGAAGAGACCCACCACAAGGGCTGGGAGATCACTCCTGAGGATGAGGAAGGGGAGGATGAAGTCGGGATCGCCGGGGGATTCAGGGAACAGCACACCGGCAAACCCGATCAGGAAGACCGGAATCAGGAAGAGCTGAAAGGTCGGGAAGAGGACCACGGTCCGCCGGATCGTCTGGTCGTCCTTGGCGGCAAAGGCTTTCATGAACAGGTGGGGCCACATGGAAACCCCGATGGCGCTGACGAGGATGGCCGTGGAGTATCCCCCCCAGGTCCATTCCTCCCCGGCGGCTGTCAGCCCCGGCGCTGTCAACAGCTCCGGACGCTGGGCCGCGATCTGTTCGAACATGGAACCGACCCCGCCATAGAGGCGCATGGGCAGGTAAATGCCCAGCGTCCAGGCAATGATCAGCATCACCACTCCCTGGAAGGTGTTGGTCCATCCTACGGCGGCCACACCGGATGAGAGGACATAGATGAGGACGATTCCGTAAGCCAAGGCGGCCCCCATCCACAGGGGAACGTTTCCATCGGTCACGGCCTCGATGACGATCCCCGCCCCCTGCATCTGGAGGGTGATGTAGGGGATGAAGGCCAGGACGGTGAGGACCGCCATGAGTGCCGAAAGGGAACTGGAAGGAAACCGGCCCACCAGCAACTGGGCCTGGGTCACGAAACCATATTTTCGGCCCACCCTGGCCGCCCTGGGGCCCACCCAGTACCAGGGAGCCATGCCCAGGATGCCGTAGGAAAGGATGTAGAATGCCGCGGCACCCCGGGAATAGGCCCACCCAGGCCCCCCGAGGAAGGCGAAGGCCGAGAACATGGTGGCGCCGAAGATGAAGTACATCACCACGATGCCGAATGCCCGGTCTCCGGCAACGTAGCCGGTGACGCTCTTGGAGGTCTTTCGACCGGCCCGGAGGCCGATGCTCAGGGTGGCGGCCAAATAGAGAGCGATGATGACGGAGATGAGCTGCCAACGAACCATCATTCATCCCCTTCCCGAGCCCTTGTCTCGATGCGGTCCACCAGGAGGAAGACCAGAAACGAACAGAAGACCCAAAGGGCAATCCAGAACATGGAGAAGGGAAGGCCGAACACCAGGGGCCTGATCCGGTTGAAGGGAAGCATTCCGGGCCAGGTGGCCGCCACCACGAAGAGAAGGAAGAACACGGCTGCAAGCTGGCGGACCCGTCTGACGTTCATCTCTGCCTGCTCTTTCAATCCCTCGGGCGGTCCAGAACCTTCGCGATCTCTTCCATGGCCGTGCTCAGCTCGTCGATGAGAGTCCGGGCGGCCGACGGGGCCAACCCGTCGTGCCCTACCTGGGAACGGAGGGACCGGATCTTCGTGGCACAGCTTCGGATTCGTTGGGCGGGGTCCGTCGGGGCAAGGTCTGGAAACAGATCTTCCTTCCGCATTCCTGCTCCTCGAGATGGGGAATACAACCGTACTCGGAGAGTCGAACGAGCGTCCGATCGAGAAGCTACCGGGGGGTCCAGGGGGCGGCAAGAACGAGCTCCTGCTGGCATGTGGCTTGCAATTTCCCGAACACGAGCGTTGATTTCTATGTCTAACGACCACGCCTGGCCGGCCGCCGGCATCATGGAGGGTACAGGGCCTTTGCTGACTTCCTCCCATTCCCGAGGGCATCGACACCGCTTGACGCTGTGTGTCGCTTGCGCACTCGTCATGTCCTCCTGCTCGGACGCGGACGGCGGTCCCCTGGCGGTTTTGGTTGCCCCGGAAACCCACGGAGCGGTGCTCTTTTCGGACCAACTCTCCACACTGCCGACTCTTTTCTCCAACTACAGCCTGGAGGGGGAAGGCGCTCCACAGGTTGAATCCTGGTGGGAATCCTGGGAAATGGAGGGACCGGTGGGGGCCGAGTTGAGATCCCGAATCCGGCCTCTGGCGGCGCGGCGTCTCCTTCCGGTCCTGGGCTCCGGCGGTGTCAGGGACCTGGTCGGCCGGAACGGGATGACCATGGCAACGGTGAGTTGGATCGCGTCCTTCCTGGAATCAACGGCTATTGAGACGGCGCTGGCATCGGCCCTGGAATCCCACGGACAAGCATCCGTGGCTTTGGCCGGAGAACGGTGGGAGGAAGCTCTGACCTTGGCACTGGAGACCACGGATGCCCTCTGGAGAGTGACCCCCCCACAGGTGGCGAAGGACCTGATTCGGGAGGCGAAAATGGCCCTGGGAAGAAAGCAGAACCTGGAAACGTACTCCCAAAAAGAGCTGATCCGGATCCGGCGGCTCATGTACGGTGCAACCGAGGCCCTGGAGGCAGGGGACTATCCCGGGGCGATCCGCCGGGCTTACTATGCATGTCAGCTCCTGGGGGCGAATCCTCCCTGAGACCTCTTCGAGGCCAGTGGGACATCCGCTTCCGGGATTATCCGGGGAGCGGATTTTTCTTTCTAGTGTGGGGTAGTCCCGAGGGTGAACCCCTTCAGAGAGGTCAGGAGATGTCCGGTCGCCACATTCTTTCTTCCGCAATCGGTCTCATGGCCGGCATGGCCCTGCTTCCTGGCGGTATTCTATGCCAGGGCACGGGCACGGTCGTAGAGATTCCAATACGGGGTGATATCGAGCTCGGTCTCGCTCCTTTCGTTGAGCGAAGCCTGGAGCATGCCAGGGCCACCGGCGCGTCGGCCGCCATACTGGATATCGAGACCCCGGGGGGTCGAGTGGATGCAGCCCAGCGGATCGTCAACGCCATCGGCGACGCTGGAATTCCGGTCTACGCGTTCATAAACCGCCACGCATATTCGGCGGGGGCCATGATTGCCCTGGCTGCCGACCGGATCTACATGCGTGAAGGATCGGTCATGGGGGCGGCCACACCGGTGGTGGGCTCCGGGGAGAAGGCTCCCGAGAAAATCGTGTCGGCCATGCGGAGCCAGATGAGGGCCCTGGCCGAAGTCCGGGGACTGGATCCGGCGGTGGCCGAGGCCATGGTGGATGAGGACATCGCCATCGAGGACGTGGTCGAAGCCGGGAAACTCCTAACACTGACCACGTCGGAAGCAGTCGCTTTGGGATATGCCCTGGAAGTCGCGGATTGGGAAGCCTTGATGGCTGATTTGGGCTTGGAGGGGACTCCTGTCGAAAGCATGCAGGTGAACTGGGCCGAACGCATCGTCCGATTCCTCTCCAATCCCATCGTGGCACCCTTCCTTCTTTCACTTGGGTTCCTGGGCCTCATTGCGGAAATCAAATCACCCGGATTGGGCATTGCCGGATTCGCCGGCCTCCTTGCCCTTTCCCTCTTCTTCGGCTCCCACCTCATCCTTGGCCTTGCCGGAATGGAGGACCTTCTCCTCTTCGGCGCGGGAGCGGTGCTCATCGCCGTTGAAGTGTTCGTCATCCCCGGCTTCGGGCTCTTCGGTGTCCTCGGCGGAGTCGGTGTCCTGGCCGGGCTCTATATGAGTATGATCGGGGGCCTGCCCACCGTACCGGATTTTGCCCAGGCCGGCGCCATCTTGAGCACCAGCATTCTCATCATCCTCATCTCCTCCTGGGCACTGTTGCGTCATCTGCCGAGGAGCAGCCGCCTCGCCAGGAGTGGCGTGTTCCTCCTTGCCAAGGGGGAGAGAGAAGATGGATGGGCATCAGCGTCGCCCCGGCCGGATCTTGTGGGCCGGGAAGGGGAGGCTCTCACCGACCTTCGTCCCGCCGGGACCGTGCTGATCGGGGAGGAACGTGTGGATGCCGTGTCCGAATCGTCGTGGATCGAAGAGGGCACCGGGGTGAAAGTGGTGACCTCCGAGGGGTATCGGCTGGTGGTGCGCCCCCTTCGGGATGCCGTAGTAGACCAGAATCGGGAATAGAAGAGACCCGGGACTATGTGAGAAATATTGGCTGCAAGAGGCTTCAACCGTACTTGGGGTCCGCCTGACACGGACCCGGTCATGATGGAGGTTTGGCTACATGCCTGCTGATCAGATGTTGGGTGTTACCACCATTTTTCTCGTTGCCGCCGTTGCATTCATTGCGATCCTGGCGTGGGCGGTTCCGGTTCGGCTCTGGATCGAGGCCATCTCGGCCGGCGTCAGGGTCGGAATTGGATACCTGGTCGGGATGCGACTCAGGAAAGTGAGTCCTCCGGCGGTGGTCCGGCCGTTGATCTGGGCGAACAAAGCCGGCCTGGACCTTCACATCGCCGACCTCGAGGCCCACTACCTGGCAGGAGGTTCCGTTGACCGGGTGGTCAGGGCCCTCATCAGCGCCGACAAGGCCAACATCGAGCTGGCCTTCCGGCAGGCGGCGGCCATCGACCTGGCGGGGCGGAACGTTCTGGAAGCCGTTCAGGTGTCGGTGAACCCGAAGGTCATCAATACGCCCCGGGTCGCCGCAATGGCAAAGGACGGGATTCAGCTCATCGCCGTGGCTCGGGTGACGGTCCGGGCCAACATCAACCGCCTCGTGGGAGGAGCGGGAGAGGAGACCATTCTGGCCCGGGTGGGAGAGGGTATCGTTTCCACCATCGGCTCTTCCGACACCCACAAACTGGTCCTTCAGGATCCCGACAACATCTCCAAGACGGTCCTCCAGAAGGGCCTGGACTCGGGGACGGCTTTCGAGATCCTCTCCATCGACATCGCCGACGTGGACGTGGGCAAGAACATCGGCGCAGAGCTCCAGACGGACCAGGCCGAGGCCGACAAACGGGTCGCTCAGGCACGGGCCGAGGAGCGGCGGGCCATGGCCGTGGCGAAGGAGCAGGAGATGAAGGCCGAGGTGGTGGAGATGCGGGCCCGGCTGGTGGAGGCCCAAGCCCAGGTTCCCCTGGCCATATCCGAAGCCTTCCGAGGGGGCAACCTGGGAGTCATGGACTACATGAAGTACAAGAACATCGAGTCCGATACGGCCATGCGGGACGCCATCGCCGGCGAGGGCGAAGACTCCAGGCCCACTGAGCCACAGGCGTAGACCGTGGAAGACGGGCTGTTTCTCTGGCTGATCATCTTTGCTGTGGCGGTCCTTCAGGGGATCGGACAGCGGAAGAAGAAATCCGGGCAGAAACCCGGGCAACAACCCGGATTGGGTGGACGTCCGGCGCCGGGGACTTCCCGGGGCCGGGCGGCCGAGACCCATGACAAGCCGGTATCCACCAGGGCCCCGGGCGCCACATCGGCATCATCGACCAGCCAGGACCTGGGCGAGGCCGGCGGGTCGTCAGAGGGGATTATCCCGGCCGATGTCTGGGAAGAGATCCTGGGGCTGGCCCGGGGAAAGACGCCAGCCGGCAAACCGGAGCCTGCTTACGAACCGGACCCGGCTTCTCTGCCGGAGCCTGTTTACGAGCCGGACCCGGCACCGGCCTTCGAGCCCGAGCCGGCGGTGGAGGTTGAATCGGTTCCCGAGGCCGACGTGAGGTCGCGGCGCCGCCGGGAAGAGGACCGGGATCGAAGACGGCAAGGGGTGGTGAAGCAGCCCATCGCGGCCCGTGAGGTGGGCTCCGGCCGGGGCGTCGCCGCCGCCTCTCCTGCACCCAGTGTCCGGAAATCGGTGGAGGGCGGAGGGGTACGGGAAGACCTCTTCGGAGGCGGGTCTCTGGAAGAACTCCGGAAGGCCATCGTGTTGAAGGAGGTCCTGGGCCCGCCCCTGTCTCTCCGGGGCGATTGATCGGATCGAGGGTTTACGACGCTGCCAGAGGGGCCCCTGCTACTGCGGGCGGCCCCTCTTTCTTTCACCCTCCGATGGCCAGGTTCACCACCGTGGATTCACCTTTCTGGGCCGTGACCACTACCGGCTCACTCTCCTGCTCGCCCAGGACCGCACGGATCGTCAACCGCGTGTCGAGGGGTATGCCGCAACCCGTGAAGCGGCCTTGGGGGTCGGAAGTCACCTGGAGTTGGCGCCGCCGTTCCACGAGACCGCTCAGGGTCTGGCCCTCAAACGTACTCCAGTCGATGAGAACGGCTGCGCCTTCGAGGGGGGCGTCGGTGCCGGCTTCCCTCACAAAACCCACCAGGAACCAGGTCCCATCCTCCAGGGTCTCGATGTCGCAGCCGCTACCCGGGTCCGGTCCGGTGACAGGTATCCGAAGATTGACTGTAGTAGCGATCCCGGGCGAGATATTCACCTGCGTGGCTCGGGCGAACACACCCAGGGAATCGAGCCTTGGGTGGGTGAAGGTTGCCGAAAATGTGCCTTCGGGAAGGTCGGGGATGACGAACCTCCCCTCCCCGTCGGTTTCGGCGGCGTACGAGGTTCCAGAGAGGAACACGGTGGCGCCGGCCAAGGGAGCCTGCCTTGGGCCGTCCCAGACCTGACCTTCCAGAACCCCCTTTGGCAGGTCCTCGGAGACTACGCTCCGGTCCATGGCAGAATACCGGGTGATTTCCCCACCCACCTCCTTGA
>JASFVN010000167.1:0-9265 GCA_050049805.1 Gemmatimonadota bacterium
TTGCTGGACGGTGCCGCCATCCAAGCCGCGGCCGACCCCTGCGTCGGCGCGATCCTGATACGGAGCGCGGTCCTGGAGGAGTGCGGCAGCAGGACAGACCCCGTGTGTGACGGAGCCAGGGCCGAGCAATCCCAGGGAACCTACCTGTTTGTCGACGACCCCGATGACCTCTGGGGCGTCGAGTCGTACGGCCCCTGGCTGGAGCCCACACCGATCCGGATCGGCGCGGACGGGGGGCTTGCGGGCGCCAGCACCTCCGCCCGAGCACGCATCGGTAACGTCGCGATCAACCTGACGCTCAGGCCGTTGCTCAGCAGACGTTCGGAATTGAGCGAGGAGGAGATCGCACAGTACCAGGCAAACCTGGGTGCCCTGGGGCTCACCTTCGATCACCCCACCTTCGCTATGGTCCCCGGCATCCAATTGCAGGGGACCCTCCCTCCGCCCCTGGGCGGTGAAACCCACTATCTCCTTCATTTCGGAGATCTCTCCGGAGACGACGTGATCTGGAGCATGGAGGCGGGGGGGGGCGGACCTCTTCGCGCTACATTCCCGGCCACGGCATCGGACCTGGCCCGACTCCAGTCGGGAGAGTTGGTGAGCCTCTCTGCTATCCGGGCCCCGGAAGACCAAGGTGAAGCCGGCGAGGCCGTGTACACACTCTCCCTTCTCCAGATCGGTCAAGCGACCAATGTGGGGCTCCTCCTTCGGTACTTCTCGGACGGCAGCTTCGAACGGGACCTCAGGGCGTTGTTCCCGACGGGCTCCGGGGGATAGAAATCGAGGGCTTTCCGAGCTTTGCAGGGCCAACGAATGTTTCGCCCGGAGTCCTCACTGACAAGGAGAGCCCGTGAATTCCATCCTCGCCGCCACTTTCCCCATAGGGATCGCCGCCGTGGGCGGAGCCCTCGCCGTCTATGGGGAATACGATGACTCCCCCGGGGGAATGCTCTTGGGGATCCTGCTCATCCTCGGCGCACTGGCGCTCGGCGTTAGGGTTGCTCGGCGTAGTAAATAGAATTCACGCGACTCACGATCCACTTCCCCGCCAGTTTCCCGAGGCCTGCCGCCCCGGCCTCATAAAGGACTGATTTCCTTTAGCCCTGCCTCTTAAGTTTTTCCCTCCTGACACTGGTAATACAACTCCTCACGCTTTGCTGGGGGAAAGTGGCCGATGGATCCAAGAAGGCGATGGTAGTTGATCCACCTCCCATCTCTCTGATGGCGGCTCGTGCATTTTCGGCACCGGGGTGATCGGGCGCAATCTCCAGCACCCGCCGGAAAGCCTGAATGGCCTGAGGAATCTCTCCTCGAGCCCGGTGAACTCTCCCGAGAGAAAAGAAGGGACCCACGTCCTCGGGCATGGCCACCGCCCAAAGGCGGCAAAGGGCCAAAGCCCGTTCAAGGTCTCCGGCCTGGAACGCCTCCATGTAGAGAGGCCCGATGAGAGGAGAGGTGATGAGCTGAAGCTCCGGGTGGGTCTCCTTCACGGCCAAGTAGACCTCCTCCGCCGCACCTACCCCAAGATCATTGATAATCTTGATGAACTCCTCCTGAGAGGGAGGTGGCCGAATGGCGTATTTTGACTCGTCGCGGACCACCATCCCTGCCGGCACGCCGTTGGCCTCGGGGATTGCAGCGACGAAGTGTGCGGCGGCCGAATCCCCTTTCAATTGCGCATCCAGGAAGGCCAGAGTGTAACGGCAGAGGACCCGCGTGAATTCCTCCAGGAATTCCGCCCTCTCGCTGTTCTCCTCCGCAAGAAGCTCCAGCCGAAGGTAGCCGGGAGCGAACGCATCGTGTTTCACCCCACTGAATTGGAGCATCCGTGCTTCGGAGTACCGGAGGGCCTCCCAGAACCGGAGATTCTTGGGTCTGAAGACCGCCTCCTCTGGAGACACCATGAGCTGGAGATACGCCGCCCGCAGGGACCCGAGCTCAAACCCAGGCACCCTTTCGAGGAGGTTCAGCTCCTCGGGCATGGTGATGGCCCCATCAAACGTTACCACGGCATCCACATAGGCGTTTCTGGATGCAAAGAGCACGTTGGACATACCGCCCCAACTCATCCCTGTGGTGGCAACTCGACCCCCATCGACAAAAGGCATTTCCCGGGCCTGCGCGTAGGCAAATCCCAGATCCCGGGCCTGCACCTCTATGCTCATTCCCTCATGGTCAATGGTCCGGGAATACGCACCCATGTTGGGAATCGCCACCACCACGTAGCCGTGGCTGGCCAGGTACTCGAAGAGGGGGTAGTGGTGGCTGGGGCTGGCGTTGTACCCCGGCAAATGGAGGATCAGGGGGAACGGACCTTTGCCGGGCGGGGCTTCCTCCCTGGCGGAGGTAGTCGTAGCAAACACCGAATCCAGCCGTGCCAGGACTCCGGGCCGGTCCTCATCGGCCACACCGAACTCCATGGCCAGGATGTGGGACAACTCCGTCAATGAAGCATTCAGCGCGTCCTGATCGGGCTCGTCGAAAACCGTCTCCGTGGCGGCCGCGTCAAAGTATGCCCTGATCTGCAGCGGCTGCCCAGCTTCAGCATCCGAGGTGGGATACCAGATGGACATGGCCACGGGCCGTGCAATCTCTCCTTCCGTGGGGTCACCGAAGTAGTCGTATTTCGGTCGAAAGGACCGACTATAGTCATACTCGTGACGGGTCATGTAACCGACGCCGTAAGGCCCGAACTCCAGGCCGGGCCATATCTCTTGCCCGTGAAGAGGGGAACACGCTCCGAAGACGGAGCCGAGGACGATTGGCGAGAAGAGTTGGACGACGGTCTTCTTGAGAGCCATTGCTCTGAGTCCTCCTGTTGGAGTGAACGCGCCACAACAGCATAGCCATGGCGGATCAGGGTTAGGTGCGGTTTTCTAAAGGAAGTTGTCAGGGATCAACGGCGGCTCCTCTGCGGGGTCGTCCTTTTCCATGGCAGATTCTCTCCCAAACCGATAGCTTACGCACATTCTCCATAACTTAGTCGCGAGGAGGTATGCTATGACCCGCTTACTGTGTCTCGTATTCGCTTTTACCCTGCTGTTTCCGCTGACCGTCCGAGCCCAGACCTGGACACCTGAACAGCAGGAGGTTTGGGAGTTCGTGGTGGAATCATGGGAGGCAGATACCCAAAAGGACATCACATGGGTAGATCGAATGGTTCACCCGAACTTCAGGGGTTGGGATGCCGGTCTTCCAATGCCTCGGGACCGGGACACCCAAAGGCGGTGGAGTCGGTACGGAGATGAATCGGGCAATACACTCATCTATTCTGTCTTCCCTGCGTCCATAGTCGTCCAGGGAAACACAGCCGTGGCACTCTACTACGGGTCCATAGTCAATGAGGACCTAAAGGGCGAAAGAGAGACAACCCATTTCAAAGAGGTCGATGTCCTGATCCGAGAGAACGGCGAGTGGAAGTTCCTGTCGTGGATGGGAGCCGATGAACCTAATCAGGGAGGGTAATTCCCCGTTCAAGGAGAATTCCGAACGGACGGCCTCCACGCCAAGTGGCCGCCCTTTTTCTTTATCTTACCGGCGAAGGTTTTGGAGTAAAGAGTGAAAATGATCAAGGAATAGAGGGACTCTTGGAATGACGGCGTGATTCTACTTGCGAGTAGTCTCTCCGACTTCGAACCTTCCTCCAATCAATCAAATGACCGGCAGAGGAGGTGCAGTGATGAGCCGATTTCTTGGGGTGCTTTTAGCCTGCCTCTTGCTGTTCTCAGGTGATCTGAAGGCGCAAGAGCATTCTGCACAGATTGAGTACCTGAACAAGTGGGTTGGCACCTGGACTTTCGATACTCTTGAAGGGGAAACGGAGTGCGAAAAGGTAGGAGACTATATCGTTGACTGTAGGACCACCTGGAAGACGGCTTCGGGGGCCGAACGGGAGGCTGTTTTCATCACCCGGTTTGACCCAGAGACTGAAACGTTTCTGGGTTACCGCTTCTACAGCACGGGGAGCGCAAGTTACGGTCCGGGTTGGATCGATGGTGATACCGATGTGTTCATCTACGACATGCCGGGAGGTACCAGGGCGAAAGTCAATCAGACCTGGTCAGGGGAAAAACTCACTTACGAATGGTACAGGTCAACTCAAGGTGGACCCTGGGTAAAAACCTCCGAAGGCTCTTGGACCAAGGTTCGCTAGTCGAGCCTGGTCCTCTCCTCGAAAAAACGGATGGACGGCCTCAACTCCAATTGGGGTCGCCTTCTTTCTTGTCCTTATGAATCACCACAAAATTGAACCTTGAGGACTCTCCATGCTCCACATCATCCGGCCGTAGGCTCACCGGACCTGAAGAACGCATTGGCCTGGCTACGGTAGAGGTAGAGCCACATGATGGCCGTGAAGGCCAAATCTGCCATGAGATTGAACCAATAGAGAAAGTTGTCAATGTAGAGGACTGCGGCGATGAGCGTGCCGACAACACAGTAGGCCATCGCCAAGGTCCGTGCCCATTTCTGGCCCTTCAGCATCCCGTTCCCAACCAGAAAGCAAAGGAGGGAGGAAAAGAAGGCCCAAAGGAAGAGGGCCGTGGAACTAAGGCGCAGGAGAACATCAGGCCAATACTCTGCGAACAGATCCTGACCCCAGAATGCAAACGGGAGGGATATGACGATTCCGAGTACGCCACCCACCCGCCAGAGCCATCCGATCACGGTCACAGCCGTTGGCCTTGTATTCATCCCAAGCTCAATTTCATCCCTGTACCGCTCCCCGAGGGCCTGGAAACCGGGATAGCCGTGGCAAGAAGGGCAACCTCGGTTTCGAACTCTTCAAAGGGACGCGTCCTCCAGATTTCCGACGATCCCAAAGCGAACCACATACTGAACGTCCAATTCGTCCCGAAGCACTCCATAGATCTTGTCCCCCCGGAAAACATGAGGAGTGAAACGCGGGGGCATGAGGAGGGTGCCCAGAAAACGGCCCTCCTGGTTGAAGACGTCCCAATCCCGTGATCCGACATCAAGAAAATCTCGTGATGTCATATCAAAAACATCGGGCTCTTCCAGGTTCAAAAGCTCTGAGACCGGTCGGACACGTTGCACCCAGAGCGTACTGGATGGGCCGAATGCGATTGTCCGAAAGGCGGGGACACGGTCGGCGACATGGGTGGATTCCAGCCTCCTGGCTACCCAGTCCGCTGGGGCGCCCGACTCAATAGCCTCCTCTTCACATCTGCCGAGAATCGAAGCCTTTTCTTGCTCGCTGATTGGTTCGGATGGAGATGATTTCGTGACGACCCGTCTCAACCGGTCTCCAGAACGGATCTCCAGCCGATATTCGTCACTATCTCCAGAGACGAGGTCGGGACCATCGGTGATGTCCCAGGACACCCCCCGCTCGTAGAAGTAGACTCCGCGTGAGGCCAGGGAAGTATACGTCAGCAGCGTGTCAAGGATCTCGCCATCGGTTGTCACCACGGCAATTGCGTCCGTCGGGTTTTCTACTGCCGGTTGGCCGGGTGAGTCGGGATACTCGAAATGCTCTGCAATTACCCCCGAGGCTGTCACCTTGAAGGCCTGCGGGTGCCGGTCGTCAAGCTGCATCCTGTAACTCCCAGCATTTGAACCGTCGGGCGCGAACCGGTTGATACGGAGAAGCCGGTTGTCCTGAACCAGAAGAGTGTCTCCGGGCCCCATCAACAAAGACACGCCTCCCATGAACTCGCCGGGGCCTTCACCCCGTCTCCCAATGGTCCGCTCATAAACCCCTTCGGGTGAGTACACCTGGATGCGCTGTTCCTGAAAATCGAGGACGAAAACTCGCCCGTGGGAATCCACCGTCACACCCCAGATGTCTCCGAACAGATAGTCCAGGTCCCCCTCGACTCCTCCGATCCGCAATTCTTCCTCGAGGACCCATTCTTCCCCCGGAGCCCATATTCCCTGCGCTGGGTTAGAAACGATGGTCACACCGGCGCTGTCGGAGATCGTGCCGGCCCAGCCCATGTCCCCATCTGAACACCCGGCGACGGCTGCAAATAGAAACGCCACTGGGATCAGCTGGCGGGTATTCATTGTTCGCTCTCCATTCTGGAGAAACGTTGCTGAGACGTCAGGAATAGCAGTGCGAGGTTGTGCGAGAAGGTGTGTTTACACCCCATTGAGGATCGATCCTTCCAGAAGGCCATCGGGACGTTCCAACCGAGAGTCGATTGCCCCTTCCAGCCCAGTCATCCGCCACTGGGAAGGATGGGTTGTGGGTAAGGTGGGAGTCAAGGAATCCAATCTTCGATAAACCTGGGGCGGTTGAGGTTAAGGGATAAGGGATAAAGCGTCATGCATTTGGAAGGAAAGGCCATCGCCTTTTCGGCGTAGGTTTGTCACAGCTACAAACGAACCCTTGCCACGAGGCACCCGCGGCAGATAACCAAAGGAATCCACAGCATGCCACGTCCAGCCGCAGTCCTCCCTCTCCTACTTCTGCTTGCTTGCGGTATCACCGACCCAGAGGGCCCTGATTTTGGGAAGCCCGACCCCGACGACCTGAAGGTCCTGTTCATTGGATCCTCATATCTCGCTGTCAACGACATGCCTGGGATTTTCGAAGACATGGCCGAGGCGGCCGGGAAGTCGGTCTTCGTCGCAGGGAGGGTCCAATCCGGATACTACCTCGACTTCTTCGCGGAGGACCCTGTTACTACTCGGGCCATCCGAAAGCACAAGTGGGATGTGGTGATCTTTTCCGGCGGGTGCCAGACGGCCGCGTATCCTGACACGCACCACCAGATAAGGTCCGATTGGGGGCGTCATGATCCGGGCCCGGCGCTGGAGAAACTGGCCGGTCGGGTTCGGAACCACTCCCCGGAAGCTATCCCCATCTATATGATGCCCTGGGCATTCGAGGACGGTATGACCTGGATTCCCGGCCAAACCGACGACTATTTAGCCATGCAGGACAGTATTCGGGAGAACGCTCTGGCGTGGGCCGGATCGTTGAACCTGGTCGTGGCTCCTGTCGGGATGGCATGGAGAAAGGTCATCGAGGGTTGGGTCCCGCCCCACTACCTTCATATGGACGACTGGAACCATCCTTCGCGCAGGGGATCGTACCTTAGCGCTGCCACGATCTTCTCTACCGTGTTCAAGGAAAGCTCTGAAGCGTTGGACTTCGATTGGGCGCTGTCTTCATCGGAAGCGGAAGCATTTCGGGCAGTCGCTTCGGGGGTAGTCATGGACAGTCTGGCCCTCTGGAACATCCGGTAGCACTGACGGCGTCCTGACCTCCAGAGCCGGGGGGCCCTTCACTACCACTGGACCTGGTCTCGTTTCAGAGGGGCAGTTCATCAGGATCGTTGGTTTGCCGGTTCCTCCTCCCGAAACTGAGAACAGGCTCAGGGGAGGGCTGGGACGAACGTCGACATGACCATGGCGTCATCAGGCAGGCCCAGGAAAAGCATTCGAGTTTCGGGATCATATGTGAAGGACCGAAGCCCCGGTTTTCCTGCTAAGGTCAGCCTCCGCTTCACCGATCCATCCTTCCCGTCCAGAACCAGAATGGGCCCGTCTGACCCAGCCCAAGCGTTCACCAGCAGCCAGAAGTTTCCGTCCACAACTTCGGTGTCCCAGACATAGGAGAGGGGGGTGAGACGGAAGGGCAGAGAATCCTCGGCGTTGGTCCGAACGAAAGCGTCGAAGGCCTGAAGGAAAACCGGCTCATCCAGAGATACCGTCCACAGGACGGTCCCGTCGGGGGCGTACCGTCGGGCTTCGGGTTCGGAAAAGAAAGAGACGAAGAAGGAACCGTCGGGAGCCATGGCTGGGAGCACATCGTTCAGGTGCTCCTCGGGAACCACCCCCCGGGAGGCCCGTTCCTTCATGCTGGTGAAATCGAAGAAGGGCGGCGGCGGTACCACAGGCTCCCCCACGCTGACGTCGGCTTGCCCCTGGTCGTCTACAACCACCACCAAGGCGCTGTCGTGTCCGTTGGTAGAGACCATGAACCGGCCATCTGGGGCGAAGGCCCTTCCTCGGCCGCTATCCAGAGCCACGGCATAGGCATGGGAGAACAGTCCGTCCAAGTCGAAGATCATGACCCGTCGGTGTCGTCCGTCGTATACGAAGAGGCTGTCGGCAGTGGCGAAGATCCGCATGGGTTGGAGAAACTCCCCGGGCCCCGATCCTTCCCGACCAATTGTCGAGGGCTCCGTGCCGTCGAAACGCACCGAGAGAACCTGGCGCCCCCGGGCGTCGGCAATGAAGATGCGCTGCCCGGGGCCCGTCGTGAGATCGAGAGGGTACCCCACCAATCCCGATGCGGTGGAGACCACCGTTTCGAATGACGTGAGGGTATCGTGCCGGGCACCGGTCACAACCGTTCCTGGGCCAGAGTCGCACCCGACCAGCGGTGGAATCGAGCCAGAGGTGGGTCCATGGCCCTGAGCTGACAGCCTTCCCGCCGCGAGTTCGCCCCTCCTCCGCTGAGATCCTGCAGGCCCCGGCCAGGTACCCCGAGGTTTGGGGCCCCAGGGGGCCGTTGTCACACTCTCAAGAATCATATATACTAATTCGTATTGATACTGAACTGTATACTTAGCGAGACGGAATCCCACAGGCTCATAGGCGATTGGAGTGGCCCTCAAAACCATGAAAACCAAGTGGTTTCATATCCTTCTCTCCCTGGCGGACCGCGATCTCCACGGGACCGCCATCATGGAGACCGTCCTGACCCGAACGGACGGGGCCATCCGGCTCTGGCCGGGCGCACTCTATGGTGCCCTGAGCGACATGTCTGAGGCCGGACTGATTCAGGAAGTGGATCCACCGGACGGCGCTCCCACGGAGGGGGGAAAGCGGCGATTCTACGCGATCACCCGACAAGGCAAGGAAGCCCTGGCCGGCGAGGTCACTCGCATGGAGGAACTGGTCCTCGAAGCCCGGTCCAAGAGGGTTGGGGAGGACCTCTTGGAAACATGAACAGACCAGAGAGGGGATTCGCGACCCGGATCTACCGTCTTCTGCTCAAGTTCTATCCTTCGACGTTCCGGGCCACGCATGAAGGAGAGATGGAAGAGGCCTTCCTCCATCTCCTGGAGTGGGAAAGTCGGCGAAGGGGATTGGCAGGACGTATGGACGCCTGGCTGTCCGGTGGGTGGGACGCCATCTCCGGAGGAATCCGTATGCGGCTCATAGGGGAACCTGGGAACGAGCGTACACGGACCAATACCTTTCCGTCAAAGGGAGTTGGGGAGATGTTCGGAGCGCTGCTGCGGGGCCTCCGCCTGACCGTTCGGGGTTTACTCCGAAAACCTCTCTT
>JASFVN010000168.1:0-9219 GCA_050049805.1 Gemmatimonadota bacterium
ATCGGCAACCTCTTCCAGGACAACTGGGGCGGAGCTGCATTCGGACTGCTCCTGAAGGACATAACGGACAGCGAGATCCGGAGAAACAGATTTGTTCGAAACACCGTGGCGGTATATGCGGAGGGTGCGAACCGTCTCGTGGTGGAGGAGAACGAGCTTCGGGAGAACGGATGGGCCGTTAAGATCATGGCCAACTCCCTGGACAATCGCTTCTCCCGAAATGACTTCTTCGGGAACACCTTCGATGTGGCCACGAACAGCCGGCGGGCCTACAGCACATTTCAAGGAAATTACTGGGACCACTACCACGGCTACGACTTGGACCGGGACGGTACCGGCGACGTCCCCTTCCATCCGGTACGGCTTTTCTCCCTCATCGCCGAGCAGAATGAGCCGTCCCTGATCCTGTTGAGATCCTTCTTCGTGGATCTCCTGGATCTGGCGGAGCGGATTCTGCCGGTCCTCACCCCCGAGACGCTGAAGGATGAAGCGCCACTCATGGCTCCCGCCGGTGGGGCGGTGATGGCCTGGACCCGGACCGAAGCGTACTCCTCCTCGCCGGGATATCCCTCGCCCGGGGCCGAGACCGGAGGCGGGCTATGATATCCGTGCATGGACTTCGAAAATCCTTCGGAAAACTGGAGGTCTTGAAGGGCGTCGAGGCAACCTTCCCCAGGGGACGAATCACTGCGCTGGTGGGACCGAACGGGTCGGGGAAGACAACGCTCATCAAGGCGATTTTGGGCCTCTCCCAACCCGACGGGGGCTCCATCCGGGTGAGCGATCACCGACTGAACGGAGATTGGCGGTACCGGGCGGCCATCGGGTACATGCCTCAGATTCCGCCCCTTCCCGAGAATCTCTCGGCCGCAGAGCTCTTCCAGATGCTCGGGGATTTGAGGAGGTCGGATGTGCGCCCGGACGGAGAGTTGATCGACCGCTTCGGCCTGGAGGATCAGCTCCAGCGGCCCCTGCGTACTCTCTCGGGGGGTACGCGGCAAAAGGTCAACGCTGTGATGGCATTCACCTTCGACCCCGACATCTTGATCCTAGATGAGCCCACCGCCGGCCTGGATCCGTTGGCAGCCCGATACTTGAAGGATCGGGTCCGACGGGAGCGGGAGGCCGGGAAGACCATCATCGTCACCTCCCATGTGCTCTCGGAGCTCCAGGAACTGGCCGATTGCGTGGTCTTTCTCCTGGAGGGAAGCGTGCGGTTCACCGGATCGGCTGCCGAACTCTTGGCCCACACCGGTGCCGACAGCTTGGAAGGGGCCGTAGCGGAGCTGATGATGGCCGGAGTCGGCTCATGAATACAACGGCTCGCATTGCACTGTACGAGCTTCGGGACGTAGTCCGGGGAAAATGGCTTCTCCTGTACGGGTTCTTCTTCCTGGCATTGGCGGAGGGCCTCTTCCGATTCGTTGGTGACGCCAGCCGGGTCATGATGAGTCTTTCCAGCGTGGTGGTGCTCCTGGTCCCCTTGGTGGGGGTCCTCTTCGGGACGGTGTACTTGTACGGGGCCAGGGAGTTCAACGAGCTTTTGTTGTCCCAGCCCGTAAACAGACGTCAGATGTTCGCCGGCCTTTACCTGGGCCTCGCCCTGCCGCTGGCTGGAACCATGGTGGTCGGAACCGGCATCCCCTTCCTGGCCCACGGTCTACACGGCGGCCGCGATCTCGGCACCCTGCTTATCCTCCTTGGCTCCGGGGCGGCCCTTACCCTGGTCTTCGTAGGTCTGGCGTTCCTCATCGCCCTAAGCGTTGGAGACCGGTTGCGAGGCCTGGGGTCCGCCATTGTGCTCTGGTTGGCCTTTTCCTTCCTCTACGACGGGCTCGTCCTCCTTGGTGTGACGGCCTTTGCCGATTACCCCCTGGAGGCGCCGCTTATCGGCGCCGTGCTCTTGAACCCGGTGGACCTGGGGAGAATCCTCCTGCTCATGCGTCTCGACGTGGCAGCCCTAATGGGCTATACGGGGGCCACCTTCGAGGCCTTTTTCGGAACAACCAAGGGCCTGGCACTCGCCACCGCGGCTTTGGCGCTCTGGATTGCCACCCCCGTCCTAATCGGCTTTCGCCTCTTCTCCAGAAAGGACTTTTGAACCAAGCCATGAATCAACCTGAAACCGCCACAGAGGGATTACGTGAAGAACACCAATGGATTTTGAAGGTCGCCGGGGTCCTGGAGACGATCCTGGACCGGGAACCCGATGAAGGCTTGGACTTCGATGCGTTAGAGGAGTGCGTGAGCTTCATCCGGCTCTTCGCCGACGCCTGCCACCACGGGCAGGAGGAGGATCTCCTCTTCCCGGAGCTTCATGCCAGGGGTATGCCCAGGGATGCGGGGCCCATTGCTGTGATGCTCCAGGAGCACGAGATGGGGCGCTCCCTGGTGGGGCAGATGAGGAAGGCCCTTTCCCAAGCCAGGGAAGGCGACGGGGACGCCTGCAAAATCGTTGTGAACGCAGGCCGGGGCTACATCCAGCTCATCCGCGGCCACATCGGGAAGGAGGACAACATCCTCTTCAATCTGGCCGACCAGGTGGTCACCGGTGACTCATGTGCCAGGCTATGCGAACGGTACGGCACGGTTTGCCGGAGCGTGTTCGAGGGGAGGAGCAAAAAGGACTTGGAGGACCTGGCCACGAGCCTGATGAAGAGGTACGGGGGGTGAGTAGGCGCTCCTGCAGTCGGGAGAACACAGTGGTCAGGGTACCGTGGGATCCCGCCGCCGACGGCCTCCCCAACCCTTTCCCTACCACCACCAGGCCACTACGGCCCCGGAAACCAGAAGCAAGGCAAGGGAGAGGATCCGATAGTCCACGTACCAGGGGGTTTTGGTCGCCAGTGTTTCGCCCGTACCGGGCCGGGGAGCGGTTTCATCCCTCCCGGACCGGCGCCAGACCAGGCCCTCGAGGCGACTCGTTTCCGGGGGAGGCGTGAGCCAGCTCACCGTCACGAAGAGGACCGAGCTCAGGCCGAACATGACTCCAGAGGCGTAGAGGAACTGGACGTCCATGAGGCCCAGGATTTCGTTGCCCACCCACCCCATGACTCCCACGAGAATTCCGGCGGTGAGAGTCCAGAAACCTGCCGCAGCCGTCCCTCGGCTCCAGAAGATCCCTCCCAGAAAAACGGCCACCACGGGAGGCGTCACATACGAAAGAATGGATTGCAGGTACTGCCAGAGGTTCGGGAAGTGCGTGATCTGAGGAGCCCAGAGGGCTGAGAGGAGCATGAAGGCCAGTGTGGCGATCTGTCCCGTTCGTACCAGCCCCTTCTCGGAAATCTGCGGCCACGCGTCTTTTACGAAGTCCATGGTGAACAGGGTGGAGGCTGAGTTGAGTATAGCCTCCAGGCTGGAGAGGATGGCCGCAGCCAGGGCCGCCAGCATCAACCCCCGCAGGCCAATGGGCAGCAGGTCGAAAGCGAGAAGGGGGAACACCATGTCCGGGCGCTCCAACCCCGGATAGAGGACGACGGCCGCCACGCCGGGAAGAATGAGAATGAAGAGATTGGGCAGCTTGAGGGCCCCTGCCAGGAGTGCGCCCCACCGCCCGTGATCCAGGGAGCGGGCTCCCAGTGCCCGTTGGATCACGAACTGATTCGTACACCAGAAGTAGATGCCCACCACCAGGACTCCGCTGAACACGCCTGGCCAGGGAAGGGTGGGATCGGAGGGAGGTTGGATAAGGTGGAGGGCTCCCGGATCGGTAGCCGCTCTTACTGCATCCCAGGAGGGGATCTCCCTGAAGGTGAGCCAAGCGATGAGCGTCCCTCCCACCAGGATCAGCACGGCCTGAACGGCGTCGTTCAGGACCACGGCGTCCAGACCCCCGAAGGCGATGTAGAGGCCGGCTACAAGGGAGGCCCAAAGGACGGTGAGCCATAACGGAATTCCGGGGAAAAGGACCTGGAAAACCATGGCTCCTGCGTAAAGAGCTGCTGCGGCGTCGATGAAGATGTTGGCCAGGAGGAGGAAGGCGGAGAACACCTTCTTCGAGGGTGTTCCGAACCTCTTCTCCAGAAACTGAGGGGCGGTATAGACTCGGGCCGCCAGGTATCGGGGGAGCAGGAAGATGGCGAAGAAGACCAGGATGATGGCCGGTAACCATTCATAGTGGTAGACGGCGATGCCGTTGAGGTACCCGCTTCCGGGGAGGCCGACGAAGGTGCTCCCGCTCATATTGGACACGTAGAAGGAGAGCCCTACGATCCCCCAGGGTATGTTCCGCCCGCCCAGAAAGTACTCCTCGGCGTCTCCTTTCTTTCGCTTTCGGGCGATGTACCATCCAAAGAACAGGCGGGTACCGAGGACGTAGATCAGGAGGATCCAGACGTCCAATGGAGTGACGGAGAGGGAGGGCAAGGGTCCGTACTGTCCTATCGGTTGCCCACCAACCTCGACCAAATCATAGCGAGCGGCCGACGAAGACTTCAATCTCGGCGATTCTCTCGCCCCGAAACTTCACCCGCTCTGCCATTCTCATCCCAGGTCGTTCGATCCCGGGTTGGGTTTCATGGTGGTACAAGACCACAAACTCGGGCCCGTCGCCATAGATCTGAAGATCTGTCGCCCACGTCTGACCGACACTTGCCCATATCTCGTCCAGCATCGAGTCGCGTTTCCGGTATTCTCCAAAGCTGCTGACAAAATGAACATCAGAGGTCAGAAGTGACTCGAAAGCCTCTCGGTCCCGATCCCGGTACGCCCTGTAGTAGCGTTCGATCGCATCATGGTAACCCAAGGACTTTTCTCCTCTGTTGGAGGGAAGGAAATGTCGACGGTTCGCCCTCGCTGCGATCGGAGGCGATGAACATTGCGGCCAGCATAGTGTATCGCCCTCCTTCTTCACCCGATTCCAATTGCAGTCGAAAGGACCAGGGCGAGGACGATGTTTGGTGCCCTTCGGAACATCCGCCTACTGACGGCGAGCTTCAGCGCGCCTGTACTTCTCTTTTCCGTTGCTCCAGCTGTCTGCCAGAATACTCCCGATCAATCCCGGAGGAATGACATCGTCGTACTTCCCTGTGAGGGGTGTGAAGGGATCTTCGTGGGCTTCCCGGACAGCATCCCCTCCGAATCTCGCATCGCTCCCGACGATGAACCGGGAGAGCCCATGGTGATCAGTGGCACCGTGTTCAATCAACAAGGAGAAGCTGTCCCCGGAGTGGTTATTTATGCCTACCACACCAACGCGGCGGGCATCTACCCAAGCGATGAAAGTATCAGGGGTACCGAGGCTTTCCGACACGGTGGACTGAGGGGGTGGGCTCGAACGGACCAGCACGGAAACTACCGGTTCCTGACCATTCGGCCCACGGCTTATCCCAGCCGCAACGAACCGGAGCACGTGCACATGCAGATCTTGGAGGTGGACTGTTGTACCTATTACCTGACATCCTTGAAGTTCACCGACGACCCCTTGCTGTCGGAGGCGGATCGGAGGGGTGCCGAAGACGGGCGAGGTGGAAATGCCCTGGCCACGCCGCATCGAAATGACGACGGTGTGTGGACCGTGACCCGGAATATCGTTCTGGGTCGGAATATTCCCGATTATCCCGGGGGGACCAGCGGGGCTTCCTGAGCACTGTCTGATTCTCGCCAGGGCCTCCACGATTTGGTATGGCTTCTCTCAACTGGCCGCTAACAGCGCATCGGGGTCCTCGTGCAGCGGGCTCACCGCGGTCCACAAATCCTCGATCTCGTTTCGGAGTTGACGGACCTTTTCGGCAACGTCGCTGTCCTGGTGTTGAAGGTGGTAACGGGCGGCCCCCAATGCTCTGAAGGCTCTCCACAATGCCGCCGAAGCGGGCGTCTTCTCAAAACTCCGGCGGTCGTCCTCTCTGAGCTTCGCGAGCATCCAATCGGTCATCTCGTTGCTGACCAGCTTCACCTCGGCAGAGCGTTTGGCCGACTCCTCGACCAACTCCGTGATCTTCTTCTTGAAACTGCGGGGAACACCGGCTACGACGTAGATGGACAGGTCGTCTCTCTTGAAGATGTCGGATGCCATGGGATAGGGCCCTTTCTCCCGAAGGAAGCTGCACCGGCGAACCCCCATCCTGGGGGGATGTTGTCCGCCGGGTCCCAGACTTTCCTCTGTTCGCAGGTGAAACGGATGGAAGCCAGGCCCGGTGGGCGGGGATTTCGGCGGGAACGAACGTGCTAAAAAACCCCCCGGCACCTCAGGAGTTCCGGGAGTGCGTCGGATGGTCCGTTGTATTCCTGGATTCCGAACGGGGAAGGACACAGGTACGACCAACCAGAAAGGGGGTGACGCGGAACCCGCGTCACCCCCTTTCTGGCGAGGTCCCGGGCCACGGCCTCGGCCGTAGGGGCCGGACTCAACCACCCTGAACATTGGCGTGCTCGCTGCCTTTGGTGTCCTCGTGGATCCGGAGGGCCCAATCTCTGTCCAACTCCTCCACATCCTTCCCGGTGGTGGCGAAGTAGAACTCGAAAGCCCCGTCGTTCACCCACACCCTAGCTTCAGCCCCGTGGCTCGTGGCATAGTCACGGACACATTTCGGAACCTCACCCTTACAGGCTGTGGCTGGTCCTCCGGTTTCGCGGCTGCGGTCGTACCAGGCGATGAGCCTCAGATCTTCTTTCGATTCCGACACCGCGGTCCTGGCCTCCTCCTGGGCTCGGTCCAGGCGGAGATCTCCACTGAGGTCCATGGGAATGGTTTTCATTTCGTCGATCTGCAAAACAATACCTCCTCTGTGCTTGTGAGGGGGAGCAGGCTCGCTCGAGGCCAGCCTAATGATCATTTTCAAAATAGCTGCGGCCTTGGGGGCTTCGGCATTCCTCTTGTTAGACGTACGGGATAGAGATCTCGATATAACGGCAGCGAATCGAGAAAATTCGTCGAATCTCCATCCTCTTTTCTACCTCGAGACCCTAACCCGATGAATGGAGTCCAAGGGGGGAAGGGTTGAACTTTCATATTCGTCAAATCGGGCGTCGACGGCCGGAATCCACACCACAGAATCCTCACGGGTGCTGGGTTCCCTGGCCTTGACTCCGGGGCCCTGACCTCGGGGTCCTGACCTCGGCCCAGCAGGTCCGGGATGTCGACCGGCAGGGCCGAATATTCGATCGAATCAAACGGGATCTCGGTGGAAGAGAAGGAGCAATATGGTCCTGTACAAGCGAATGAAGACGCAGGCGGAAGCCATCGAGGAGGTTTCCGAGCATTTGAAAAAGGAAACCGAGGAGACCTGGGAAAAGGTGAAAACCCGTCTCAGGAAGATCTGGGCACCCCTGGACGAGGACGAACTTGACCGATGCGAAGGACAACTGGACCTCCTCCTGGGCGTGATCCAGGAGAAAACGGGCCAGTCCCGAGAGGATGTGGCCCGGGAGTTGGAAGCCATTGCCGAAGAGGAGGGTTACGATCTGAAGTGAACGTGAACACGCCACGTTTGAAACGAGAATGCAGGGAAAGGATGCGACTATGGGAGTATTGAGACGAATGACCACCGTGGCAGCCGCGGTGAAAGCACCGAAACTGACCTATTTGATTCGAAATCCGATTAGAGGGTGTCGGAACCTCTTGGCCCTCCGAGGCGCCAAATCCCTCCTGAAAACCCGGGGAGCTGCCCTTACGGCGGCTGCGGCCACGACGGCCTTGGCCGTACCCTTTGCAGTTCGAAAGCTCGCGGGCAAGTCGAAGTGATCTCTTGCCTCGTCTAAAGAGGCATGCCCACGTGTGCTTCTGCGTGGCCGTGTCGGGCTGGGGCGAAATCCCCCAAGTCCGACCATACCCATTACGTGAACGGTCAATGAAACGAAAGGACGTACCATGAGTGTAGCAAAAGTCATCGAAGTTTCCGCCAGATCTCCTGAGTCCTTCGAAGATGCCGCGAAGATCGGCGTGGAGCGGGCATCCGAGACGGTGGACAACATACAGGGGGTGTGGATCAAGGAGATGAAGGCCGACGTGAAGGACGGCAAGCTGGCCGCATACCGCGTAGACATGAAGGTCACCTTCGTTTTGAACTGATCCGTAGCCGAGGGCTTCGGCACCGGCCGAGTGCAATTCAGACCGAGGCAAGAAACAAGGAAGGAGTGACGGATGGCCGCGGAGGCAAGAGAGGTGGGTTTCACGTCCAGGACAATCCGGGGGGCCACCATCCCGAGTCCCGGGTTCGGGACCTGGCAGCTGCAGGGCCGACTATGCCGAACCATGGTGGAGAAGGCGTTGAAGCTGGGATACCGTCACCTCGATACGGCGCAGGCCTACGGAAACGAAGAGGAGATTGGCGACGCCTTGATGGCCAGCAGCCTGAAGAGGTGGGACGTCTTTCTCGCTTCCAAGGTCTCTCCGCGAAACTACGGCGAGGAAAGCTTCAGGAAGTCGGTGGAAGGTTCCGTCCGGCGTTTGAAGACCGACCAGCTGGATCTTCTGCTCCTCCATTGGCCGGCCTTCCGGGATGCGACGCTCCCAGCCGCCATCGAGCAGCTGAACGCCGTCCACTCCGAGGGCCTGGCGAAGCACATCGGCGTCAGCAATTTCCCGTCGGATCTTTTGGAGGAGGCCTGGCGGCATACTTCGGCTCCCCTGGTGGTCAATCAGGTGGAATACCATCCTTTCCTGAATCAGGATGGCCTCCTGACCGCCATGGATGAGAAGGACATGCTCTTGGTTGCCTACTGTCCTGTCGCACAGGGTCGAGCGGCCTCCAATCCCGTGCTTCAGGAGATCGGGAAGGCCCATGGAAAAACTGGTGCCCAGGTCGCCCTCCGGTGGCTGATCCAGCGGGGGACCGTGCCGTTACCCCGCACCTCAGATCCTCATCATGCCGCCGAGAACCTCAACCTCTTCGACTTCCAGCTCACGCCAGGGGAGATGGAGCGGATCTCCAGGCTCCATGAGCCCGACGGGAGGATCATCGACCCTCCCGGAGAATCCCCGGAGTGGGATTGAAGGTTCCGGGAAAGCCCATCGGCTCCTTGGAAGGTCAGCAAGAGACTGACCCCAGGGGTCGAAACTTGAGATAGGGGAGGGGGAAAGCCGCCCGACGGAAGGACGGTCTCCTGCGTTTCTTCTATCGTGCTCTTCGGTTTTGGAGATCTTCTTTGTTCTTCTGGTCATTCTCGTAGCCACTCGGACTTTCGGGGAGTTGGCGGTGCAGGTCCGCCAGCCAGCTCTGGTCGGGGAATTGGTGGCCGGTGTCCTCATTGGGTTGGTGGTGGCCCAGTACTCCCACA
>JASFVN010000169.1:0-9143 GCA_050049805.1 Gemmatimonadota bacterium
CATACTGGATTCCGGTGCGGGAGAGGATGAACGAGAACTCACCCACCTGGCTCAGTGTGAGCCCGCCGAGAAGGGCCGTTCGAAGAGAAAAACCCAGGAGTCGGATAGCCAGGGCCGCCACCCCGGATTTCAGAACCAGCACCAGGAGAGTGGCCAAAGACACCTGGACAAAGCTCGAGACGACAAAATCCAGGTTGAGGAGCATTCCTACTGAGACGAAGAAGAACGAGAGGAAAATCTGCTTGAAGGGCAGCACTTCCCCCAGGGCCTGGGCGCTGTATTCCGATTCGGAGATGACGAGCCCCGCCAGGAAAGCCCCGAGGGCCAGAGAGAGGCCCGCCAGTGAGGTGAGCCAGGCGGAAGCCAGGCCCAACCCCACCGTAGCAAGGAGAAAGACCTCCCGGTTACGGGTTCGGGCCACCCGGAAGAGGAGCCAGGGAACCGCCCAACGAGCTGCCGCCAGGACGAGCCCGACGATAAGGATTGCCTTGAGGAGGAGGTTGAGGAGGGGACCTGCGATATCACCACTCCCGAGAGCCATCAGTGGCGTGAAAAGCATCATGGGAACGATGGCCATGTCCTGGAAGATCAGGATGCCCAGAGCCGTCCTCCCCTGAGGGGTTTCGATCTCGGCCCGATCCTGGAGCAGCCTCAACACGATGGCCGTGCTCGACAGCGAGACCAGCATCCCGGCGAACACCGCTTCGACCCCGGTTTGCCCGAAGGTCCGGGCCAGCCCCCATGCGGCCAGTCCCGTCAGAAATACCTGGAGTCCTCCACCCAGAACCACCGATCGCCAAATCCTCACCAGGCTTCCCAGAGAGAACTCGATGCCTATGGAGAAGAGGAGAAGGATGACGCCCACCTCGGCCAGGACCTCCACCTCGTGTACGGCCCTAACCAAGCCCAGACCGTGGGGCCCGGCGATGATCCCCGTCAGCAGGAATCCCAGAACCAGTGGAAGGCGGAACCGTTGGAACAGCAGGATCACGCCCAGGGAGAGTCCCAGGATGATCACGACGTCGGTCAGGAGTGGAATGGTCATGCTACCCGATTCCTAGTCTGGGCGAAGGGCAAAGAAGGGTCTCCAGTGGTTTTCATGCCGCCAGGGACCCCGCCAGGAGGGGTATCCTGACGGGGCCGCTGCTTTGATCCATCGATGAAGGCTTCCTCTACTGGATCGCCATCCAGTATGCCCGAAACACCACGGTGGAAAGGAAGAACCCGAGGGGCACGTTCACGCACACCCCCACGGTGAAAGCCCAGAAAGGTGGCATTCCCCATTTCGTGAGGTCCCGGAACCTGGTAGTCAGGCCGATGCAGAGAAAGGTGAAGACGAACGTCCAGGTTCGGAGCGTCTTGATGGGGGATATCAGTAGTGGTGTGATTTCCGCGTCGAAGTCGGCCGCGGAAGTGGCCACGATGATGCTCATGATTATGGAAGCCAGAAAGAACCCGATGACGAATTTGGGGAATCGCTCCCATATGACCCCTACCCCCAATCTCCGGGCAGCCCCTCCGCCTTCCTTCGTTTCCCAATAGGTGACGGAAATGACGGAGAGGACCAGGGCCCAGATTCCTATCCAGATGTCGCGCCCGATCACCTTCATGAGCGTAAAGGTCTGGATGGGTGCCTCGGTTCCAGCATTGGAGGCGATGGTTTGTGCCGCGGCGAATCCTGCTGCGTCGGCGAACTCGCTCGTTCCGATCCAGGCTCCGGCCACACCAGGAGGCAGGCCGAGCCAGTTGGAGGCGTACGGGAGAAAGAAGATCATCACCAAGGCCCAGAGAGACACGATGGAGATGCTGACGGCGATGTGCTCTTTTTCAGCTTCTACGGCTCCCCCCACGGCAATGGAGGCCGAGACTCCACAAACCGAACCGCCGGCACCCAGGACCGATGCGAAGCGCTTGTCGAGTTTGAACACCTTCGTTGCCACCACAAACATGGTCAGGAAGGTGCAGACGGAGACGATCGTGGCCTGAAAGAATGCGATGGGTCCGGCGGTAATGATGAGGGTCAGGGGTAGCGTGGCGCCCAGAAGCACGATTCCTGTTTTGATGTAATATTCGGTTCGCAGGGAGCTTTCGAGCCATTTGGGCATCTTCCAGACATTTCCCACCACCAACCCGAGGATCAGGGCAACCAGCGGTGCCTCCAGGCTCTTCTGATGAAAAAGCTGGCTTTGGCTGACGACGAGAATCAGGAGCGAAGTGATGAAGATCAGCGTGAAACCCGGGACATAGTGTTTGGGCTTATGTCCCATGATCGAGGTGCTCACCGTGAAGATCGCACCGAAAACGAGAAACAAGAGAAGGTACCACGCCCACCCCTCTCCCAAGTGTTCAAGCACCAGCGAAAAATCGGTCCAATCTCTGGGCGGACTGACCGCCAGCGGTCTGAGCGTGCCGCCGGTGAAGAAGAAGGCCGTGGCAACGAGGATGATACCCAGACCGAGCCACACCGCCCACCAGTCTTCTTTCTTCCACAATGCGGAGATTCCCTGAGGTTCGCTCATCAAGGCCCCCTCTTGAGAAAAGATTTTCTGGGGAGCTCCGGTAACGGGCTAAGGAGCTACCCCCCTTGGATACAAGTTCCTTCCGTCCCGAGGACTCAGTTTAGCGCCTCCCGCCCCTGTTGCAACATCGAGGTTCTTGGTATGGTCCTTGTAGTCTTTCAACCTACGAACCCGCCGATCCGCACGACCCTCGACCAGGAAGGAATCGATGCCCGTCAAACCGCTCAAGACCGTTCTTCGCGAACACCTTGTTCAGGGTAACCTGGAGGAGATCGCGGACCTGGCCATGGAGAGGAGGAAGGTTCTGGGAACCCTCCTGGGGCTGACCTTCGACGCCGACGTGGAGGTCGTGTGGAGGGCCATCGAGGCCCAGGGCATGGCTGCAGAACGCCTGAGTGGGGAGAGCCCTTCCTACGTTCGCGAACATATGCGACGCCTCTACTGGCTCATCACCGAGGAATCCGGGGCCTGTTTCTGGCGAGCGCCGGAGTGCATGGCCGAATGTGGAGCCCGGCTGCCCCGTCTCCTTCAGAGTCATGTCCCCATAGCCTTTCACCTCCTCGAAACCCTGGAGGAGGAAGACCTGGAACACTTCCGCCCTGGGGCACTCTGGGCCGTTGGCCGTCTCTTCCACCTGGCGGAAGAGCACCTTCCGGGCATTCTTCCTCTGGTGCTCGATGCCCTTTCCGATCCGCTGGCCCAGAGCCGGGGGATGGCGGTGTGGTGTCTCCGTGAGATAGGGAAGGGGGCCGCTCTATCCGAGTACCCGGCCCTCCTGGAGGACCAGGCCGTGGTGCATATCTACCGGAACCGCTCGGTGGACGAAACCACGGTGGCGGCCCTCGCGCAAGAAGTCCTCGAGGAAGCCGAGGCTTCGGCTGGAGCCGGTTGAGCAGGGTCCGACTCAGCCCGTCGAAGCCTCTCCTCAGGCCTCTCCCTTCAGGAGGGTCTCAACCATGCCGTCGACGGTGTGGGGGGAGGCCTCAACCGCCGGTGCAAACCCCAACTCCCTGAGGGTTGCGGAGGTCAATGGGCTGATGCTCACAATCTTGGCCGTCCGGAGAAGCTCTCCGTAGAGACGAACCAGCGAACGTGCCGTGGGCGAGCTGGTGACGGTTATCCATTTGATCTCCCCGGCCTTCAGGGCGTCAGCCACATCCCGATTCGGCTCGTCCACGTCTACGGTTCGGTAGACCGGCACCTGATCCACTCCTGCACCGAGGTCCTCCAGCTCTTCCGCCAGGACCGGACGATCGCCGGTAGCCCGGGCCAGAAGAAAGGCGCCGCCAGGTGCTTTCTCCAGGAGACTCTTTGCCAGGGCCGCCGGGTCCACTTTCTCCGGTGTGAGATCGGGAATCAGGTGGAAATCTCGAAGTCTCTCCGCCGTCCCCTTCCCAAGAGCCGCCAGCCGGACTCCCCCCAGATCTCGGGAGTCCCGACCACGGGCCAGGATCCGGCCCATGAATCCGCTCACACCGCTCCCGCTGGTGAAAACCACCCAATCATACTCCTGGAGCTGGTCCAGGGCGGCATCCACAGCATCCCAGTCCACTGGATCTGCAATGCGAATAGCCGGTTGAGTCAGGACTTCGGCACCCATGACGGAAAGACGTTCCCGTAGACGCCCGGCGGTCCGCTTCGATCCGGCAACCAGGACCGTTGTTCCGAAAAGGGGTCTCTCCTGGAACCAGGACAGATCGGGCGCGTGGTCCACTACCTTCCCGACCACGAAGAGGGACGGGGGCCTGATCCCTTTTTCGCCGATGACGTCAGCCACCGTTCCCAGCGTGCATTTGACGGTCTGCTGACGAGCTCGCGTGCACCACTGCACTACAGCCACCGGTGTGTCCGGTGACATTCCGTGTTCCATCAGCGCCCCGCTCCACTGCCCAGCCCATTTCACTCCCATGTAGAAGACCAGGGTGCCGGGGAAGGCGGCCAGGGCTTTGTAGTCGAGGTGAGATTCCTCCTTGTCGTCCCTCTCGTGTCCCGTCACCAGAGCCACGGCCGAAGCGTCTTCATGGTGGGTCAGGGGAATCTCGGCGTAGGCGGCGGTGGCCAATCCGGAGGTGATGCCAGGGACGATCTCGAAGGTCACGCCAGCTTTTCGGCAAGCGTCGGCTTCGTCGATTCCCCGGGCGAAGATTGAAGCATCGCCCCCTTTCAGCCGGACGACGTTCTTCCCCTCCAAAGCGGCCTTCACCATGACCTCACTGATCTCGTCGGGGGTCAGGGACCGGCCCTGATCGTGTCGGCCCAAGCGGACCAGCTCGGCCCCCTCCCGGGCATACTCCACCAGGGTGGGATTGGCCAGGTAGTCGTAGAGAACCAGGTCGGCCTCACGGAGGCACTGCACCGCACGGACCGTAATGAGGCCGGGGTCGCCGGGGCCTGCTCCAACCAGATGAACGGTTCCGGCCTGGGGGTTCGATGGTGTCTTCATGATTTCCAAGTGAGTGGAACGAATGCTATTCCCCAGCGGTCAGCTCTCAGCCGACGGGCCGGAAACGATGTCAGCGATGACCCTGGGGAAGAGGGGGTCCTCTCCCACGGGTGTAAGGACGGTCAGTTCCAGTTCGGGGTGGGTCTCGGACAGCTCCGTCACCAGGGGCTTGATGTCCTTGTCGACATGGCCTGCGCTGGCCATGAAGAGAGGAAGAAGGTGGAAGGTGCCGTGGCCCGCCTGGGCAGCCGCCTCCACCACCTCCGGGAGGTTGGGCCCGTCGAATTGCATGAAAGCCACCTCCACAGCCTCGTTGGGAAGGTGCTCCGCTACCCTCTCCTTCAAAATGTGGATGGACTCTCTCCAACGGGGATCTCGACTCCCATGGGCCAGCAGAATCAACATCGGGTCACGAACCTCTCCACTGTCTGTTCAAATCGGCGATGCGGTCCCGGGTGCGCCGGGCCAATCCAGGATCCCGGCCATCGGTGAATACTGCAACGGTCACCCCTTCTTCCGCGTGCAGGGCCCCGAAAATGACCTCTGACCTGGTCTGGGAGGATGCATCACAGACCAGGCTCCCGTTCTCGGCGGCGTCTCTCACCACCTGGCCGTTCAGGTCGTCTCGACTGGTCGCTGCCACTGTAAGGAAGGCATCTGCCGAATCGCCCTCCTGATATCCCCGGCTGATCCATCGGATCCGGCCGGTTTCGGCCAGCTCGGCGACCTCGGTTGACGCCTCGGGAGAGATTACCGTCACAGCCGCACCGGCTCTCAGGAGGTTGTTGGTCTTCCGGGTTCCGATCTGTCCGCCACCCACAACGATACAGATCCGGCCCCGGACGTCCAGACCGACGGGGAGATACTTCATGGCATAGGCTTCGTGGTGGAGTTTCCTCGATCCTATCTCAGCTAGTGGCCGACAGAGACCAATCCACTGGCGGCCAGCACCAGGACGATCACCTCCAGCAGCGCGATACTGGCGTAGATCCGGTCCTTCTTACGTATGAGGCTGGGAAGAACACCCAGATAGCATATGATGGTTACCGCCGACAGCACGGCGATGCCGATGAAGTTCATGAAATCCGCCATACCCACCAGCCACACCCACCCCCATCCGGTCACGACCTCGGGGCGGTGCAGGAACTCGTGGTTCACGGTTTCAATGTAGTCGTGCACGCTGAGGGTCCAAAGCCGTGGAAGCTCCTCGATGGGGATTCCAGGTTGAACGATCCCCGTCATGTAGATGATGAAGGTCATCGTCAGAAGGGCGAGGCCGAGATACATGCCCCTGGCCAGAATCCTGGCATAGAGGAGTTGGTCCGCATCGGCCTCACCAGAGGCCTGAGGGCCGGAAACCCCACCCGGTACGGTCGCGTTTTCAGTCTCGGTCATCTTCAGCTGCCCCGTGATTCAAACGATGAATGGGAGCCCCAGCCCCTTTGTGATTGCCTTCGCTCCGGCAAAGAGGAGCATAGCGATTACGATCCACCTGACGAACGTCGGCTTGGCGACTTTCAAGATCCGGACGCCGATAAAAGAACCTCCCATGATTCCCAGGATAGAGGGGACCACCATCATGGGAATCACCGCGCCCTGGTTCATGTAGATCCAGGCCGCCGAAGTGTCGGTGATGGACAGGAGGAATTTGCTGGTGCCTACACTGATTTTGAGGGGAACGCCCATGGTCAGGTTGAGGACAGGGACATTCGCCCAGCCTGCCCCGAGACCGAACATCCCTGCAGCAAACCCGATGAAAATGAACAGGATCAAGCCCGTGAGGGTGCGGTGGATCTTCCAATCGATGGTCTGACCCAGGCTGGCCTCGTTGTAGATCCCATAGATGCCGAGGATCGAAGAGAGCTTGTCCGATTCGGGAACGTCGGGGAAGGTGGATTTTTTCGCCGTGATCATGAGAGCCACGATTCCGAGGATCGTGGCGCCCAGGGCTGTCTGCGTGATGTTGGTGGGTAGGGAAAGTCCAACCAATGCACCGAAGATGGCGCAGGTGGATGCAATGAGGGCCACCGGCATGGCCAACCGGAGGCTGGCCAGGTTCATCCGCAGGAATCCGGGGCCCGCAGCCAAGGCACCACTGAGGGCCACCAGCAGCCCCGCACCCCTCACGAAGTCGAGATGAAACGGGAAAAAGCCGCTGACGATGGGAACGTAGAGCACTCCACCTCCGACTCCGCCGAGGGCGGCAAGAATGCCCATGACGAACGTCATGACAAGGAGGGCCAGGGGCCACACCCACCAGGCCGTAGCATCCGCTTCGGCCATGGTCGCCGCTTCCTGGGCTCCGCTGAGGGACAGCGGGGTCAGTACCAGGACTACGGCCACGGCCGCGGCGACGCTCGTGTATTTGAAGAGACGGTCCATAACCAGAGTTCGTCCTCGTTACCCGTCAGTCCAGTCGGGGCAAAAGTTCAGGAGGCTGCTGAGTTTCATCATGGGCCTCCTAGGGATACGGATCGAACCACTCGATGGCGAGACGGACCTCTTTGATCCCAGGGACTCCCCTCGCTAGTTCCGCGATTCGTTCGCTGACCTCTCCGGTATTCAGAAGGGGAGCCTCACCCGTGACCACGGCCAATCCATCCGTGACCGTCGCGTCGAGATCAAGGGTCTGGGTTCCCAGATCTTCATAGAGGGCGAGGCGAACCTGGCACTCCAGGTGGAAGTCCTCCAGCTGTCCCAGACGTTCCTGGGTCATCTCGAATTCCGGCCTGGAAGCCGCCGTGTGGACCACCTGGCAGGCTTCGTGGACGGAAAAGCTCTCGAGATTCAGCACCATGTCGTAGAGGTTCGAGTCGGTATTGTCTTCCCCGTACACGTTCCGAACCCACACAGCCCGAGCCTCATCCACCTCCCGGATGTAGGCTTCGGCCGATTCGTCGTCCATTCCATGGCTGGCAATAAGAGCTTGGATTCGAAACTCCAGAGGGGCGATCAGACGGACGCGGAGCACGCCGGGCAGTCTTCGAAGCAGGAGCCCACCTGCCAGTCCGTGGTAGACCAGGTTCCCCCCCAGGGCGTTTTCAACCAGGGCGGCTCGGACAGCGGCTACGTAGAGTTTGGTGATGAGGGGACCCCGGCCGAATCGTCCCGGCTTTTCCTCCATTTTTTCACCCACATCCTCAGCCGGGACTCCGAGTTGGGCGGCGGCTTCCTGAAGGACTTCCCGGCCTACAACCGGATATCCGAGCTGTTCCCCAAGACAATTCGCCAAAGCCTCTCCGCCGCTTCGTGTCCCTCTCTGGATGGTAATGATGCTCATGCCTCAGACCCCCTTTTCCCGAGCGAGACGATCCCGACACTCTGCAGCGAAGGCGAAGATCTCGGCTTCGACTTCGTCTGTGATCTGGAAACGGGGCTGATCGACGGCGGTGGCAATGGTCTCGCAAGCTGATTCGATGGTGTGGGTCCGGAGATTGATGGTGAGATCGTAGATGCTGGGGTCGGTCACCTCGGCTCCGTACATGACTTTGACCCACCTCGCCCGGTCCTGGTCGACGTCCCTGATGAAGGCTTCCGCCTGAGCTGCCGTCATCTGGGGTTGGGTTTCCAGAAGGGCTTTGACCCGCATCTCTATGGGGGCAATGAGGCGAACCTTCAGCACGCCGGGAAGGCCTTTCAGGAGATGGTGCCCAGAGAGGCCGTGGTAGACCAGGTCCCCGCGAGTGCACCATTCGGCCAGAGAGGTCTTCACCGCCAGGATATAGACTTCCCTGGCCTTGGTCAGGCGCGCCCAGAGTCCTGGGGTGGTTTCGAACTTCCCCCGGAACACTTCCTCGGGGGTCCCCACGTTCTCTGCCGCTTCTTGAAGGACCTCTCTACCAACGCTCGGATAATCGAGGCGGGAGCTCAGGCAGTCTGCCAACGCCCGGCCACCGCTCAGAGAACCCCGCGAAATGGTGATTATTGCCAAAGCTACGTCCTTTCCTGTCTCCGTCGGTATGCGACGCCCCCCTTCACTCCTCTAAGCTGAAGGGGGGGTTCTGAACCGGGCTGCCGCTTGGACCAACGAATAAGCCCAACCCACGGTGCCCAATGCATGTACATGGGTATACGAGGCGAGCACGTTCCCTTTCCGGAGTCCGTCGTGCTCGCCGTCGAACCCAAATCCACGATGTACTGAAAAGGCGAAATCCAGCTCTTCTATCGGGGGAGGGAGCATG
>JASFVN010000170.1:0-9079 GCA_050049805.1 Gemmatimonadota bacterium
GCCATCCTTCGCTATATCGACCATGGAAACCAGGACCCCAAACCCTTCATCTGGACCAAGACCGCTGATCAGATCCTGGCCAGCATTGCTCGATTTTGTGAACGAACTTCCGCCTCAGGACACTAGGGCCTAGCGAGCCTGCATCCAGTCGTACCTTCGGATAGGACGGTAGTTCTCGAGGGCTTCGGTCACGCCAGCCAGCAGTGTGCGGGGGTCTACGGGCTTGTACAGGATGTGACAGGCTCCGTAGTCCTCGGCCAGATCCAGCTGATCTGCGCTGATCTCCGAGATGGCTACAATGAGCCCGTTCGGGTCCCGTGCGATCAACTCTTTGATGAGCCGAAGGCCATTGAGCTCCGGAAGGTAGAGTTCCGTGATTACCAGGTCTACCTCCGTCCGCCTCCAGACCTCCAGGGCCGCCTGCCCGTCTGCGGCGAACAAGAGCTCGTGGCCCGCTTTTTCCAGCACGGACCAAAGGTATACCCGTTCCTCTTCCTCCCAATCCACGATCAAGATTCTCGCCACCGACACCTCCGGCCTGGGTAGCAGTGCCTATATGAAAGCTAAACACTAACTTATCTGTATGCGTAGTTTCTTTTTCTGGGGATCCGCCGCCCTTCTTCTCTTTCTCGGTCTAAGTGGGGTTCAGAGCTTCTTCAGCGACTGGCCTTTGGCGTCGAATCCAGGTCAAAGGCTTTGCACGGTAGGGCAGGGTGTGTTTGGGATCTCAGGGCTTTTGGCTGGCCTGGGTTCCACCTTCAAGAAGCGCTGGGCGGCGCCCTTCGCTCTGGTCTTCGCGGTCTCGGCCGGAGGGACGGCTGGCCTTGCCACCGTGGTATGGGCCGGATCCGGCCTCGGAGCCGGGATTGGTTCAGGAGCCCTGGGCCTCCTCCTCGGAATACTCCTCTACCTGGGCGTTTCCGGCTGCCCGCCAGGCTCCAAAGAGGGCCCTACCAAGGATCCAGAGGAAGCCTGATCCCACGGTTCAGACCGGCCCGAGTCCGGAGACGCTGGAAACGGCACGGAATGCATCGGGTACCCGGGCTGCAGAGAGACCTCGGTATTCCATGGGGCGACTGCTATCGACCAGGACCGTTTTGATCTTCCCAGGTGTTGCAGTCGGATCCACGCTCCTGAGTAATGCTACGAACCCGGCCGTGATCGTCGCGGCATTGGGACGGCCCAGGAAGGGGCGACGCCGTTGGATGGCGTCGTCATCGGTCTCTGCCAATCCCACAACGGCGTCTGCCAGAATAGCGGCACAGTCGTGGCTGAAGATGTGGAGGTCTGGCGCTCGCTCGTGTTGCTCCCTGAGTGTGCCGAAGGCTCCGGGTAAGAGGTTGAGAGGATGGGAATATCCCAGAAACACCACGACGACCCCGGCTTCGACAGTCCGATCCACCGCCCGGTCCAGGTGTTCGCGATCCGCTTCGGAGAAGTGCCCTCCACAGTATGTAACGACGTCCAGGTCGTGCTCCACAGCCCAGTCCAATGCCTCGACAATGGCTTCCACCAAGGGTCTTTCATCCTGCGATGGAAGAATCAGGGGATAGATTTCCGCTTCTGGAGCCACTTCGTGCAGAGCCAAGGCCATCCAATAACCCCTGTGGCTCTCGCCTTGGTCCCGACGGACAGAAATCCGGTGGGAGAACACGTGGCCGCCATGGTATAGCTCCGGGTGGGAATCGAGTCCGAAGGAGTGATCGATTATGCCAACCTTCGCACCCCTACCCAGGGTGATCCCATGTGCAGGCCGGAGGTTGTGGACGGAATAGTAGGTCTCGCCCGGGGAAGGAGTGAGTGCTTCCGAATGGCTCTGTCCGGTCAGTGCTCCGGCTCCGGCCGTAGCAGCAGCCAACAAGAAAAAGTACGCCGCCAGCATGCGCATCGTTCCTCCATGAAAGGGCTGGTCAGGCGCCGTTTCTCTTCGTGGTCTCTTCACCGGTGGTGCCACCGGGGCGGGGGGGACTGACCCCGCGTCATCCTTCTATACGTATTAGACGGGCTTTTGTTGACAAAAAGATGTCACGGAGATGTCAGGATTCTGGTGCGGGAGCCGCCGACTGCGCCCAAGAGGGCTTCCGCGTTTTCCTCCTAGACATTCGACAGGAGGGAGCCTTATCTTGTTGTAGAACGTCTAGGAGAGAGTCGTGGGCGCTCTCCCGACCTGGCTCTACCTGGCCAGAGAAGTGACGCCGATACGTTTCCCCATCGGGAGGGAATGCGTTTTGAAAGACCGACAAGCAGACTTGCTGCAGGGCACTCTGGACCTTCTGATTCTCAAAACCCTGGCCCTCGGCCCGCATCACGGATGGGGTGTCTCCCAGCGGATTCAGCAGATGTCCAGAGAGACCCTTCAGGTGAACCAGGGCTCTCTCTATCCCGCTCTGCACCGTCTGGAGCACAAGGGGTGGATCACGGCGGATTGGGGAACCTCCGAGAACAATCGGAGGGCCAAGTTCTATAAGCTCACCAGAAAAGGCCGGGCCCAACTCCGAGCCGAACGAGATCAATGGGCCAGGTTCAGCCAGGCGGTGGAGTGGATCCTGGAGGCCGGCACATGAAAGGGCAGGGCTTCCGGTTCCACCACCTGGGCATGCCCTCTCCCGAATCCCGGGCAGGGGAGGTGTTCCTGCCAGAATTCGGCATGCATGTCACGCCGCTTCAGGACGACGCCTTCCGGATCCAGTGGATGAGGTTCGAGGACGACTCCCCCCTGCCGCCCTTGGTGAGGGAGGTCCCACATCTCGCTTTCCAGGTGGAGAATCTGAAAGAGGCTCTGGAGGGGAGGAGCATTCTGATCCCCCCTAATTCCCCGTCGGATGGGGTCCGTGTCGCCTTCATCCTCCACGAGGGGGCTCCCATCGAATTCCTTGAGTTCACCGGGGAGCACCCGGAGAAGCTCGCTGAAGAAGAGGAGGCGACCCATGGGTGAGCTCAGGAGGATCGGCCTTCGGCTGAAGAGCATCTTCCGGCCGGCCAGGGTCGAACGGGAGCTTCGGGAAGAAATCCTGCTCCACCTGGAGCTGGAGATCGAAAAAAACCTGCGGGCTGGAATGAATGAAAGGGAAGCCCGCCGGAAAGCCATGCTGGACTTCGGCGGTGTGGACCGGTTCCAGGAGCAGACCCGGGATGCCCGCCCGACCCGCCCCCTCGAGAAGGTGATCGCGGACTCCCGCCAGGCCATTCGTCGGCTGGCCAAGAGTCCGGGCTTTGCCACGGTGACCGTTCTGACCCTTGCCATCGGGATCGGCGCCAACTCGGCCATCTTCAGCGTCGTGAGTGGAGTGCTCCTTCACCCCCTCCCCTTTCCCGAATCAGATGACCTGGTCTACATCAACAGCTACTTCGCACCTGAGAGTGGCTATGACTTCCCAGACTATGCGGTAGGGTCTCCGGAATACTTCGACTACAAGAACCAGAACCGCACCATGGAGTCGGTGGCAGCCGTTTCCACCGAACCCATCAATATCGTTGACGGAATCGGAGAGCCCGAGATCATTCGGGCGGGGTGGGTGTCTCCAAGCATGTTCACGGTCCTTAGAACGCCGGCCTTCCTCGGCCGGACACTCCTCGAGGAGGACGGCGGGGCGGAGCCATCCCAGGTCGTGGTTCTGAGCCATGCCTTCTGGCGCCGTCGTTTTGGCGCGGACTCCACGGTGGTGGGCCGGCGGATTTCCCTGGGTATGGAAGTATCGGAGGAACCCATCCTCGCCGAGATCGTGGGGGTGATGCCACCGGGCTTCGGATATCCGGATCTGGGCATCCAGCTCTGGGGGCCCATGCCCCTGGATCCCGCCCGGACCTGGAGGGGCGGCCACTGGTTCGACATGATGGGGCGTTTGGCCCAAGGGTCCTCCTTCGAGGAGGCTCAGACGGAGATGCGGGCCATGATGGAGCGGTGGGCCATCACCTACCCCGATCATCATGTGGGACACGGCCTTCAGATGCGGCCGCTGTTGGAGGAGGTGGTGGGGGACGTAAAACCGGCCCTGGTCCTCCTCCTCTCCTCCGTGGGACTGGTCCTCCTCATCGCCTGCGCCAACGTTGCGAGCCTTTTACTGGCTCGGGCCGAGAGCCGACGAAGAGAGGTGGCAGTGAGGAGCGCACTGGGAGCCGGCCGGGGCAGGCTTCTCCAGCAGGTGCTCACTGAGAGTCTCCTTCTCTCCATAATGGGCGGGGCTTTTGGCCTTTTCCTGGCGTGGGGGGGAGTGAAAGGTCTCTTGGGCTTGGAAGCCGGCACCATACCCCGTGTCGAAGAGATCGGATTGGATGGCGGCGTTCTCCTTTTCACCGGGGGCATTGTCCTTATTACGACCCTCCTTTTCGGTATGGTTCCGGCCCTCAGAGAAGCCAGACCAGATCCCGCGGACACCCTACGGGGCGCCGGGGCCCGAACGACGGTGGATCAAAAGAGGATCCGCTTCCGGCAGGGAATCGTCGTGGCGGAGGTTGCCTTCGGAGCTCTCCTCGTTGTGGGAGCCGGTCTCATGATCCGGAGCTTCCAGAACCTCCTGGACGAGGACCCCGGCTTCGAGACGGAGCGCCTCCTCTTTGCCCGCTTCACGCTTCCCGCAGCCGACTACGAGCCGGCGGGGGCTGTCGTCTTTTTTGATCAGCTGGTAGAGAGGACGAAGGCCCTGCCCGAGGTGGAAAATGCGGCCCTGACCTCACGGCCCCCTCTCCTCTGGGAGGACCAGAACGGGAGGTTTCACATCGAGGGAAGGCCCCCTGCCGCCACGGCTCCCATGTGTTGCGTCGCGAGTCCCGTGACCGTGGGAGCGGACTTCTTCGAAACGCTGGGCATCTCACCTCTTCGGGGCAGAGTCCTCGGCCCTGATGACCATAGGGCCGGCGGCGCCAGGAGTGTGGTGGTCGACGAAGCCGCGGCTGAGCGTTGGTGGCCCGGTGAAGACCCCATCGGCCAGAGGGTTACTTTCGCCGGCGAGGACGCTCCGTGGTATTCGGTTGTGGGCGTGGTGGAGAACGTAACCTATGATGGCCCTGGGGAGCCCTGGCCCACCTACTACCACTCCCACAACGAGGCGACGGAGACCATGCCGTTCCGTGCCCTTTCCTCCTACCTGATGGTTCGGACCTCCGGGGAGCCGGAGCGTCTTCTTCCGGCCATCCGACAAATCGTGGATGACCTCAACCCGAGTCTTGCCATTGCAGGAAGCTACTCCATGGAGGAAGTCCTGGATCGGGCCGTGGCCCAGCCCCGCTTCCTCATGAGCGTCCTTTCGGTTTTCGCAGTCGTGGCGCTGGCGTTGAGTGCCATTGGGATCTATGGCGTCATGGCGTACTTCGTTGTCCTTCGCTCTGGAGAAATCGGCATACGAAGAGCTTTGGGTGCAGGGGATGTGTCCGTTGTGGCCATGGTGCTGCGACAGAGTCTGGTCCTGACGGGCCTCGGCGTCTCCATCGGTCTCGTCAGTGCCTTGGCCTGGACCAGGGTTTTGGAAGCATTCCTTCATGATGTCAGCCCCACGGACCCCCTCACCTTTCTTGCCGTGGGTTCGGGAGTCTGTGTCGTGGCGGTCCTGGCCGCTATGGTCCCGGCCAGGAAGGCCAGCGGGGTGGACCCTCTGGAGGCATTGAAGGTGGAGTAGGAGGTCGAAGGGGCGCTCCGAAAAACCGGGGGATGAATGACTGAGACACGAATCAGGCCCTTGCTTGCGGTTGACTGGCCGCGAGTGCGTGAGATCTATGAGGAAGGGATCGCCACCGGCGACGCCACCTTCGAGACCGAGGCGCCTTCGTGGGAGGAGTGGGACGCGAAGCATATCGGCTCCTGCCGGATCGTTGCTGAGGTCGACGGGCTGGTCCAGGGGTGGGCTGCCTTGTGGCCGGCCTCGGATCGGTGCGTCTACGGCGGGGTGGCGGAGGTGAGTGTCTATGTCGGAAGCCAAGCCCAGGGTAGGGGGCTCGGGACCGTGCTCCTGCGGAGCCTGGTGGAAGAGTCGGAGAGGGCAGGGTATTGGACGTTGCAGGCAGGGATTTTTCCCGAGAATCGAAGCAGCGTTCGGATCCATGAAAAGTGTGGATTCCGGATCCTTGGGACCCGGGAGCGGTTGGGGAAGATGGGGGGCTCCTGGAGGGATGTGCTCCTGATGGAACGGCGAAGCGCCGCCGTCGGAATAGAATGACCTGACCTGCGCCCTCAACCTTCGGCCCACCCGGCGGTGCCGACCGCATCGGACGTACCACTTTATCGTCTTTTTTCCTCACCCGGCCCCATGGAATGCTTGCGTTCTTGCCGGCAAAGGTGTGTCTTGGATTCGGACTACCATGGAGGTGGCAATGGAAGCTCCGGAGTTGGATCTGGAGGTCCGCTGGCTCATCTACCGGCACTTTATTGATACGGGTTCCCCTCCGAACACACCGATGTTGGCAAGGGAGTCAGGGTCGGACCTTCGTTCGGTGGAAGGGTCTCTCCTCCGTCTGGCTGAGGCCCGCTCGATTGTCCTCGCTCCAGGATCTTTCTCCGTATGGATGGCCCATCCCTTCTCCGCTCTCCCGACGCCCTATCCTGTGCAGGCCGGCGGCGTCCAGTATTGGGCGAACTGCGCCTGGGACGCCCTGGGGATCCCGGCCATGTTGGAAGAGGATGCAACCACGGTGACTCTCTGTCCGGATTGTGGAGCCTCCATGATTCTCAGGCTGGAGGGCGGCTCGGTTTCCCCTGAGGACGCGGTGGTGCATTTTCTCGTTCCTGCTCGGCACTTCTGGGAGGACATAGGATTCACCTGAGCCACCATTCTTCTCTTCCGGTCGGAAGAACATGTGGATCGTTGGTGTGACGAGCGGAATTGGGCAACTGGAGCGGTGGTGCCGTTGGAACAGTGTTGGGAACTGGCGAAGAGATGGTATAAAGGGCGTGAGGAGCTCGATTGGCTTCGTCCCGCCCCGGCAGAACTCCGAAAGATCTTTCGGGAAGTAGGCTTGCTCGATCCTTTCTGGGAGATCGGGTAGGAGACGACACGCGGGGTACGGAGAGTCCTCGGATGGCTATCAGGATCCGGCGGTTTCTTACCGAACTAAGGCGAAGGAAAGTCTACCACGTGGCGGTGGTCTACCTGGTGGTGGGATGGAGTGTGAGCGAGGGCGCGGAGTTCCTCTTTGGTGACGTCCTCGGCCTCCCGGGCGTGGTATGGCGGGCGGTGATGGTGCTGGTCATTCTCGGGTTTCCTATCGCCCTGGTCCTTGCATGGGCCTACGAGGTTCGCCCGGAACAACCGTCTTCTGTCGGCGATCCCATCGATACAGCCGCTGATCCCGGAACCGCCGAGATCTCGGAGTCGGCCGACCCTGCAGACTTGGTCGGCACTGCCGGATCGAGAGCCTCCGATCCCTCCATCGCAGTTCTGCCGTTCGCGAGCCTCAGTTCGGATCCTGAAGGAGATTACTTCGCCGACGGAATCAGCGAAGAGATCACCAACGCCCTGGCGAAGCAGAGAGGACTCCGGGTGGCGGCCCGGACCAGCGCCTTCGCCTTCAAGGGCCAGCAGATCGACATTCGAGAGATCGGACTCAAGCTCAATGTCGCTCACGTCGTGGAAGGGAGCGTGAGGCGCTCCGATCGAGGACTTCGGATCACTGCTCAGCTCATCAATGCACGGGACGGCTACCACCTCTGGTCGGATCAGTTCGATCGAGACCATGGGGACGTGTTCCGGATCCAGGAGGAGATTGCCGATGCGGTGGCCCGACGGCTTCTGGAGGAAGTGGGCGGAGTTGAGGAGACCAAGGTCCTGCCGGCGGAGTTGTCGGCCTATGACTCCTATCTGAAGGGCCGGCAGGCCATGGCAGCCTTCAGCCCCCAGAGCCTGGCCGAGGCTGTGGGGCATTTTGAGACGGCGGCGCAGTTGGACAATCGGTTCGCCCCGGCCCTGGCCAGCTTGGCGGAAGCCCTCACGATGCAGTCCATCGGATTTTCCGTGCACGCATCGGCAGAGACGCTACCCAGGGCAGGAGATCTGGCGGCCAAGGCCCTCGATCTGGATGCCCAACTGCCTGAAGCCCACCTCGCCCGGGCTCTCTTCAAGATGTACTGGGAGAGGGACTATTCTGAAGCGAAGGAATCCCTGGACAGGGCCCTGGACCTGAATCCGAATTTTGCCACGGCCTACCTGTGGGTGGAGTTCTTCGCCACCTACGTGGAATATGACTTTCCGAAGGCACTCGCTGCCCTTCAACGGGCCCGGGAGTTGAGTCCCCTGGACGCTCGGTTCAGAGGCAGAATGGGAACCGTAAACCTGCTCTTCGGAGACTATGGCGAGGCTGAACGGCTCTTTCTCGAGGAGACCGCCGACGACCCCACCGACCCCATGCCTCAGGTGGGCCTCGCCGACACCTACATGCGGTCCGGCCGCACCGACGAGGCTGTGAGCCGGGCCGAAAGAGCTCTCGAATTGGGAGGTCGCCATCCGGCCTTCCTTGGTGTCGCTTGTGTGTTCTGCGGACTCGGGGGGGCCTTGGAGAAGGCAGAAGAGCTTCTCCGGGAACTCGAGGGTCTTTCCCAGGAGGGGCGTGGGTCGGGGTTCTGGTTGGGGCTGTGCCATGCCGGCATGGGGAGATTCGATAGGGCCTTCGAATGCTTCGACCAGGCCATCGATGAAAGAGACGGCAGTCTGGTGTACATCTTTCATACACCTCGAGAGATTGGGATCCACCGAGATCCTCGATTCGTTCCGCTCCTGGAGGAACTGAACCTCGGTCACCTGGCCCGGTTCATATAGGCTCATTCCAGCCCTGCGACTCCTGGGGGGAAGGGAGGTTGTTGTTTGGGCACCGACGCAATCGGCAACGTTCTTTTCGGGACGTTTCTCACCATCGTGGTGATCGTGTTCCTTGTGGTTGTTGCGAGGGGGGTAAAGAAGCGCCTCTTCCCCAGCCAGAAAGAAGAAGTTCGGAGCGAGGCCATGACCGAGCTTCTACTCCTCCAAGCCGGACTCCAGAAACGGGCCTCGCAGTTGTCGAGCCGGGAGGGAGAAGAACGGGAGGCGGATTCTGGTGAGATTGGTGGCGGAGGCGTACATGTGCCGGGGCTGGAACCATGAAGGTTCGGAACCGGCAC
>JASFVN010000391.1:0-4080 GCA_050049805.1 Gemmatimonadota bacterium
TGCTGGAATAGGACCAAGGATCCATCCGCTAAGACACCCCTTACTTGGGTAGCCATTAGGCGTCCCCATATTGGGGTCTCCCGCGCCACTACTCCGTTGGGCGCAAGCACGGTGACTCTCAGAAGTCGCGCATCCCACACGACGACGGAGTCCCCGGGGAGGCTCCAGACCGCACTGAGTTGCCGGTACTCCCCTGGGCCTTCCCCGGTCCGTCCCTGCCGTATGAGAAGAGCTCCATCTGCACCGTAGAACCGGACTTCTCTTGACCCTCCATTCAGAACTACAACCCGACCGTCGGCAAGTACCGTCCCTCCCGAAACCCGGTAAAGCAGCTCCTCCTCGGCTCCCTCGGCGGCGCCGATACTGAGATCAGGCGAGGAAACGAGAGCCAAAGATGGAAACCGCTCCCATGCGGTGGTGGAAAGCTCGACGATTTCGATCCCAGCGCTGTCCCTCACCGCGGCCATCTCCCCCGTTTCCCGCCCCTCCGCGCAAGCTATCCCAACTGGCAAGAGGAAAGTCGTCAGTATTCGTCCCAGGGAAACACCGTCCCTCTTCATGTCTCGCTCCCTTTCAGCACTCCGCCATTTGGCGGTCCCGTCTTCTCCGGGGCTGTGTCTAATGCCCGCTAACGTACAAGGGCTGCCGGAAGCACCGTCAGGTGCTTACCCGGAGCCGACCAGCTCTCCTCTTCCCAGCCCGAAAGACTATCCGGCGTAGGGCCGCGAAAGAAGTGAGCGTGCGGCAGGCCCGGTGTTAGACGGCCGCCCCCTAGTCCCGGGCATTCCTTTCCCGCAGACGTATGCTCAAGCCCTGAACTGCTGAGGGTCCGATGGTCAGGTCGCCCTGATCCGTCTCGCCAAGGATGCCCTTTGAATTCAGATAAGCCTTGGCGTCATCCAAAGAGACAACTTCAACAACGATCTCCCGAATCCCCTCCGGCTCTCCTTGCTCAAGTCGAATGGCAGGCCCCTGGGAGAAACGGAAGAGCCCCTCTGAGACCATCCGCTCACCTCCAAGCAAGCTTTTCCATGCTTCCGTTCCAGTGGAAAGGTCTGCCACATTTAGGATGATCTCCCCCACCCCCCAAACGCCCAGCGGACCTCCGCCAGCTCTTGTAAGCTCTTCTGTTCCCACTTCCCGCCCCTGGCGTATCAGCTCCCTGTCGGTGTAATCGCAGACGAAGATTGTCGCGGTGGCCGGAGGAACCTCCAACGTGAAGGTCACCCAAAACACTTGTTCTGTCCCTTCAATCATCACTGTGAAAGGACTGGGTGCCCCGTGTCCGATGGAGTTTTGGTCCAACCACTCCAGCGTAGGTGCTGCCGGGCCAACCGGTTCGAGTGCGATTCCGTTGAATGAAGCCCGTCCTCGTTGGCCTTGGGCCCCCATCGAATCCTGGATGGACTCGAATACGACATTGCCCAAGAAGACACCACCGCTGGAAAAACCACCGTAGTTCGTGAAGGGCCATATTTCGGGAAACATGAACTCCTGATGAAGGAACTCGTGTAACGCTTGCGCGTCGGTTGAGGAGGCCAAGAAGTGCTCCACCTTTGCAATCGGATGGTCGGCTTCCTGTGCTTGGACTCCGCCAAAAAACAACACGGGAACGACCAGGGAAGACGACAGCAGCAGTCGGGTCCTGTTTATCATTCTTTCTTCTCCGTCGGTAGATCAATTGGCGGCCGTCTAACGTTCTGAGGTTGCCGGCGCGGCTCTCCGAGCCGTGCTCTCCGGAGCGAGTGAAACGAGCGAAGGCGGCAACCTTATTGTTATAAGATGGCCCGCGTTCGGCTTCAATCGGTGGGTTCTTTCACCCACATGGAAAAAGCTTGTCAGAACAATCTCAATGTATTATGCTTCACGTTAAGCAATAAGTCTGCCCGCGAACAGGAGAATTCCCGAAGCTTGATCGTCACCTTCAAGGACCGGGGTACCGAAGACATCTTCGACGGAGAGGATTCCAAAGCTGCCAGGAAGACCCTTCCCTCGAACCTGCACAAGCGGGCCGGGCAGACGCTCGATCAGTTGAGTGCAGCTGTCTCCTTGAACTCTCTTTCTCTTCCCGGGTTGCGATTGGAGAAACTCAAGGGGGATCGAGCCGGGCAACACTCCATTCGGATCAACGACCAGTACCGCGTTTGCTTCCGATGGACCGAGAGGGGTGCCGAGAGCGTCGAGATCGTGGACTATCACTGAATCCTCATGAAGGCAAGGAAATAGCAATGCGTCTTCCCAAGAACCGTCGGCCCACACATCCCGGGGAGGTCTTCCTCGAGGATTTCCTGATTCCTCTCGGAATCACGCAAAAGAACGCGGCGGAGCGCCTTCGGATCTCGTATCCCCGAATGAATGAAATCATCAAGGGAAAGCGTTCCGTGACCCCTGACACCGCTCTCCGTCTGGCTCGTTTCACAGGTACCGAGCCTGAGTTCTGGTTGAATCTCCAGCAGGCCGTTGATCTCTGGGATGCGGTCCATTCCGATCAGGCCAGCGAACTCAAAGAAATCGAGCCTGCTCACGTGGCCTGACGTCCTCGGCCTCCTCCCGTCCCGATCCCCTTCTAGCGCAATTCCCTTTCTCTTGTTCAACTTCAACTGCGGGCTGTCTTATAACGCCTCGCGGGCGGCCGGAGGCACCGATAGGTGCCTACCCGGAGCCGGCCTTCCACTTCGTCCGTACCATCGATCTTTCAGTCCCTCCGGCGTAGGGCCACGAGCGAAGCGAGTGCGCGGCACTGCCCGCTGTTTGCCGCAACACCACTTCCGAGCTTGTCTTTCATTGGCCTAAGAGGTCACCCAGCAACAGGCTGTGGGCCACCCCCACCAGGCGCCATCAGAGGAAAGAGACTCTGTTTCTCTCCATGGTCTCCACCGGGAGTCACCGGCCAACCCAGTATTGCTCTAGGTACTCTAGGTCAAGATCGTCCCGTGACACAGCGTAGAGAGTGCCCAGTCCGAACCCGAGGAGGCGGCGCCCTTGGGGCAGAACCATCTGTTCCACCCTTCTCCCTTGGGAGTCAAACACGTCAAACGTCGGAGGATCTCCTGCAGGAGTGGTGCGTTGAACCCAAAGTCGGCCATCGCCTGCGAAGGTCGCAGCCTCCCGGAGGAATGGCGGGAGATAGCGGGGCCAGTTGGCGGGCTCTATTGCAGGGATCCGGTTAGTCGCAGCTCCTCCCCCTCCACGCAGCGTCACTCGCGCCTCCACCTGCGGGCGGCCGAAACTTTCACGCCATTGGTTCTTGTGGTCCTCTGAGACTTCCACGCGTCTGACTTCCATGACGGGACCTTCCTCACGGGCGCCGTCGAGTCGGATTACTTCCACTCGGTAGGGATCCGGATGAACGATGGCTATCGTGCCATCGGCAGCCACAGCCCAGGTCGCACTCATGGGAAAGGGATTCACATCCACAAGGGGGATGGCCATGCCCTCGGGCCTCGCGTCAGCGGGAACCGGGAAATGTCCCACCGTGTCGAAAGTCGGGGAGGGGGGTGTCCACCGGACGATGGCAAAAGAGTCTCCATCCCGCCTGGCTTGGTACAATCGGCCGTGACCATCGCTGGCCCGTGCCGCGCGAAACTCGGGGAAGAAATTAAAAACCCCTCCGGGTTCACCCTCCGGCGTGAACACTAGTAAGCGGCGATTGGGGTCATCGAGGACCGCTGAACTGTCACCGGCGAGAGAGAAGAGACGGGACGGAACCAAATATTCTCCCGGGCCCGACCCTCGGCCGCCCAAGGTTGACGCAGTTGCCAGCTGCGAGTTGAGGAGAAGAACAGTCTTCTCGGCCTCATCCACCAGGACGACCCGACCATCCTGCAGTTCCTTCATCCCCACCAAGTTTGTGAAGCCCTGCTCTGACACCCGCTCCGGACTGGAGAGTTCTCTCACTGGAGGTCTTTGAGCACAAAGCGGGAGACTCGACAGGGAAAGAAAAAGGATCAAAAGGCCAACACGAAACCACATGGTCATCGCTCTTTCTCCTCCTTCGGTACTGCGTTGCGGCAAACGAACCATTCGGTTCCCGGCCGGAGCCGGGCATCTACTTGTCTGCCCCTATCCTGCTGCTACCGC
>JASFVN010000329.1:0-4989 GCA_050049805.1 Gemmatimonadota bacterium
GAATCGAGTAACGAACCATTCGGTTCAAGATCGGAGCCGCCGGTTGGGTCATGCTCTTTCGCTACGCTCACCCGCGGCGAGATCCCGAAGGGCCGGGCCCGTGCTCACCAGGATACTGCCACACGAGCTCAGAGCGAAAGCGACCTCGGAGGGCCCGTGCTTGAACCGGGCGTTACAGAGAAGAACCGATGACCAATGATGCGGCCAGCCCGAATAGCCCTCGCGCCTCCTTCCTCCAATCCCATTCCTTCAATCCCCGAAGTTCACCCCCTCCAACATTCCTACCATGCCCCTTGGGACGCGCTCACATCACTACAACTGGGTAATGGGCTCAACCGCTCCTAGGGCCACTCCTTCTCTCATCCCTGACTGTGAGAGGCTACTAGCCAACCTGGGCTCATTTGGTGTCCGACCCTCCGAGGGAGAGTAGACAACCATCTGATCAGGGCAGCTAGTCTCATGAGCGGACTGGAAGAGAGTCCTGGTTAGAGGGAGGCCCAAAGGCATCCGCTTCATTCTGGAGTAACGATGCAACGCAGATTTTCCATACTGGTTTGGTGCCGGCAGGACCTCTTGGCGGTCCTAGTTTTTCTGGCCCTGGCAGCCACGGCCTGTGAGGCACCAACGTCCTCTACGTCGACGGAAACTCGTACCAGACTGGGCGACACCCTCGTGGTTACCACGGACCCGGGAATCGATCAGGGACCATCCCTCTACGCCGTTGAGCTAGACCTCACGATTGGGGAACTGGACAGCCCGGAGGAATACGTCCTCTTTCCGACCTCGGTCTCCTCAGACGGAGAGGGGAGAATCTTCGTCTCAAATCAACGGGAGGGCGAGATCCGGATCTTCGACGCTCAGGGGCAATACCTTAAGCGGTTCGGTCGGAGGGGCGACGGCCCTGGGGAGTTCAACAGCAACGCCTGGGGTTGGTTCCACGTCCGCTCAGTGGCGGGACAGAGGCTCACCGTGGAGGATCTTCCCCGGCTCCGGATCTTCGATGCTCAGGGAGTCTACTTATCGAGCTTCGATCTGCTCTCTGTCCTGGTTGACGGCGAACGGCGGTATGCCTCACCCCCTGGGGTCTTATGGGTTCCCGAGTTGGAGACGATTGTCGCTCGCTGGTCACTCCGCCTTCCGGACGGTGGAAGGGAAGAGTCTATGGCTCTTCTGAGTGACGCCCTTTCCGTCCTTCAGGAGCTCCCAGCAAGGGAGGTGGCAGGTCCCTTCCAAGGCGAGGACTGGAACCTCACCCTTCCCCATAGTCCACGCTATGATTGGGCCGTGGCAGGGAATCGGATTCTCGCCTGGGGGGTGTCGGATGAGTACCGAATCGACCTCTACGACCTGGAAGGGGAAGGGTGGGTCAGGGTGGAGTTCCTCCTTCCGCCCGATCCGGTGACCAGTGCCGAGATCCAGGCATTCAAAGACGAATTCCTGAGTAAGGGCTGGGTCCAGGGTCAGGAGGGGGTCTGGGAGCCCCGGTTGAACCGGGCAGAATACCCTGAAACGAAGCCCTACTTCGCCGAGATCCTGGGCGACGACGAAGGACAAATCTGGGTCCGGCGGTACTCGCCCATACTGGGACCCGACGGCGACGATTGGGTCCGGTACGATCTCTTCGACGGCGGCGGCCGGTGGCTTGGAATCGTGGACAGCCCAGTAACCTTCGAGGAAATCCGGGGCGGGTTCGGCTACAGGATCAACCGCGATGAGTTTCCGCGGGTGGAGAGATACCGGCTTTTGGAAACCTCCCCTCCCCGCACCAGCTGACAGAACGGGTAAGCCACGGTACACCGCTTCTCGGTTCTTCCTGTAACGAACCATTCGGTTCCCGGCCGGAGCCGGGCGCCGACCTGATCGCCCCTATCCTGCAGCTATCGCCCGGCGAGGTCCCGGAGGGCCGGGCCCGTGGTGTTCAGGATACTGCCACCCAAGTTCAGAGCGAAAGCGAGCCCTGAGGGCCCGCGCGGGAACCGGGCGTTACCCTCTCATTCCCTCACCCAGGGCAGATCCACCCAACTGATCCGTTTCGCTCTTTCAGGCGTTGGAGGAGGGAGGGAATGGGCATGAGTCGTCAGTACCCCTCAAGGCCGCTCGGCAGATTCATTCGCCGCAGCAAGTCCTGGAACCGCGGGTCGTCGCGAATAGAGTCGTATATCGGTAGTCCCAGATAAGGCATGCCGCGATCGCCGTCCTGGTATGCGATCTCGAGCCACTCGAGTGTTTGGTCCCTATCTCCGGCATATAGGTACTTGTTCGCGACTGCGGAGGCAGCCGGTACACCTGAATCCCTAAAGCGGCCCGCCATTACCTCCGCTATCCGGTGTTGTGCACCGCCGTACCCCGCTTCAGAATATCCCCGCTCTAATGCCTCCAAAAGTTGACGGTCACCGCCAATAATCTCCCGGTCCAGGGCGAGTGCCTCATCCAGCATCCCTTGCATGAACAGGGCCGAATACAACCCAAACCGAGCGACTGGGGCGTCGGATTGTAGCTGCAGCGTGGCGCGGGCCACAGCGATGGCTTCATCATACCGGCGCGCAAAAACCAGGTCGACTGCGTAAAAACTATGGACTTGGACAGCAAACGGGTCGACCTGGAGCGCCCGCTCGGCCGCCTCCATTGCCTCTTCTGGACGACCCATAATCATGAGAAAATGGGAGTAGGATGCCAAAGCGCCCCCGTTATTCGGGTTGCCCTCCAGGACTCGATTCCACTCCCTCTCTGCGGCCGGCCAATCCCAGTCTTGCCAGGTCAGAATGCCGACGAGTGCGCGATGCGCGTCCCAGTCCGTCTCATCCAACGCCAGGGCCTCGGCAAGAGCCTCTTTCGCTTTTTCCATCGCTTCCTTCTGCGGTATGATTCCCATTTGTCCGCGGGCGCCCCAGACCCTGGAAATTCCCGCCAAGGCCGCCGCGTATTCTGGGTCGATTTGCAGGGCAAGATTGAAATATCGTTCAGCCGTTTCCAGGCCACCTGGTGTGATAGATATGTAAGCCTGAGTGCCTTTCAGGTAGGCTATGTACGCGGTGGTGTCGATGCTGCGGGCAGTTGCGAGGCGGGCCTCTGCTTGCGGAGTCAGTGCGACTCGGATCTCAGCGGCAATTGCGCTCGTCAGGTTGCGGTACAACGCCAGAACATTGCGGAGTTCGCCGCTTCGTACGATTGGTTCCGAGACGTATTCTTCGGTTACGCCGTCAACGATCTTCACTGTGAGCTCAACGCTGTCACGCGACCTCAGTACTGACGCTTCGATGAGGGCGTCGACGTCCAACTCACCTGCAATCTCGCTGATGGACTTGTCGGTATCTCGGTATCGTCCCACTGAAGTACGCGCGATGACCGAAACGCCCACGCTCTGCAGCTCCGTGATCAATGCTTCGTGTACACCCTGAACCAAGAAATCCTGCTCGGGATCGTTCATGAGATTGTATGGTGGCAGCACCGCCAGGCGCTCGTAAGCGGGTCCACCCAGGGCGGTCGATAGCACCCACGAGGCGAGGAGCACCACAGCAGCCGCTGCAGCCGCGATGATGCGCCAGGTCCAAGGCGCGCGGCCCACTCGCGCCACGACCATCTCGCTCGTCAGCGCCTCGGCAAACTCGCTGGCTGTTTGAAACCGGTCGGCTGGTTGCTTCGCTAGAGCACGCTCTACCGCCCGCTCAAGGAACAGCGGGATGGCCGGGTCGCTGGCTCGCAGACTCGGCACGGTCTCGGCTGCCTGTTTCGCTAGCAGCGCCTGCGGCGTGTCGGCCTCGAACGGCGCACGTCCGGAGACCATCTCGTAGGCCACGCAGCCCAAGGCATACACATCGCTCCGGCCATCGACGTTTCCATCACCGAAGGCTTGTTCCGGACTCATGTAAGCAGGAGTACCCACTGCGAAACCGGTCCCCGTGAGACGATCGCCCCCTGCTGCGGTCACCGCCCGCCCGATCCCGAAATCCGCCACTACGGCCCGGCCCCCCGAAAGCATGATGTTCTCCGGCTTCACATCCCGGTGAACGATCCCCTGCTCGTGGGCATAGCTGAGGGCCGAAGCGATCTCGTCCGTTAGGCGTACAGTCTCGGTCACCGAGAGGTTACCCTCCCGGTCCAGCCGCTGACGGAGGGATTCGCCCTCAACGTAGGGCATGACGTAGTAGAGGATGCCGCCGGCTTCACCGGAGTCGTGGAGGGGGAGGATATGAGGATGGCTGAGCTGGGCCGCGATCTCGATCTCCCTCACGAAGCGCTCGGGGCCGAGGGTCGCGGCCAACTCAGGGCGGAGAACTTTGATGGCGACTTCTCGGTGATGCTTGAGATCGTGGGCGAGGAAGACTGTGGCCATACCCCCGCTACCAATCTCCCGCTCGATCTGATAGCGGTCAGCGAGTGCGGCTTCAAGGCGCTCCTCGTGCTCCATGGAGTGTTGTCCGGTGCGAGATGACGGCCCGTTCCAGTCCAGTCAGCCACCAGGGGCAAGATGTTCGGGGACAGGTGGACTGGGCAAGGACGGTCCGGGCTGAAGGGTCCCAGCCCCCCGAAATATGTCATCTCATTCCATAGGGAATGAGAGGGTAACGTCCCGTCGGGTGCCGAACCGGCCGAACCCCCCCCTGCTGAAATACTGCTGAAACCGTGACCAGGCTACTGAGTTCGGTTCCTCATCTGGCTCGCGGCCAGTTGGCTCGGAGGCCGCCGTCAGGCGGCCGCAGGCGGCACCCGACTTGTTATAGGGCGTTGGCTACTCGGTGTCCACCCAACCACTTCCAAGGTTCGGAAGCGTCGACCGTCACAAGCAGTTCCGACTCGAAAAGACCCGACTGCTGAAATATTGCTGTATTCGAAACCACGCTACTGAATTCTTGCGACTCCTCGTTCTTCCCCTCCGGTTCTTGCCCGATCCCACCACCCTCCCTCACATCTCTCTGCAGCTCATAGTGTCCTTGCATTCCCTCTACTCATTCTCGGACGAGAATGGCCCCGGCGGGTACTCCGCCGGGG
>JASFVN010000171.1:0-9059 GCA_050049805.1 Gemmatimonadota bacterium
GTGCTGGAACGGTTTCCGGACGATAGGACCTCCCTGAACAACATCGCTCTCGCCCTGACAGCGAAGACCAGGCTCCCCGAGGCCATCGCCGCTCTGGAGAGGGCCGTGAACGGCCCGGGGGCCAGCGCGTCCGCTTTCACCAATCTGCCTGGTTACCTTGCTCAGGCAGGGCTCCACTCGGAGGCTGAAGAGGCTTTGGCCCGGCTCCAGAACCGCTATCCCGGACGCGCCCTCTGGATGGCCTGGAACCGGTTCCTTCTTTCTGCTTTCCGAGGTGACGCCCAGGCAACCCAGGCAGCCGGAGCGGCTCTTCTAGCCCTTCCGGAAGCCCAGGGGGGCTGGAGGGCGGCCGGCCACCTGGGACTGTCGGTGGGATCCGCCATGGCCGGGAAGCTTCAGGAGGCAAAGCTTCACGCCGCCGACGGTCTGCGGGAAATGGAGGCCATGGGCGATTGGAGTCAGGTCCTTTTTGTAGGGCTCAGTCCTGTCTACCTGGAGTTGGTGGTTGGCCGGAAGGAAGAAGCAGAACGGGCTTTGGCCCAGTTCGCTCTTGAAGAGACACTGGCGTCGATTCCTGCTGCGGTTCGGGACTACCGGTCGGTGGTGTGGATGTTCGCTCACCTCGGAAAAGCTGAAGAGGTGGAGGAGGTCCTGGAGGAATGGGCCGCAGCTGGGGTTCCTTCATCCTCCAGTCCGGTATTCGACGAGGCACGGAAAGGCGCGGAGGCGGTCCTCACCGGACTCGCCGACCCCGCCAGGGGATTGGGCGGATTGAACGACTTGGCTCGAGAGCTGAACTGTCCGGAGTGTTTTCTCTGGACCCGGGTTCATTTCGCTGAGACCGCGACACAGTGGGACGAGGCCAGGGATCTTCTCCTTGCCTCCCTCCGGGGCGGGTCCGATGACTTCATCGGGGAGCCCCTCCAGCGGATCCTGGCTCACGAAAAGTTGGGCAGGGTCTATGAAGCTCTCGGCGACTCGGTTGCTGCCAGCGAGCACTACGGCTTATTTGCCGAGTACTGGGCCGATGCCGATCCGGAGCTGCAGCCTCGGGTGGAGGCGGCCCGGGAGAAGGCTGCCGCCCTTTCCGCCGGGGCCGAGCCGGAGGCTGCAGACTCGGCTCCGTCGGGAGAGGGCCAGGACAGCTAGCGCCTACGCCTCAGCCTCTCCAACCACTGCCGGGCAGGCATCATGTTCGGGTCTCGTCTCAGGCACTCCTGGTAGTAGCGGATGGCCTGTGCGGTGTCCCCCATCTCCCGGTACAGGTGCCCCAGCTGCCAGGGTCCGTCCAGGGCGGAGGGATGGAGAGAAACAAGGTGTTCGAGAACCTCCTGAGCTCTCTCGTATTCTCCACGTTCCCGCAAACCCACTGCCGCCTGGGTGAGGATGAGGGACGGGGGCTCCACCGAGAATCCAAGGGAGGTGGACACCGCACCGTAGTGCTCCTCCAGTTGATCCCAACCGCTGGCTTCCCCCGGCGAAGGGAAGGGATAGCCTGAGAACAGGTCCAGAAGGGCCGGGCGAACGGTCACCGGGGCTAGAAAGAAAGGCCAATCAGGAATCAGGTCGATCCGCCAGCGAAAACCCTCGGACGCCCCCTCCTCCAGGGCAACCTGGAGCCCGGTGAGGGCTTCGCTGGGCCACCGATCCTCCCCTACATCGTGCCCCACTGCGAAGAACAACCCGCTGCCGGCCTCCGATGCCGCAACGCTGGCAACCCCTTCGCAAAGAGACCGTTCCGGGGAATCCAACCGGCAGGGGTCGTTCAGGATGAAGGCCTGGAAGGTTCCGGGGGCTTCCAGGAGGGCATAGGCTCCGAAGACCGCCGCTGCCTGCGGCCCGATCATGATGCGGTAGGGTTTGGTCCTGTACTCCTCTTCGACGAAGGGAATGATCTCTTCTCGGAGAGCCCTCATGAAGTCCCGGGCCTTCCCTGTGTCCGGGCGGTCTTCCATGGGCCAGGGGTAGAAATCCCGATAACGTTGAGTGTTGCGGATCCCCACAAGGATGACCGGAGGAATTCGGTCGATGGACAGGTGATAGAGATCGTTGACGGTCTGCGCGAAATACCCCTCCTCGAAATCGGAGTAGAAGAGATACACCACGGGGTACTCCGAGTCCGAACCCTCATACCCTCGGGGTAGATGAACCTGGAGAACCCGATCTTCACCGAGGATCTCGGAGTGGACTACTCGATAGGTCCCCAGCCTCACGGGGTCCCCATCGGCTTGGGAGGAGGCAGGCGAAGGGCTCATCAGAGCCACGAAGCAGGTGGCCAAGCCCAAAAGTGAAGCCCGTCGTTCGGGAATCATGAAAGGCGCCTCCGCCAGCCTCCTGGATTGTCGTGCGGTTGTCCCCTCGACACCGACGGGAACATCCGGTTGCTGCTCGGCGCTCAGCCCTGAGCCTTAAGCAGGTCCCTGATTTCCGTGAGCAGGACTTCCTCAGCAGAGGGCTCCGGCTCTGCAGGGGCCTCTTCCACCACCTCTTCTTCCTTCTTCTTCATCTTGTTGAAGCCCTTGACCACGAAGAACACGGCCCAGGCGACGATGAGGAAGGAGATGAGGGCGTTGAAAAAGAGCCCATAGTTGATGGTCACTGCCCCCGCCTCCTGTGCTGCGGCGAGAGTGGCGTAGGGCCCTCCGGCCGCCGGGTCGCTCAGGAGGATGAAAAACTCCTTGAAATCGACTCCGCCCAGGAGCATCCCGATGGGGGGCATGAGGACGTCGTCCACCAGGGATTTCACGATGGTGCCGAAGGCGGCACCGATGATGATACCCACTGCCATGTCGAGCATATTGCCTTTTACGGCAAACTCCTTGAACTCTTTGAGCACGGTTCTCCTCCTGCAGGGGGACGTAGTCATCCGCCTCGGGGGCGGATTGCTTTGATTGAGATTCCTGAATGTTAAGGACAAATTCCCATTCCGAAAGTCACATAGCGGAACCTATCTTCCCCTTTTTCTCGGGGTGGATGAAAAGGGAAGGGGACACCGGGGCCCTATGCATGAGCTCCCCGTAACGAAGAGCATTCTGGGCATCGTGCTGCGCCATGCCGAAGCCCGAAGTGTTCGTAGGGTCCTGGCCATCAACCTTGCCATCGGCGCGTTGAGTGACTTGGAGGCGGAGTGGCTGCAGAGCTATTTCGATTTGCTGAGTCGGGGCACCGTGGCAGAGGGGGCTGAGCTGCGAGTGCACAGGTCACCCCTGACCTTCAGATGTGAATCCTGCTTCACCGAGTACACGGCAACCCGGGAAGAGCTGGATACCGCAGTCTGTTCCCACTGTGGATCCCGCGACGCCGCAATCGTGGGGGGGACAGGGTACACCGTTGAGAGCATGGAGGCGGAAGAATGAGCGACATCACCCTGATCAAGATCAAGGAAGAGATCCTCTCGGAGAACCGGGAGCTGGCGGCTGAACTGAGAGCGGACCTGGACGAGCGGAGGGTGTTCCTGGTGAACTTCATGTCCTCCCCAGGGTCGGGGAAGACGAGCCTGATCGTTCGGACTGTCCGGGATCTTCAGGGCATCTATCGGATCGGGGTCATCGAGGGCGACGTGGATTCAGCCGTGGATGCCGAAAGGGTGGCCCAGGAGGGCGTCGCGGCCGTTCAGATCCAGACCGGAGGCTCGTGCCACCTGACTGCCGCCATGGTGGAGAAGGGACTCCAGGCCATCTCTCTGGAGAAGGTGGACCTCCTCCTCCTGGAGAACATAGGAAACCTTATTTGTCCAGTGGGCTCGGACACCGGCGCCCATTTGAATGTAGCCATCCTGAGTGTTCCCGAGGGGGACGACAAGCCGCTGAAGTATCCGCGGATCTTCCAGACGGCCGACGCGTTCGTTGTGAACAAGACGGACGCCCTGGAGCTTTTCGACTTCGACCTGGATGCGTTCAGGAAGAGGGTGGGAAGGCTGAATCCGGGAGCACCGATCTTCGAGGTCTCATGCAAGACCGGCGCTGGCATCGGCCCATGGTGTCAATGGCTGCAGGAGAGAGTGGCGGGCAGCCGCTAGATTTTCATCCCCAGGACCTTTTTGGCGGCAAGCTTGGCCGTCCGCAGGGTCCCGTACCGCTCCCGAAGAATCTGCATGTAGAGGGCGGTCTGGGTCTTCGGAGGGGTCTTTGCGTCCTCCTTCTCAAAGAGCTGGATGGCTCCTGATGGGCAGGTTGAAACGCACAGCCCGCATCCGATGCAGCGGAGATGGTCCACGGCTGAAGGTCCGTCGGAGTAGGTGATGGCCTCCATCTGGCACCGATCTGAGCAGTTCCGGCATTCGGTGCAGAGCTCCGGATCTACGTCAGCGTAATAGTTGGCCTCGAAGTATTCGGCGGGCCGGGGGAGCTTCTTCGCCGTTGACAGGACCGCGCAGCAGCATCCGCAGCAGCAGCAGATGTATTTCGGATCCTGGGTGTTTTCCGGTTGGAGCACCATCCCTACGTCATTGGCCCGATCCACGAAGCCCAGCATCTCCTCTCTGGACACCTCCCTCGCCACCCCATCTCCGAACATCCCGTCCGGGACGTGCCCCAGAAGCAGGCAGGTTTCCCGGATGTCGGTTTGCTGACAGGGCTGCCCCTCCAGGTCCATGCCGTCCCGGCATACACATGACATGACGGCAAACGGACCCTTCGACTTCATGACCAGTTCTCGGGCGCCGTCGTAGGTGCCGACTCGCCGGTCCGGAATGACCTCTTCGTTGATGGGGATGGTCCTCATCTGAGACGTCTTCGGCGCGAAGACAGCCTCTGCGAAACCCTCCTCCATGTATTTGCGGAAGTCGGCGTGATACTCCTTGGTGATGCGCCCGGCCTGGAACTCGAACATCCCGATGGCCAGTTGGGCCTTGGAGTAGGCCGGCTTTCCTTTGATTTGCGTCTTGATGATAGCGCCCTTCTTCGCCAGGCGGCTCAGACCGGCTTCCAGCTCATCTCGACCGATCCCCGCTTTTTTGGCCCGCCGATGGATCTTCTCTACCGGTTCGGGGAGGGCACTGAGGTGCAGCGCCATCTCGGCTTCCTCGGGTGTAAAGAGGTGCTCGAGCAGCCGGAGCTCCACCCCCGATTCCGTGGCCGGAAAAGGGACAGGCATTTTGTCGATGTGCGCCTGGAGGCGGCGGTAGACGTTCTCGGTGGGCATGGCTGGCTCCTCGGTGGTTATGGGAGGTCTGAGGTTCAGGATAGAGGGGTCCAGGAGGGGGAGCAAGGAGGAGGCCGGAGCGTTAAGTTCGTCGGTCATCGACCGTATCATACCCCTACTTTTCTCCAAGGGTGTCTAGCATGATCAGCTCGAACTCTTCTTCGACCAGGACACGTCAGTCCTCTCTCTGTGCATGCGGTAGGCTGGCAGCGATTACGAGTCTGGTCGTAATCGGTCTCCTTTCGGCAGGAGCGGAAGCCGTGCAGGCTCAAGACCGCTCTCCTTCCGACAGGATCTCGGCGAACGAAATCGTGGATTCCTCCCTCTTCTCCGCCATGGAATTCCGCCTCATCGGGCCCTTTCGTGGCGGCCGATCCACGACGGTGACGGGGATTCCCGGCCGACCCCTCACCTTCTTCCAGGGGACCACGGGGGGAGGAGTCTGGAAGACCACGGATGCCGGGGAGTCCTGGGAGAACATCTCCGACGGCTTTTTCGAAGTAGCCTCCGTTGGGGCCGTGGAGGTTGCTGGTTCGGATCCCAATGTCGTCTACGCCGGGACGGGCTCCGCCGGGATCCGGGGAAACGTCATGACGGGAAAGGGCGTCTACAAGTCCACGGATGGTGGTGACTCCTGGAGCTTCACCGGCCTTCCGGACGCTGGCCTCATCGGGCGCATTCGGGTCCACCCCGGCGATCCCGACCTGGTTTACGTGGCGGCCCTGGGACACCCCTTCGGTAAGAACGAGGAAAGGGGGGTCTTCCGGTCGAAGGACGGTGGCGCGAACTGGGAGAAAGTCCTCTTCGTGAACGACTCCGTGGGGGCTGTCGACCTGGCCATGAATCCGGCAAACCCCCGAGTTCTGTATGCCGGGATGTGGCGGGCGGAGCGAAAGCCCTGGACCCTCATCGATGCTTCGGAAGACGGAGGGCTCTACAAGACCACCGACGGCGGCGATTCCTGGGAGAAGCTGGCCGGCGGACTGCCCCAGGGACTCACGGGCCGCATCGGTGTCACCGTCTCCCCTGCGAATCCAGATCGGGTCTGGGCCCAGGTGAATGCCCATGACCCCGAGGGTGGCATCTATCGCTCCGACGATGCGGGGGAGAGCTGGACCCGGGTGAACAGGGAGCGGAAGCTGAGGCAGCGGCACTGGTACTACTCCCACATCGTGGCGGACCCCGGGGATGAGAACACCGTATACGCCATGAACACGAGCCTCTACCGCTCTATTGACGCCGGGAAGACATGGGAGACCATCCGGGTGCCCCACGGAGACGTCCACGACCTCTGGGTCAACCCGGAGAACCCCGACTTCATGGTGGTGGCCAACGACGGCGGAGCCCAGGTGAGCCTGAACGCCGGAGAGAGCTGGAGCACTCTCCTGAACCAGCCCACCGCAGAGCTATATCGGGTCGTGACCGACGATCGGTTTCCCTACCGGGTCTATGCCGCCCAGCAGGACAACACCACCATCTCGTTGCCGAGCCGGTCGTACGGGGGGCTGACGCCCTACGAGGAGTGGTTCGACGTGGGCGGGTGCGAAAGCGGAAACATCGCCGTGGATCCCCAGGATCCGGACATCTACTACGCCGGGTGCTACAACGGGATGCTGAGCCGCCTCAACCGCCGGACGGGGGAATCCCGAAATGTCGACCCGGCACCGGTACTGGTGGATGGGGTGGCGCCCATGGACCTGGCCGACCGCTTTCAGTGGAACTTTCCCATCGTGTTCAGCCCCCACGCCCCCACTACCCTCTACGCGGCTTCCCAGCGAGTCCTGAAGAGCACCGACCAGGGGATGAGCTGGGAGGCCATCAGCCCGGACCTCACCACCGACGACGAATCGAAGCAGCCGCTGCCTGGAGGACCCCTCCAGCACGATCACACTTCGGTGGAGGTTTACACCACCATCTTTTCGCTGGTGGAATCTCCCCACACGCCGGGGGTGCTCTGGGCCGGTAGTGATGACGGCAGGGTGCACCTTACCCGGAATGGGGGAGGGGAGTGGCAGGAGATCACTCCTGCGGGGCTTCCCGTGGACGGAACCGTCAACGTCATCGAGGTCTCCCCTCACCAGGCAGGGCGGGCGTTCCTGGCGGTGCACCGGTATCGCATGGACGACTACCAGCCCATGATCTACCGGACCAACGACTACGGCGATTCGTGGGAGATGCTCACCGACGGGTCCAATGGGATCCCGGCGGACCATCCCGTACGGGTGGTTAGAGAGGACCCGGACCGTCGCGGGCTTCTCTATGCCGGGACCCAGTTCGGCCTCTTCGTGTCCTTCGACGACGGGGAACATTGGCAGTCCTTCCAGCAGAACCTGCCGGTGGCCCAGGTAGCGGACATGGAGGTGAAGGAGCAGGACCTGGTGGTGGCCACCCACGGGCGCTCCATCTGGATCATGGACGACCTGACGCCGCTGCATCAGCTGGCGGCTGGGGGCACGCAGGGGGCTGCTGGGGAATCCTCCAGGATTTCAAATGCCACGTCGCGAACGGGGGAGATTAGCGACGCCACCGCCATTCTTTACCGCCCCGGCCTCACCTACCGCCTCCAGCGGGCAGGGCGAGGTGGAGATCGGGCCATGGAGAATCCGCCGAATGGGGCCGTGATCCGGTACTACTTGGCCGAAGAACCTGAGGAGGATGTGGAGGTGACGCTGACCTTCCTGGATGGGTCCGGGAATGAGGTCCGAAGCTTCTCCCGGGAGCCGGCGATGGAAGATGATCCCGAATTGCCTGCGGAGGCAGGGATGAATGAGTTCGCCTGGGACCTGACGTATCCGCCTCTGGAGGTTCCGGAAGGGAAGATGAACTACATGGGGTACATCGGCGGGCCGGTAGTGGTACCCGGAAACTACCAGGTTCGGTTGACGGTTGGCGACTGGAGCACCACCGAACCCCTGACCGTCCGGCAAGATCCCCGCCTGCCTCATGTCAGCGAGGCCCAGCTCGTGGAGTTGCGGGACCTCGGTTTCCGGATTCAGGAAAGGATCTCCGAGGCCTATCAGGCCCTGGAAACCATCGCCTCGGTGAGGGAGCAGGCCCAGGCGCTGGCTGAACGAGCGGGAGAAGGCGGGTTCGGTGAGGAGCTCGAGACCATGGCCGACTCCATGGTGGAAAACCTGGAGGTCATCGAAGAGAAGCTCTACCAGACCAAGGCCGAATCGGGGCAGGACATGATCAACTTCCCGCCTCAACTGTCGAACCAGATCACGTACCTCTACGGAAGGCTCGCTCAGGCGTATGGTCCCCCCACCGCCCAGGAACGTGCTCGTTTGGCGGAGCTGGAGGAGGAACTCGCCATGCTCCGAGGCGCCCTCCAGGCGGTCCTCGACTCCGACCTGGCTGCTTTCAATGCCAAGGTGAGGGAGCTGGGGATTGGCCCAGTGGTGATTCCCAGGGGGTGAAGAGGGGGGCGTGGGTCGCATTGCCTCCGTGGGTTACGACCCTCTCCTGAAGGGGGAGCGACCCCGGCCCAAGCCCATTCGTGACGGGGAGATCCAAGCCTCTCGGTCGGCTCCTACACCGGATCCAGGGGTCCTGGATGGGATGCCGGATGCCGGCCTTCGCCTACGCCGGATTCCGGCTAACCCGAACTCTGCACAGGCTCCAACGGAACCATGACGGGATGCCGGATGCCGGGCTTCCACTGCGCCTACGTCGGAACCGAGGCCGGAGGGCGGCCTTCCGCTGTGCCGGACCCCGCCGAACCAAGCCCCTGGGTCGGATCCAGCGGAGCCGGAAGGGGATGCAGGATGCCGTCTCCCCGCTTCGCCGGAGGGCGCCGAACCGAGACCCTAGACCGGGTCCAGCACCTCCCACACCCGAGCCTCCACCTCCCAGGGGATGGCGGAGTCCCTCTTGAAGCGGGGGATGGCGGCTGCGGCATCGATGGTCGGTGGTCG
>JASFVN010000011.1:0-38133 GCA_050049805.1 Gemmatimonadota bacterium
TAGCGCTTGGCGACTTTGTAGACCTCCTGCTTTACCGGGCAGGAATCGGCATCGACGTAGATATGGAGCATGTCTCAACCTTCAGAAGGAGACGTCCCGAGGGCATGAACATGGCCCTCTAAGGAGATGGAGACTAGGTTGGACCCCCACCTGACCCCTGGATCCCAATGACCGAAATCGCCCTCTCTTTTTCCCCGGCCAGCCTTCGGGTGCTGAACCTCTGCCTGGCCTTTATCATGTTCGGAGTGGCTCTGTCCATTCAACCAAGCCATTTCCGTGAAGTCTTGAAGCAGCCTAGCGGGATCCTGACAGGGATCCTGAGTCAGTGGCTGATCCTGCCTGCCTTTACCTTCCTCCTGGTCATGGCGCTCCGGCCGCCTCCGGGCCTCGCCCTGGGCATGTTTCTGGTCGCGGCCTGCCCCGGCGGGAACGTTTCGAACTACTTCTCCTTGATCGGGAAGGCCAACGTGGCCCTTTCGGTTTCTCTCACTGCCTTTTCCACCCTCTTCTCGGTGATCGGAACCCCCCTCGCATTTCAATTCTGGAGCAATCGCTACGGGCCCACGGCCGACCTGCTCCAGAAGATCGACATCTCGTTCCTCGATGTACTGCTTCAGGTCCTTCTGATCCTGACGCTCCCGGTGACGGTTGGCATCCTCTTCGCGAGGAGGTTTCCGGATCTGACGACCCGCATCGCTGGTCCCGTCAAGCATCTCTCCTTCCTGTTTTTGGTGGGTTTCATTGTCGTGGCTTTTTATGCCAATGCCCGTCAGTTCGTCCTCTACATCGAGACGGTCTTCGGGTTGGTTCTGCTCCATAACGCCGGAGCCCTGGCAGTGGGGTACCTGGCAGCCCGGGGCGCCGGTCAATCTGTCCGGAATCGCCGTAGCATCTCCATCGAGACGGGGATTCAGAATTCGGGTTTGGGACTGATCCTGATCTTTACCTTCTTCTCAGGCCATGGGGAGATGGCCTTGGTGGCAGCCTGGTGGGGCGTTTGGCACATGATTGCTGGTATGGCCGTGGCCTGGTTCTTCTCTTTCCAGGACGGTCGGCGGGTTGTGGCCGCTCAGGAGTCGGGCGCCTGATGGTCTTTCGCTGGTTCATGAGGCGATGGGCTTTGGCGGCCCTCTGGTTCCGGTTCCGGAAGAAGCAGATGGTCTTCCACGCCTCTCCCCCGCTGGAGCGAGGTGCGATTCTGGCCGTAAACCACCAGAATGCGGTCTTGGACTCCATTACCCTGGCGGCTATTTCACCCAAGACGCCTTTCACCCTGTCCCGGGCCTCTCTCTTCGATCACCCCATTCTCCGGCTCCTCCTTCCGCCCCTCCAGATGATTCCCATTTTCCGTTTCAGGGACGGTTTCGGGAAGATGCGGAGGAATCCTGAGGCGCTTCGGCAATTCTCCGACCTTCTCAGAGATGGCGAATGGCTGGCCATCTATCCCGAAGGAAGCCACCTGATCAAACATACTCTCCGTCCACTGCAGAAGGGCGTCGCCCGGATCGTCTTCGCTGCACAGGAAGCCCAGGGCTGGGATCGGGAGGTCCCCATCATACCGGTGGGCCTTCAGTACGAGCATCACACGCACTTCGGGGCCCGACTGCTGATCCAGTTCGGCTCTACCATCTCGTCATTGGATTTCAAGGAGGCTCATGCCGAAAACGCCAGGAGAGCCGAGCGAGAGCTGACGGATCGGGTGTTCGAGGGAATCAAGCCCCTTCTCATCCTTCCGCCCCAGGACGAGGCGGGCTACCAGGCCGCGGTGGAGAGGATGGAAGCGAACCGAGGCCGTTTCACGGATCTGATGGATCAGTTCAGGTCCGACCAGGAGGTCGTGGCAGAGGTGGTCAGAGAGGGGGTGGAGGCTGGGTCTCCAAGTGGTGTGGGGGGCTCCGAAGGGGGTGGCCGGCCCGTAGTGAGCCGAAGAGAGAGCGGTCTCAAGAGGCTCCTCGGGCAAGTCCTGAGTCTCCCGGGCCAACTTCTCCACCTTCCGGCCATCCTCATCGCCGGGGCGGTGGTGGCCATCTCAACGAACGACACCCACCTGGCGCCATCGACCCGTTTCCTTACGGGGATGTTTCTGTTTCCCGTCTGGTATCTGGTGGTTGCGGCTTTGATCCACCTTCAGTTTCGGTCCCTTGCCCTGGATCTTCTCGGCCTCCTCGTCATGCCGAGCTCGCTCTGGCTGTGGAGCCGCTTCGGGCACTGGAAGTGGTAGCCTGGGCATGAAAATCGCTCGCGGGGAAGGGTCTGAGCCTACCCCAGTTTGTCCTTGGCTTCGTTCAACCGAGTATCCAGGCTCACGAGCCCAACTCTGAGTTCCCGGGCCAGCCATAGATAGGCCGCGTCGTAGGTGGTGAGACTCGTCCGCCGGGCCAGGTCGACCAGAGGCTCGAGGGGAACCAGGACCTCCTGGATCCCCAAGCGGGGGAAAAGGCCTAAGGCAGCAAGGATTGCGGGCTCCTGATTCGGGTTCTGGCGGGTCTTCTTCAAGCAAACACTGGCCAGTTCGTAGCGGAGGAGAGATGGCGCAAACAGGTGACGTCCATCGAGCGACGTTGCCACTTTCGGCCCGTCGGGTTCTCCAAAAAGGAGAGCCGCCGCTGCCGAAGCATCGACTACGGCTCCTTTATCGGGCATCTCTGTCGGCCCGGACGAGGTCTGCCGAGGTCGGCGCTGTATCCAAACCCCAGCTTTGAATCAGGGACAGGGCCTCCGATGGGGTGATCAGATCCGGGCCGTAGACGGCCTCCTCGAGGATAGCCATCAACTCCCCCTGAAGGGAACGGTGGGCTCGTTCGGCTCGCATCTTGAGGCGATGGGCCATCGCTTCAGGCACGTTCTTGATGGAGAGGTTCACCGGCATCTGGTTCTCCGGGCAACGGTGGTTCCATTATGACGCCAATATGGAACCATTTTGATCTCAAGGGAAGTACGAATCAAAACTGGATGGGAATGGCGGGCGCCTGAATAGCAGGGTGGGCTCAACTCCGCTGGACGTAAAGCGAGAGCGGCGAGCTGCTCAGCATTCCAGGCTAAATTCTCCGTCCTCCCTGGCGCGGCTACACCTTCCTGGCTCGCGTCTCGGCCAAGTCGAAGGCCTGATGCCAAGTGGAGTCGGCGCCGTAACCGGTGCGCTGTACGCGTACGTCCACCAGGAAGGGTTCCCCGGCCTGAGTGGCCTCGATTCCCCGGCGTAGGGCCGGCCGCAGGTCCGTTGAGGCCTCCACCTTCACCCCCTCCACACCCTGGCTTCGGGCCAAGCCGGAGAAGTCGATCTCGGGATCCCCCAGGTACATCCCAGTGAACCGGTTCGCCTCCTGCATCTTCCCGCCGTAGCGGACGTATGCGTTCCTCACCGTCTGATAGTTAAGGTTGTTGCATACCACGGTGAGGACCGGCACTCCATACCGGGTTTGACTCCAGAAGCCCGCGGCGCTGTACATGACCGAGCCGTCACCGATGTTGCAGACCACCTGCCGATCAGGCTGTCCCAGCTTGGCGCCTGTGGCGGCCCCGACACCCCATCCCAACCCGGCCCCGGAGGTGGAGAGCCACATCTTCTCGTCTTCTCGGAATCCGGTGCTGAAGAAGGAGTTGGAGCCGCTCAAATTCTCCGATACCACTATGGCGTCCTGGTCCAACTCCTCCTCCAAGGCCCATCCCAGCTCGTCTGGATGAATGGGTGACATCCCAAGCCGATCCCGCTGCGCCTCCCGCCTTCCTCCGCTCCGGCGGGGCCGTGAGGATGCGATCTGTGCGATTCGGGATTCCGTAGCCTGGGACTTCACCGACTCGATGATGGAGCGTAGAGCCACCTTCACGTTCGCCACCATGGCCAGGTCGAAGGGCCTGCTGCTTCCCATGGCGACGGTATCGAGGCCGATGCAGACCACCGTTGCGCTCGAGGGATCCGACCCCATGCTGGTGTCGGTAACCCCGGCGTATATCACCACGTCCTTCCCTTCGCTGGAGTGCCGGCCTGCGAAGAGGGGATGCTGCCTGGGAAAGTTGTGGTAGGCCGGCATACTCCCATCGGCGGCTGGGATCTGCAGGAGGTCGGCCAGCTCGAAGACCTCGGCTTGGGCCCCGGCTCGACTGACTTCGTCTCCCAGGAGGAGAACGGGGGATCTGGCCTCCAGGAGGAGCCTCGCTACGTGTTCGACGTCGTCCTGGTTCGGAGGGATCTCATCGGGAATCATGAAGGCTTCCCGTGGGAAGACTGTGCCCCTGATCTCCCTCGCCTCCAGGACGTGGTCGGGCACGGCCAAGTAGACGGGTCCACCGGGTGCCGTGGCCGAAACCTTGAAGGCCCGGCGAAGCATGGTGGGAAGTCCCGCCGGGTCGTGACACTCCCAGGATATCTTGGTGAACTGCCGGTTCACCTCCTTCTGGTCGAAGCCGGGGCGGGCTCCCAGGAGGACATCGTCGTCTCCCATCTCATTGTCCAGCAGTCCCGCCGTCACCACCAGGGCCGACCCGTCTCTACTGGAATTGTACATCTGACCGGCGGATTGGGCTGTGCCGGCAATGACGTGGACGTTCACGAAGGCGGGTTCCCCGGTGACCTTGTTGTACCCGTCGGCCATGGAGATCACAACGCCCTCGTGGAGCCCCATGATGAGCTGCATGGGCTGGTCGAGGAAGGCGTCGAATAGGCCCACTTCGAAGGAGCCGGGATTGGTGAACATGTACTTCACGCCGGCGGCCTTCATCTGCTCCACCATCAGCTCGCCTCCGGTACCCCTCATCTCCTGGCCCGCCCCCACCGCACCCACCGCCACCGCCTCCGCAGATCGTACCGTTGCCTTGATTCCTGCCGCGCTCACCCCAAGGGCTCCCAGGGATCGGACGAACCCCCGTCGGGAGAGGCTTCGGTCGATGAAGGCATCCACCAGGTCTCTCATGGTCTATCTCCCCGTGCCGGTCCGTAGGTACGGACTTCTCTGCGCCCAACCCAGGTCCTTGGTTCGGCGAACCCGAGCCCAATGTGAGTCGGGAACTGGATCCGGGCTACCTGGGGCCTGCCCTGCACAGGCGGCCTACGAGCCACTGGAGCCCAAGCCGGGCGGCCACCGCCGAGACGGTTCCCTTACCTGAAACTCTTTCTCTCCGGTCCACGTACGACCCTATGTAGAAAACTGCAAACCTTGATGGAGTGAGCTTTGGCATCGGTGCGAATGACCCAGATCACGGCCCTGGTGCTCAGGGTCGTGGCAGGCGGACACCGCTACGGTTTCGACGTCATGGAGGCCTGCGGACTCCCCAGCGGAACGGTCTACCCGGCTCTTCGGCGACTGGAAAAAGCGGGGCTGCTGAAGTCCCGTTGGGAGAAGGCGGCCCAGGCTTGGGCAGACGGGCGCCCGCGACGTCGGACCTATGAGCTGACGGAAATGGGCCGTGAGGCCCTGCCAGACGCGGACCGGAAGCTCTCGGAGGTCCGCCGAATACTGGGAGACCTTCCTCCCACCGATCCGAAGATGGCATGATGAGGCTTCCGACCCTATGGATCCGGACGGTTTCCCTCCTGGTACCTGGCATCCTCCGCCGGGACTGGATGGAGGAGTGGCATGGGGAGCTTTCCGCCAGTGCCGGAACCATGACCCAAGCGTGGGGCGCCCTGCCCGACGCGCTTTACCTGAGAACGGAAGGGTGGACGATGGACGCGATGTGGCGTGATATCCGGGCGGCGGTGAGGAGCTTCTTGCGCAGGCCTTTCTTCACCGCCCTGGCCGGTTTGACCCTGGCCATCGGGATTGGTGCCAATACGGCCATCTTCTCGGTGGTGGACGCCGTCCTCCTCAATCCGCTGCCCTTTCCCGATTCGGACCGGATCATCTCCTACAATCACGAGGCCCCCGGTTTGGGGGTGAACGTGCCTTTGGTTCCTCACTCCCAGGCTCTCTATCTGCACTACCATGAGCACGCCCGGGCCATAGAATCCTTCGCCGTCTTCAGCGATGAGACCGTGAACCTGATCTCGGACGGAGAGCCCCAGCAACTCACTGCCAGCCAGGTGACGCAGGAGTATTTCGACGTTTTGGGAGTGCAGCCCTTCATGGGGCGGGCCTTCGCGGCTGGGGAGGATCGGCCTGGCGCCGAGCCGGTCGCTATCTTGGGATACTCCCTTTGGGGAAGTGCCTTCGGGAAGGACCCGGGGATCCTGAATCGCATGGTGGAGATGGATGGTATCCAGCGGAGGATCATCGGGGTCATGCCGGAGGGGTTTCTCCTGTCCGACGAGGACCTCTGGATCCCCCTCGTCATCGACCCGGCAAATGCGGATGCAGGGTCAATGCAATTCATCGGGGCGGCACGGTTGGCAGAAGGCCAGAGCACGGAGTCCGCCCAGGCAGAGATGCAGGATTTGCTCTTCCGTTTCGCCGACGAGAATCCGGATGAGCTGGGGAGGGCTGTCCTGGAGCAGGCCGGGTTGGCGGCGGATATCAAGCCTTTGCAAGACGTTTTCGTGCAGGATGTGAAGCAAGCCCTCTGGGTCCTTCTGGGAACGGTGGGATTCGTTCTCCTCATCGCCTGCGCGAACGTGGCCAATCTCTTTCTGGTCCGGGCCGAGGCCAGGCAGCGGGAGCAGGCTCTCCGGTCGGCTTTGGGGGCGAGCCGAGGAGACGTGGCACGACAGTACCTCACCGAGTCGGTCACTCTGGCGGTGGGTAGCGGTGTCCTGGGCCTGGGTCTGGCGGTCCTTGGGGTGGAGGGTCTCATGTTGCTGGCTCCCACAGACCTTCCAGCCATCTTCGAAGTGGGGATCGACGGAAGCGTGCTGGGGTTCACGGCCGCCATCTCCGTGGCGGCAGGCCTTTTCTTCGGAGTCTTTCCCGTGTTCGGCTACAGCCGGGCCGAACTTTCCAATGCCCTGAAAGACGGGGGAAGATCTTCGACCTCGGGGCGAGAGCGACACCGGGCCCGAAGCACCCTTGCCGTTGCACAGGTAGCCCTGGCCCTCATGCTATTGGTGGGCTCCGGCCTGATGCTCCGGAGCTTCATGGCCCTCAGAAACACCGACCTGGGTTTCCAGACGGCGGGCCTCATGACGTTCCGGTTCGCCCTTCCAGGCGCCGAGTACTCCGACGCGGCTACGGTCATGGATTTCCACCGTCGCCTGCATGATCAGTTGGCGTCTGCACCAGGGGTCGAGGCAGTGGGAATGACCAGCGGCATTCCCCTTTCGGGACAGAAGAGCGCGGGTGCCATGGAGCCGGTGGACAACCCTTGGCCCGAGGGCGAGCTGGGCCCCATCGTGGAGCGACGGAGCGCGACTCCCGGGTACCTGGAGGCCATGGGGATCCCCATTCTCCAGGGCCGTGGGCCGAGATGGGAAGATCAGGTCAACGAAGGGCGGGCCGTCGTTCTTTCCGAGACCCTGGCTCGGGCCTTCTGGCCGAACGAGAACCCGGTGGGCCGGCAGATACGGAACCAAACCAGCGAGGTCTACTGGGAGGTAGTGGGGGTGGCCGGGGACGTTCGTTTCGACGCAGTGGAGGACGAACCCCTTCCCCTCGTCTACTTCCCCATCCTGAGCGGGGATCCGGCGAATCCCACTCCATCCCTGTCCATGGACGTCGTGGTGCGAACCGTCGGGGATCCCATGGCGGCCGTAGCAACTGCCCGGGAGGCCCTTCGGGCCACCGATCCCAGGCTACCCATGATCAACCCCCGGACGGTGGAGGCAGTGGTCAAAGAATCCCTGGCGGCGACTTCCTTCACCGTCTTGCTCCTGGGCATTGCTGCTGCCATCGCTCTTCTGTTGGGCACCGTGGGAATCTATGGGGTCCTTTCCTACATCGTGAGCAGGCGCACCCAGGAGATCGGGGTCCGGATGGCCATGGGTGCTCCCGCCGAGGCCGTACTCCGCTCCGTGGTTGGGCAGGGAATGGGGCTCGCGGGCTTGGGAATGGCCGTTGGCCTCTTCGGCGCCTGGGGAATGAGCCGACTGCTGGCATCCCTCCTGTACGGTGTGTCGGCCAGGGATCCAATGACCTTCCTGGGCACGGCTCTTCTGCTGGGTCTTGTGGCCCTGGCAGCTACCTACTTGCCTGCCCGACGGGCTGCACGGGTGGACCCTGTGGAGGCCCTTCGGTCAGAGTGATGGCAAAAGAACGGGGGGGAAGTTCCCCCCCGTCGTGGCCTTCTTCCTCCAGGTCCAAGCCCCTGTTTTGAGGCCCCGGCCGCTCGGTTACTCTGCCGGAACCAGGTCGGCCGTCTGCAGCTTGGCCGGCATGAAGATGCCGATGACGCCCCGGAGGCCCACGCTCATGACGATGTTCAGGAAGAAGGCGAGGAAAGCCAGGAAGAGTAGAGCCCCTGAAAGTCCCGCCAGAATCATGTAGATCCCGAACTCTCCTTCGACATAGAGGGAGCGGCGGAGCATTCCCTGAAGGCCCGCCATCCCCATGAAAGCCCCCATACCGATGCCACCGAGGAGATGCCCCCAGAAATGGAAGGTGGCCAGTCTCTGGCTGTAGAGCTTCGCCCCGTTCGTCACGATGGGGAAGAGGATGTAGACGGCGGCATAGAGGGTCATGGTGAGGCCCACCAGGATGGCCACGTGGACGTGGGGCCCGACGATCCACTGGGTGTTGTGAAGGATCCGATTCAGGCCAACATCGGCCTGCATGATTCCCGCCGGCACGGCCAGGGCGAACCCGAGGAGGCCTCCCAGGAGGAATCTCAGCTCATTGGTCATCTTCAGAGGGCGGGCGGCCCAGAGGGTGGCGAGAGTGATGAAGAAAGCCAGTCCCTGAGTGATAAGCTCGAAGGCCGTCACCATCTCTCCGGACACTACCTTCAGGATGGCGGGCTGAGCCTGGTCGGAGAGGAGGTGGTGGGACCACACCGTCCAGGAGACCACCAGCTCCAGGAGGAGTGCCGCCCGGGCGATGTTCTGCATGAAGAGCTTCCTGCCGGTGATCATGGTGGCCAACAGATACCAGGTACCGGCAACGAAGATCAGCACCAGGCCGTCGGCGATGAGGTCCAGGCCCCACCAGAACCAGTTCTTGTAGAGGAGTGCGTCGACGGCCGTGTGGGAGAGATCGGTCCCGAAGAGGGCTGCCACCATGTACACCAGGATCAATACGCCGGTGAAGAGAATGATGGTGGTGTTGAGGGCCATGTCCACCGATCCTCTGGCGATTGCAGCTACCGGGAGCGGGACGAGGTGCTCTTCCTTCTTCTTCTGGAAGAGGTTCTTGAATCCGCTGTAGCCGATGGCTGAGCCGAGGAGGGCCCCTGCGGGCTGCTTTTCCCACCCCTTGGGCGTGTAGATAATGGTCTTGAACACGTTGATGACGAACAATGCGCTCCCCACCATGACCAGTGCGATTCCCGCCACGAAAATGGTGCCACCCCAGACACTGAACTGGCTGAAGTCCGCCGGGAGGGGCCAGTAGAGCGTGTACAGCGGCGCGTAGTGGGATACGAAGCCCGCTCCCCAGAAGACCAGGGTACCTACCGCAATGAAGATCCAGGTCAGGTTGGCGAGCTTCATGCTCCATAGGGGCTTCTTCATCAGGAAGGGAACCAGGAAGAGGAAGGCTCCACAGACCAGGGAGTATGTCGAGCCGAAAATCCCTACCAGAGGATGGGCCGTCAGGATGGCGAAGAACTGCTCCTCGCTCACGAAGGGAAGGGGCTTGATCTCGTACACCCGCATGATCATCCCTTCGACGATGGCGAACCCGTAAAACACCAGACCCACCACGACGAAGCGGAGAACGATCTTTTGCATGGGCGTCAGGGTGTCCGGTTTGAACAGCCCCTCCTCACCGTTCAGGAAAGTCTCTTTGAATGACATGGTTTCTGCTCGGTCGAAGGACATGAGTCCGGTTAGGCGTCCGCTACCCCACAGCCCCGGACCTCAACGGCGTCCTCTTCAATCATGAAGACCCCCTTCGGTCCTGAATATTCTGTGGAGCGGATGGTGTAGGTCCCGTCCTCCTGGAATTTCCAGAGGATGTCGTTTCGATGTCCCGGGACCACCTGCATCTGGAAGACCATGGACAGGTCGGGCCGGAACAGTCCGAAGCCGTAGGTGAGGTCTTCCGAGGTCACGTCGAAGAGGACGATCTCGTTGCACTGGATCTCCAACTTCTCCGCCGGGAGCTGGAATTCATGGTTCGCGACGGTGATCTCGAAGGTCCGGTCCGGGGTGTAGTCTCCCCGGTGGAGATCCATCGCCGTCCAGGGGATGGTGTTGTACGTGATGATGTGGAGGGATACGCCCAAAACCGTCAGGAAACCCACGAACGTGTAGAAGATCGCGGGCCTGATCCCGGACCCCTCAGAACTTCGGGTTACCCTGAAACCGAACCAACCCACCAGGAGGATCATGGTCAGGCAGTACAGGGTGTAGGCCAGCGTTTGGCCCCAGAGCACAACGGCCGAGTCAACCACGGGTTTCCCTTCGCTGAGGGTTTTCGTTGGGAACCAACGAGAAGGTAGCGGACAGGGTCCGTATGTAATGTGATTTCTGTCACACCGGGCGGAGGAGTGGAATGTCGGGCTCCAGAAGCCCTTTCCGCCTGGGTCGTGTAGGGCCTACACTGACGAACTTCTCAGCCTGTTCCGAGTAGGCGTCGGACTTTGCCTTCGTGGAAAAGAATATGAAAAAGCCACTTCTTCCCTTCCTCCTCCTCTTGATGGGGGCCTGTGCCCCTTCGGCACCCGCCCCGGCCACCTCCCCTGAGCCCGCGGCTCGCCCTGCCCGGCCCCCACGGCCTGAGAGGGCCGAGGTTCGGGAGCGTGCGGAGGCTCCTCCGGCACTGGGGATCTCCGAGACCCGCCCCATCTTCGACATGCACCGGCGGACCTTCGGGTTTTCCGATGCCGGCGTGTGGATCAGCAACGAGTTCGATGGCGGCCGGGTGAGCGATGCCTGGATGGACGGGGAGGGGGAGTTCACGGTGCAGATCCGGCCGGAGAACGCCCCGGTGAACAACAGCGCCTGGTATGCGTTCACGGTCTGGTCCGATCGACCGCAGACGGTGGAGGTGACTCTCATCTATGAGGACGGAAGGCATCGTTACTGGCCGAAGACCATGCGCGCGGGGGAGACCTGGCTGGCCATGGATTCAGCGTCGGTCCGGATCGACCGAGAGTCAAATGAGGCTACCCTGCGACTGAGGATCGGGCCCGACACACTCTGGGTGGCGGGGCAGGAGATGATGACTTCGACCTTCTTCGATCGGTGGACGGACAGCCTGGCGGCCGAGGCCTATGTCACAAGGAGGATCGCAGGCAGATCAGGTCGGGGTAGGCCCATGCCGCTCGTGGAGTTCGGGAGCCCTGATGCCACCCGGCACGTCATGATCATCGGCCGGCAGCATCCGCCGGAAGCCACGGGGACCATGGCCCTGCTGGCTTATGTCGGAGAGCTCGCCGGCGATTCTCCATTGGCCCAGGAGTTCCGGGAGCATTTTCGAGTCCACGTGATTCCGCTGGTGAACCCGGACGGGGTGGACCTGGGGCACTGGAGGCACAACACGGGAGGTGTCGATCTGAACAGGGATTGGGTTGCCTTCAACCAGCCCGAAACCCGGGTTGTGCGGGAGACCTTCACGGAGATCCTGGAGAGACCCGGCCACGAGCTCTGGTTCGGGGTGGATTTCCACTCCACCCAGGAGGACGTCTTCTACACCCTTGAGCGGTCCCTGGAGACCGATCCGCCTGGAATCACAGACAAGTGGCTCGACTACATCCGGAGCCATCTTCCGGACTACGAGGTGAACGATGAACCCTCGGGCCTCGAGACGCCCATGTCCCGGAACTGGTTCTATGGCACCTTCGGAGCGCCGGCGCTGATCTACGAGGTGGGGGACGAAACCGACCGGGGGCTGATCCGGGAAGTCGCCACGACGGCGGCCCGTGGCACCATGGAGATTCTGCTGGAGGAGTCGGGTCGGAGGTAAACGGATCGGGGGAGCCCGGAAACCGGATTCCCCCGAAGAAGGCTGCTGCTCGTTTCGTGTAGTGTGTTCGTGCGGTCCTATGGATTTCGGCTGAGACCTACTTCTTCACCATCACAGTGATTGTCTCCGATCCGACGTGTTCCACGCCAAACTCGTCGAGTACCGACAGCGTCAGAATGGCCTCCCCGGGTTCCAGTCTTTTGAACTGGTCATAATCGAACTTCGCCACCAGCTCACCGCGGTTGTCGTCCTTGGTGTAGGAGAGTTCGAATTCATTTCCCTCCGCATCGACGAGGCCTACGGACTCTACCGTGTAGTAGGGGATCTCAGCGTGGATGGTCAACCACACATTTCCTGCGTCCGTGTCTCGCCCGATGACGATCGTTCGAGGCGAAACCTGGATCACCAGATCTTCCGGTGTAGCCGGGCCGGGGTCAGGTTGGGCAGCCATGGTGCCGCCCAGGAGGAGGAGTGACAGAACACTCAGGGTGAGCTTCTTCATCGGCAGACCTCTTGAAGTGAGTGGGTGGGGTTAGCTGCCACCGCCTCTGCCATTCCCACTTTGGCGGCGGCCTGACGTGACGGGCTCAGAGCCAGGAGGAACCGGTGGCCCGATTCCCCCGCCCCGCCCCCGCTGCAAGGAGCGGCGGACCTGTTCTGCCGCCTCCTGGGGAGACTGGCCCTGGCGCATCATCTGCCGGACCTGGGCAGTCATACCGAGCATCTGTTGTTCGCCGGTTCTCAAGCGGAGGGCCTCTCGTACGACGCCCAGGGCCCGATCGGCGGGGATTCCGGCTTCGACCAGATCGGCGAGGACGAGGACGGCCATGGGGGAGGGTTCCGGTGAATCCCCCTCTCGCCGCCCGAGGCCCCTGAGGACTTCGACATCGATGCCCCGCTGCAGTGCGTCCGCCCCAGCCACGTAGAGGGGGCCCCCTCCGATGCCGCCGAAGGCGTCCCGTGCCAGCCGCAGCTGCCCGGCGTAGCGGGTTATGGCCGGAAGGAGACGATCGGGAGATACCCGTTTGGCCAACCCTTCCAGGGCTTTGTTGAAGAGAGGTTCGGGCGGAATTCCGGCATCCGCCATCTCGGTCGCAAGGGCCTCCACGCCCTCGAAAACCTGGGAGGGCAGGCTCTCCCTCGCTCTCTCCCGAACGTTCTCCTGGGCAGACACCGTCCCGGCGCCGATCACCAGTAGGCCCAGAACTACAAGAGTCGGGTATCTCATCTTCCTTCAGCTCCTTCCGCACCCATGGATCCTTCTGTCGCAGGGGCGGGATCTAGTCCTTCATCGATTACGATGGTCGCGTTTTCTCGGCCCCAGTCGTCGGGGACCGCGTCAGGTGCGTCTTCCGGGAGATACCATTCACCGTCGGCCAGGAACCCGAAGTGGTGGGTCCCGGCGGGGATCTCGAGCCGGACGGACCACCGGGCCCCGTCCTCGGTCATGGTCACTGGTTCCCACAAGGTGAAGTCCCCCATGACTGCCATTTCCTGGGTGCCTTCGGGGGCCTCCGCGTGGATCTCCACAACGGCGCCGCCCGCAGACTTCTCCAAAACCCTGTGCAACGGGGGTTTGGGAGGGGGGAGCGGATCAGTTCCTATCAGGCGCCGGCCCACCAGTATGCCACCGGACCCGGCGCCGGGCTCCGACAGGGTAAGGGGATCCGGCTCCGTCCGACCCAGGAAACCACGAACATTCCAACCGCCCAAAGGCAGGATAAAGGCCAGACCCCCGGTGGTCTCTCTTCCCGAGGGTGAATCCCAGGTGTCCACCCGCAGCTCGAGGGCCGCTCCTCCCTGCTCGACCAGGAGACGGAACCCGGCGGACCGGTAGGTGCCTCCCGAGCTCTCATGGAGGCCCACGGCCAATCCTGCCAGGACTCCCTTGCCCCCAGCCAGGACTTCTCCAGTCCCCCCGTACCGCCACAGCTCATCCCGGACGATTTCCTCGGGCTCGCTTGCTGTCCGTTGAAGCTCGGTCTCGGACCAACCGCCACCGCCGATTCCTTTCAAAGAGGCTGAAAGATTCCGGGTGGTGAATCGAAGGACCGGCCCACCCTCCAACCCTACGGAGCGGTAGGGAAACGGGTCGGCAACCCTGAACCCGAAGCCCTCCACCTCCACTCCGGTTGTCCACCTTGGGCTCAGCGCCTTGAGGAGTTGACCCTCGACGGCTCCGGAAAGGAAGTCTCCCCCAGCGCCTTCCTGGAGGCTCCTCCCAACAAGAAACGATCCCATCACCCCTGAGCCCAAGGCGTTCACGCGGAGGCCCCGAAGGCCAGCCACGAAGAAGCGTGCGTCCTCCCCCTCCACTCCGACGGGAGGCGAGACACTGGACCCGCCTACCTCCAGGGTCAGGTCCGTGGTCTGAGCATCGAGTCCGGACAAGGAAAGGGCGGAAAGGAGGGCCATGATGGCTGCCTTGCCCAAGATTCCCGGGGCGGGAAGTCGCTGGCTCATACCGTGGGGGCCGCCACAGCCAGGACGGCGTTCTGGTTCCCAAACCCATCGTCGGCATACCTCTCGGCGTTGGGGTCTGTTTGCCAGGTGGCTCCGTCGATCAGGAACATGTAGGTGTGCACGCCGGGCTGAAGAGGGATCCTCCCAGTCCAGACACCATCTCCGTTTCCGTCCTGTAAGGAGTGGGATCCTGCCCATCCGTCGAAGTCGCCTGCCACCGCCACGGACTGGGCTCCGGGCGCCTCCAGGGCGAACTGGACGTAGACCACCGCGCCTTCCTGGAAACCCCGGCCGACCCCCGACGAAGGAGGCCTCGCGAAGAACAGGAGGGCAAGAGCCGCAACGGCGGTGGAGCCTACGAGAAGAGGTGAAACCCTCAAAGGCCGTGGCGCCAGGAGCCACCTTCCCAGGCGTGCTAGCCAGCCAGGCTCCGGCAGGGCCTCGATCTCCGCCATGACTCTCGATTCGAGCCAGGGAGGTGAAGGAGCGGGAGCCATCTCCGCCCGGAAGGCTTCCAGGAGTCGCTCCCAGGCGTCCGCTCCTTCCGGCGGTGCCTGGTCCGGGAGCTCCGGGTTTTGGCGGTCTGCGGCATGCAGAGTTCCCGGGCCCCGTGGGTCGGGGGAGCTTTCGCCATCCAGGTGTCGGTGCAGGTCGTCCTTCATCGAAAATCCTCCAGAAGCTCCTTCAAAGCCTCTCTCGCCCGGTGCACTCGCATCTTCAGCGATGCCCGGGGGACGTCGAGAACTGCCGCCATCTCTTCATACGACCGCCCATCCACGTGTTTGAGGACGAAGGCCTCTCGCTGTTCGGGCGTGAGGCTTTCCAGCGCTGCCTGCAGTCGATTCCTGAGCTCTCCCCTGTGGGCTGCATCGAGGGGTGTGGCGCCCTCCTCCGGAACGTCGGGCACCCGGTCCAGAGAGATGTCGCGACGCCGTGGGCTCCGGACATAGTCCTTTGCCAGGTTGGAGAGGATCCGAAAGAGCCAGGCGCCGACTCGGTCCTGGTCCCGACAGGAAGAGAGTTTCTTGTATCCCGAGACCAGGGCCTTCTGCACGAGGTCTGCTGCTTCGTCCTGGCTCCCCACCATTCGAACCGCATGGTTGTACAAGACGCCGCCGTACCTCCGAACCAGGAGTCGGTAGGCGTCTTGCTCGCCGGAAAGGACATCCCGGACCACCTGTGCGTCGGTTCGCTCGGCGGGAATAGCCATGCTTCCAACATAGGTAGCGCTTCCAGTCATATGCGAGGATACCGTCGCCGGGGCTCGCCCCGGCGACGGTTCGTCACGGATTACCCGTCCAGCAGGTAGGAGGAGATCACCGCCGACTGCCAGAGGGCTCCGAGCCCCCGACATTCGCCGTTCCCCAATTTTTCCTTACCTCGCTCCAGGAGTCTCTCCGCCCGCTCCAGGAGGGCGGCCTGAAGCGCTGTGGTTTCCACTCCGGACAATGCCTCCTTTGCGTCGGCCAGCGAGGTTTCCGCCAACCCCAGGATGAAACGGGCTTCCTCGTCGGTGATTCCTCCGGGCAGCACGACCGCTTTCAGGGCCCACCACTGGGCCAGATGGGCGAGGTGAGCGGCCCGGGCCTCTTCACCGGTCTCCAGCGCCGCTTCGGCTTGTGCCAGAAACTCCCCGGCGGTGTTCAGATACTCCTGGCTTTCGGTGTCAGCCGACGACAATTTGTTCAAGATCTCCTCAGCCAACCCGATGGCTTCCGCACCAAGATCGATTGCCAGCTCAGCTCGGGTGATCCCGAGGTCCAGTTGGTTCAGGTATTGGTGCTGGTGGCTGTGGCGAAAGGCCTGCTCTCCCAGGACGCCCAGGGCTCCCGCCCGGGTCCGATCGCCAGCCTGGAGAGCGTTTCGAGCCCTCTCAGCCACCTGCCCGATCTGGAGTCCCAGCTTCCCGGCGTTCACATAGGCGGCGGGATCTGCGGCCAGCATGGCAGGTAAGGCTTCCAGGTGCTCCACCAACCCGACAATGGCTTGGGGTCCTCCAGCCAGCTCGATTGCCTGGGCCACGAGCTGCCGCCCCTCCCGGGCCCGCTCCATGGCTCGGACCTGGTCTCCCTGGGCCAGAGCTTCCTCGGCCTCCCGGAACCTCTGCTGGGCTTGGGATCGTTGATTTTGATTCGAGCCCCAGGCCCATCCGTTTCGTTGAGCCGCCGAGGTCTGAACTCCTGCAAGCTCCAGGGCGGTTTCCGACGTAGCAGGATCGGCCAGGAGCTCAAGGGCGATCTGGTCCTCCAGTTCCAGGTCGAGGTCCTGGAGCCTGGGCTCCGCTGGACCTCCATCTTGACAGCCTGCCAGTAGCAGAATGCCGAGAACTGTGAGGGCGGCGTGTGTGTTTTTCGTCTTCATCGTTGTCTCCGAGGTTCTTCATCTTCACGTCAACCCGTTGTGCCTCAGAAACAAGACGGGGGAAGAACGGAAAAGGTAACGCCGGCCGGAGAAGAAAAAGCGGGTGGGGAAGGCCCCCACCCGCTTTGGTCGTTCTGGCCAACTCCTACCTGCCGGTTGCTATCTCCCGCCAGACACCACTAGTGGTGGTGGAAGGAGAGCTGCATCACAAAGGAGTCCTCGAACATGCTGGAGGTCACGTTGGACCCTGGCACGCCTACCTGTCCGAACTCGTAAGCTGGGTTATACAATGGCCCGGAGACCTCGCTCTCGAACGCCCGGTAGTAGGCCAGGCTGAGATCCACACCCGTCGCCACTTCCGCACCAAAGCCGAGCGACAAGTGATGCTGGATTACCGCCGGCGCTGAGACGTTGAAGAAGGAGTTCTCTTCGGGGATGGGGTTGTCGGAGTAGTTGTAGCCGGCCCGGAACAGGATCTTATCCGTGGCGTCGAACTGGCCTCCGACCGCGAAGACCTTGATGTCATCCCACCCGAAGCCTGCCACCGCACCCGTCTGGGTGAAGCCGGACTCATCGAAGCCCTCGGTGGAGGAGTACATGTAGTACTTGGCGTCTGCCGCCAGGAAGAGTTGGTCGGTTGCCTGGAGGGAGACCCCGGCGCCGACGATGGCCGGGGCGTTCATTTTGAAGGAGAACTCCCGGTGGGTGCCGAATGCCGGATCGGTGGGATCGGCGTTGGTGCTGTTCCAGGTGAACTCGTCAAATACCTGCTTGCTGGTGTAGGCGAGCCCCAGGTTGACCGCGTTGCTGAGTTCGTAGATCAAACCTGCCTGGAACCCGAACCCGAAGGTCGTGGCCGCAGCCGTGGCGCTGGGATAGAACGCACCGTTCGGTGAAGTGGCGGGGAAGGGGTCGACGCTCAAGGAGGACCAGTCGATGTTGGCGGCCAGGCCGATCGACAGCTTCTCCGAAGCCGAGAATGCCAGCGCAGGCGTGACCTTCAAAAGCGAGAAGTTGCTGAACACGTTCCCGAACCCGCCCATGGTCTTGGGGGCCAGGAGGGGGTGCATGTTGTTCTGCCGATAATCCACCCCGAATCCACCGATGCCCAGGCCACCGAAGCCTATGACCAGCTTGTCTTCGATGACCTCGGAGCTCCAACCGAAAGCGGGAATCGGCACGAACTCACTCTTGCTCTGCTGAGTCCCAGTGAATGGTCCTTGTTGGGTCGGAGCCGTAGCCGTCAGGGTCCGATCCGGCTTGAAGAGCTCCATGCTGAACGCAGCATGGTGACCGTCGAGGGCCATGAGACCGGCAGGGTTATGGTAGAGTACGCCCAGGATGTCATCCTTGGCGCCGGCGATGCCGACTCCCCCCATGGCGGAGTTGATGGCTCCAACCCCGTGGAGGAAATGGCCGTCGGTGGCGGAGACCCCCGGGGTCCACGCCAGGTTTAGAAAAAGGGCTACTGCAACGCCCATAAAGGACTTCTTCACCCGTCACCTCCATATGTTCTTGTTGATTTGATTTCTTCCTTCAGAGCCTCCGCCAGGCTCGCCTCAAGAGGATAGCTTTGTTCAAAGGCGGCCCGGACTTCCGCAACAGGGACTGCTGGACGGCCGGCTCTTGAGAGGAAGAACTGTTGGTAACCTGCTAGGGCCTGGGGCTGGAGAGTCTCCAGGACGAAGGCTCCTGCCCGGACTGCAGCACGACCTGCTCGACTCTCATCCTGACTCCGGACTCCGGTGGTACCTCCCGCACGGCCGATCGCCCGACGGGCGATAGGGAAGGAAAGCTCCCGGAGCATGGAGTAGATAGCTTCTACGGCATCTTCCGGGCCGTCAGGGGTGGAGATCACCAGCACGTTGTCACTTTGGTTCTCAGGAGAGCCGGCAAAGATTCTCCCCTCGATCCCGATGGCCGGGCTCATCGCCGCCAACCCCCCTCTCATTCCCGTGCTCTGGAGGAATGGCTGCAGAGCGGGTCCAAACTCCCGAGTCCAAGAAGCCTGAACAGACCTGAGCGTCAGGTTTCTTGCCTCGACTCCCGCCTGATTCCAGGAGCGGAAGAAGGCAGTCCATTCCTCTTCGAGGGCCTGAACGAATTCCCCAAGGACCCTCCTCTGACCCGGCGTGGTCAGGACCGAGGCTACGGCAACCAGCCCGAAGGCTGTGCGAGCCGAGGGCGCCCCGGGGATCCCCTCCTCCGTGCCGGCCAGAATCGTCAAAGCCGAAAAGACTTCGGTTCTCCCGGCCTGGGGGAAATAAAGAGGCAGGAAGTGGAGGACCTGGAAGGCTTCGTCCTGCTGGAAGGCCCTTCGAAAGTAACCCACTCGGTCACTCAGGTCGGTGGAGGATACGCCAGCTGCCTCCCTTGCCCTCCGCACTTGGGGCGGGTACCCCGGATCGTAAAGAGGCAGAGGCCCGGGGCCGACGGGGTCCACCAAAGCCATACCGTGGAACCAGAGGTCGGCCAGGGGGAGGGAGGTGAACCCCCAATCCCCCGATGTCTCTTGAGCCGAAAGGACCTGGCCGCCGAGCCCGATGGTGGAAAGGACCAGGACTGTCAGTGTGAACACCCTGGCCCGACTCCAAGTCGGTCGTTTACCGCTCCAGTGTTTCCCCATCAGATGAAGAACGTCTGAGCCCCTTCGGCATGTTGGAAGAAGTCCATGGCGCCGATGACGTCCTTCACCTCCTCCACCAGGTCCTCACGTTCCAGGCCGAACATGTCCATGGCCATCTTGCAGGCGTAGAGGTCGGTGCCAGCCGCATCCAGGGTCTCGATGAGCTCCCGGATATCGGGAATGTCCAGGCCCTGGATCTTCTTCTTCATCATGGCCGTGGCGAAGCTTTCCATCCCGGGGAGGCCCGCAACCATGTGTGGTATCGGTGCGGAGGGGTTCCCCACCATACCTGCCTTGAGCTTGTCGATCTTCTTATCGGTGATGATGTCCAGGCCCCAGAAGGTAAAGAACACCATGGCCTCGATACCCATCATTCGGGCGGCGTTGGCCAGGATCAGGCCGGGATAGGCCATGTCCAGGCTTCCCTTGGAGCAGATGATGGCCACCTTCCGCGGCATGCCGTGCTCGCCGGCGGTTCCGTTTCCGTTTTCGTCGGTCATTGTTCGATTCTCCCGATCAGACGCAGCCCTGGGGCTTTCCGTATCCCGCCAGCTTGGATGCCAGGATCCCGGGGCCCTTGGGGAAGAGCTTGTAGATCTCCTTCATGGAGACGTCGGTGAGCTTGGTGATACGCCGGACACCCGGGGGCTCGCCCTGGTCCACCGCATCCTGGCGGACGAAATCCAGGACCACCCAGTGCCGATCGGTGAGGGTGATCCCCACCTCCTCGGCGAGGCCTTGCGCCACTTCACGAGACCACTGGTTCGGGTCGCTCATGAATCCTTCGCCGTCCACTTCCACAGTGACGCCACCGTAAGTCTTCTCTGTCATCGTTCACTCCTTTCGTTTCAACCATTGGGCCCGTGAGGCCCCGCTTCGCTATCCGTTCGTGCTCTGCTCGGCCCCGGCGTCTCTCCCGAGGGAGCGGAGCAGCTCAACAAGAATCCCCGTACCCTTCCTTACCTGTGGGTCACGCATGGCTCGCAGGAGCCCCATGGCCCCTACTGGAGCCGGATCCGTCTTCTCTTTCAGCGCTGTGGTGGCCCGATCGGCCAGGTTCAGCACCTCGGGCTGCGTGAGGTTCCGGACCGTCATGAGGATGTGGACGATGTTGTCACCTAGGAGCCGGACGTCTTCAGGGGTGAAGGCCGTGCTCACGTTCCTCAGGACCTTCACGCCTTCCCTGATGAAGTCCAGAGTTCCGTCTTCTTCGAACTGCTGGAGGTGGTCGGAAGTCAGGTGGATGATGCCGTTGGCCATGGGCATGAGGTCCTGCCCAAGCTCCATGACCATCTCCTTGTCCCGTTTCAGCTCAAGGAGGATCTCCGTGGCCCGGTCCAGCTTCTGACAGGCTTCGAAGAGTTTCTCCATCTGGGGGCCGTCGGCCTCGGCCATGCCTGAGCCGTCCCCGCCCGTTACCGTCAACTCGTTGCTCATGAGCCCCTCCACTTGCCTGCCCAGGACATCTGGGCTTCGATTCCCGGAAGCTCCGAACCCCGGAGCAGCAGATTCCAGTAAACCCACCGAAAGCCCATCTTGCCCCAGTGGTTCATCTCGCTCTCCCCCAGGAGCGAGAACGGGCCTACGCCCGGGAGGGGGTAGTACCCGGGGAGGGGTTCGGTGTCGTAATTGAAGTCGATGAGCACGGCCTTGTTGAATCCGGTCTCGATGAAGCAGTTGGCGTGTCCGTCGAATCCCTCCCATAGCTCACGCCCTTGAATCGCCCGAAGGACGTTCTCCAGGAGGATGTCGCCCTCGAAGTGGGCCACGGACCCGGCTTTGGAGGTGTTCAGGTTGGTGGCGTCGCCGATGACGAAGATGTCCGACCAGTCCCTTGACTGGAGGGTGTTGGGATGTGTGGGAACGAAATCGGCGTGGTCTCCCATTTCCGAACGGGCGATGACCTCCGAGCCCTGGTGGTAGGGGATGGTGACCAGGAGGTCGTAGTCCATCTCGTTCCCGTCCCAGGTGGAGAGAACGTTCCGGTCAGGGTGAACCTCCCCGGTACTCCAGATCGGCTGGACCTTGATGTTCCGCTTTTCCAGCATGTCACCCAAGAGGGCCGAGGCCTTCGGCTTCGTGAAGGCGCCGTCCAGGGGAGTTGCATAGACGATTTCCGTCTTGTCCCGGGTCCCTTCCTCTGTGAAGAACCAATCGGCCAGGAAGAGAAACTCCAGGGGCGCCACCGGACACTTGATGGGCATCTCCACCACGTTCAGGACCACCCGGCCACCTTTGAAGTGGCGCATATGGTCGGCCAGGCGAGTGGCTCCCTCCAGGGTGTAGAAGTCGAAGATGTTCTTCTGCCAACCGTCGCCCTGGAGCCCTTCCGTCTCCGTCGGGACGATCCGGGTGCCGGTAGCGATGATCAGGAAGTCGTAGGGAAGAGTCTCTCCTCCGGCCAGGTAGACTTCCTTCGCCTCGGGGTCGACCCTGTCAATCTCTGAGATTACGAAGTTCACACCCGGTGGTATGAAACGGCCCCTGGGCTTCTTTACATCCCGGGGCTCGTAGACACCGAAGGGAATAAAGAGGAGTCCGGGTTGGTAGATGTGGGTGTTGTCCTGGTCGACAACCGTGATTTCCCACTCGTCCAACTCGAGGGCCCGTGAGAGCTTGGCCGACATCATGGTGCCGGCGGTACCCCCGCCGAGGATCACGATTTTTTTCATTGAGCTGCCTCCGCTTGTTCCGGGTCATGGACCCGCTCCGATCCGCATGAGGATAGGGCAGGAGACGTGCCAAATTGTTGAAACAAACTTAAGCGTCTTCCCCACAGACACTTAGGAGGTATTCAGGCAGTTTCGCAGCTCAAGTATGAAACCTTTTGTTGCAACAATACGGAACAAATCGTCGCAACGTCTGAGAAAAACGTGACGTGAGTGTTTAGGAAGGAAGCCCTTCGGCCGGTTCAGAGGCGGTACTCCCTCATTTTCCGCCAAAGCGTGGTGCGTGACATGCCCAGGAGGGAAGCCGCCCTTTCCCTGCGATAGTGGGCTTGTTCAAGGGCAGACCTGATCCGTTCGATCTCCTCGGATTGTCCCGGGGAGAAGGCGGTTCCTCCTGCAGAGGCTAGGGTGCTCTTGACGTTGCCCTGGTCGCCCCGCTCGGGCCTTTGGTCTTCAAACCCTTCGGAGGCGACAGGCTCTTCCTGGCTGGGGAGGGGAGGCCCCCCTCCGGTTTGGCTTCCCATTTCCACAGGAAGATCCCGCACATGTATGGTTTGACCTTCGCAAACGGTGGTGGCGTACTCCAGGGCGTTTTCAAGCTCTCGAACATTACCTGGCCACCGATAGGCCAAAAGGGCTCTCATGGCCGAAGGCGCCAAGCGGAGAGCCCTCCCTCGGGCCTTTCCGATCCGCTCGAGGAGGTGTCGGATGAGAAGGTCCAGATCCTCCCGCCTTTCCCGGAGTGGCGGAACCTCAATGGGTACCACCCGAAGTCGGTAATAGAGATCTTCACGGAAATCCCGGCGGGCCACGGCCTGGGCCAGGTCTACGCCGGTGGCGGCGATAACCCGAACGTCCACCTTCCGGGTGCGAGTATCTCCGACCCGCTCGAATTCGTGCTCCTGAAGGGCTCGAAGAAGCTTCGCCTGAAGGGGCAATGCGAGGTCCCCGATCTCGTCCAGGAAGAGGGTGCCCCCGTCGGCGACCTCAAAACGGCCCGGCTTGTCTTTCACTGCGCCGGTGAAAGCACCTCGTACATGCCCGAACAGTTCACTCTCCATCAACTCCGAGGGCAACGCGGCGCAATTGATGGCCACGAAAGGACCGCTCTTTCGATGGGAGGTCTGGTGGATTGCCCGAGCCACCAACTCCTTGCCGGTTCCGCTCTCACCCGTCACAAGCACGGTAGAGTCATTGTCCCGGAGAAGGTCGATCACCCGGAATATCCGGCGCATAGAGGAAGAGCGGGCCAAGATGCCCCCGTAGGAGTTCTGGTTTTCTTCCTCAGGCCCTTCCTCAGTCCGGACCATGATGCTCAAACGTGCCCCTGCGGCCCCACAGTGTGTGGATTCCGATATAGGACCCACCGAAATGGAAACCGTGTGGGTTTCTTCATCCACCCCCCGGATCGTGGCTCTCCAACCCTCGCGTCGTTGGCCTTCCAGGACGGCTCGGCGGAACTCGCTATCCTCTTCGAACAACCCGCCGTCCAGGATGTCCGAAACAGGCCGGGAAAAAAGGGCCTCAGGGTCAAGGCCCACAAGCCCAGGTAGCGCGCTGGAGAAGCCAACCACCCTCATCTCGCCGTCGGCGATGATGAAGTACCGACCCAAGGCCTCGAGGAGAGTGTCGAGCTCCGGTGGCGGGCCGGCTGCCGGCCTTCGCGCTTCCGATGCGAGTCGGACCGTTTCCAGAGCTCCCGTGACACGGTCTCCCTCAACGAAGGCACGACCCGATTTCAGGACGTCCACCGTGGAGCCATCCGCCCGGTAGAGCGTCAGAGGAACGTCCTTCACATCCTTTTCCTTGAACACACCACATCCCCGGAGGCACTCCTTGCAGCGGATCATGGTGAGGCAGGATCGGCCGACGACCTCCTCGGCTTTGAAGCCGGTGATGCGCTCCAGGGCGGGGCTGACCGAGACGATGTCCCGGTTTTCGTCGACCTGGAAGTAGGCCAGGCCTGCAACGTCGGCCAGGACGTTCAGGTCGGTCGGATCAGGAAGTCCCGACGGAGTAGGGGACTTCTTCCGGGTCTTCGTGGCCATGTAGGTATCCTCACGTTGCAACGTTATGTTGCAACGTGAGGTACCCTTGGGCAGGCGTCAAGTGCCGAAGTCTGGAATCCCCGGCACCTGGGTCCCTTGGATTCGCCCGTGGAGTGAGGCTGGGCATCCTCCTCTCAGGAGCCCGGCTTATCGTTCCTGTGCAGGAAGCGGGAGGTCGAGTTTCCGAAGCACTTCGTGGAAGCGGGGGTCGCTCCGAAGTGCGTCCGATGTGGCCAAGGCACCCATGTACGCGACCTCGTGGTCTCTCATTTCGTAGGCACGCTCAAACCATTCCGTAGCCCGATCTATATCTCCACCCCAGCCGAAAAGGTGGATTATGTTGTTGGGCTTCACGAAGACGTGTTTCGAACGCTCCGCCAAGACCTCGGCTGCACGGACCATGGCTGCCTGGGGTCCGGATCCGTCGTCCCGTAGCGCGGTGGCTACCTCCTGGTCGCCAAGGAGCTCGAAGTAGGTCCGGTACTCCCTCAGCCCCTCTTCCATGTCACCGAGTTTGAAGTGTTGCCAGGAGAGGCCAAACGAGCGCAGCGGATTGGGGGGTACCACCTCCAGCTGTTCGATCGCTTCCTCGTGTCGACCCGTCAGCCCCCGCTGGATACCCCGCAGCATCTGGGTGAAGGGGTTGAACGGATCGATCTCCAGCGCCCGGGCGATCTGCTCGTCGCTCTCCTCTACCCTGTGGAGCTGGGCGAGGAAATGGGAATAGAAGATCCTCGCCTGGGGTTCATTGGGATCCAGTTCGATGGCCCGTTTGTAGGCCGCCTCGGCCTCGGGCCAGTCGAACTTGTACCACGTATAGCCCTGGGCCAGGGCCTGATAACCCTCCGCCAGGTTCGGGTCGAGCTCGACAGCCTTTCCGGCTGCCTCCATCCATTTCGGCCCGTACTCCTCACTCGGGACGATCCCGAGCACAACCTTTGATCCCCAGACCAGAGCGATTCCCGCATGGGCCGGTGCATAATCGGGCTGAATCTCCAGGGCCGCTTCGAAGTACTGCATGGCTCTGTCCAGGTCGGCCGGGTTGAAGCTCTGCTGGTAGACACGACCCCGCATGTACCTTTCGTACGCCAGGGGATCCACCGTTGGCCGGTCCATCTGGGACTTGGATTTGGATCCGAGACCCCGGTGGACTTCTTCTGCGATTGCGCCGGTGGTCTCTCTGAAGAAGGACATGACCCCGCCCATTTCCCCGTCAAAGGATCCGGACCAGAGGCTCTCTTCTGTGGCTCCGTCCACGAGCCGGGCCTGTACGCCCAGGGAATCTCCTATACAAAAAAGGGAAGACTCGACAATGGCGTCCACGGCCAACTCCTGGCAAATCTCCCTGGCCGGTCTTTGAGATCCTTCATACTGGAGTACAGAGGTCCGGGCCAGGACCCCCAGGTCACCCTGGCCGACCTGTGAGATCAATCCTTCGTGGAGCCCCAGGACGAGGAATTGTCGATCAGGGTCGGAACCGATATTCATCGGCGGAAGAACCGCCACTCGACGCCGTTCCACCGGAGCCGTGACGGCCTCGGAATGGAGTGTGTCGAGGAAGGCCCTGGGTGACGGGAACCGCTGAGCCGGCTCCTTCGCCAGGGCACGCCCCACGGCGCGATCGACAAAAAGCGGGATGGTGGAATCCAGCGAAGACAGGCTGGGAGCCTTCTCGCTGGCGTGCTTGGCGAAGAGGGCCATGGCCGAGCTGGACTCGAAAGGCGGCCTTCCGGCCAACATCTCGAAGAGAACACATCCCATGGCGTAGACGTCTGATCGGCCGTCCACCTTGTCCTGCTCGAACGCCTGTTCCGGGCTCATGTAGGCCGGCGTTCCCAACGCATGACCGGTTCCGGTGAGCTTCGCGCCACCGGCCACTTCCACGGCTCTTGCGATCCCGAAGTCGGCCACGATGGCCTGGTCGTCAGACAGAAGGATGTTCGCGGGTTTGATATCGCGGTGGATGACGCCCAGACCGTGAGCGTGGGAAAGGGCCGAACCTATGTGATCCATGATCCGGACCGCTTCGTGGAGAGGTACAGTGCCCTCCCTGCTCAGCCGATCCTGGAGCGACTCCCCCTTCACGTAAGGCATCACATAGAAGAGATGCCCGCCGGCCTCGCCCGAGTCGATGAGCATGAGGATATGGGGGTGGGTCAACCTGGCCGCAATCTCGATTTCCCGGACGAACCGGTCCCCACCGATGGCGGCCGCCAGCTCCGGGTGCAACACCTTCACTGCTACCTGTCGTCGGTGTTTGACATCCTCCGCCAAGTAGACGGTGGCCATCCCGCCACGACCCAACTCCCGCTCGAGGCGGTAGGTCTCCGCCAGGGACCGGGCCAGAGATTCTGGGATGGGATTCATATGGATTGCGTTCTCCCAATGATCTTTTCTTCAGCGAACCAACAAATTCCCACCCTAACACGGTTAAGTGTCAAGCCAGAGGAGGCTGCCGCCGCCAAGGGTGCGAGGAAAAAACGTCGGTCGGGAACGGCTCAACCTCACACCGAGGGAAAACCTGAGGATAAAACCTATTCGGAAAGAATCAATTCACCGGCGCACCTTTCGCCATTATGGGATGGGTGTGCATTTTCTCTCTTCAGGCCTTTTGGGTACCGCGGAAAGCGGACCACAGGAGGCGCTTCGAAGAAGAATACTTTGATTTCCTCCAGCAGAGGTGACTCACGGCCGTGGACGGTGGTAATTCATCTGACTCAAACGGCGGCGGAAAGCCCTCAGGCGATCCTGGCAAGCACCGGTCGGATTTCTTCTCCGAACTGAAGCGCCGGAAGGTCTACAAAGCCGGCGCTGCCTATTTGGCTGTGGCTTTGGCCCTGGTGGAGGGAGCCTCCCTTGTGTTCCCGACCTTCGGCCTGGGCCCCGGCGTCTTCAACGCGCTGGTCCTGGTCAGTGTTCTGGGGTTTCCCGTGGCCCTGGGTTTGGCCTGGACGTTCGACGTTTCCGGAAGTGGAATCCAGCGAACCGGACCGGCGCCAAGGGGGGCGGCCCAGGCCGCTCCGGATCGGTGGGGACGTGCGAAGGCGGCCCTGGTGGGTGCCGGTTTTGTGGGTATCGTCTGGTTGGGTGTCCGGTTATGGCAGCCCCTGGGCGAGGGCCCCGCCACAGGTGTGCCGGTAGACGCTCCCGTCCTGGCGGTTCTCCCCTTCGACGACTTTTCCCCGGACGGGGACCAGGCCTATTTCGCTGACGGCTTACACGATGAGCTTCTCCATCAACTGGCCATGCTGCGGGGAATTCGTCTGACATCACGGACATCCGTCTCCCATTTCCGGGGAAGTCCAGCCACGGCAGAGGCCATCGCCGACTCCCTCGGGGCTCGATATGTGATCGAGAGTAGCGTACGCCGGGAGCCAGACAGCGTTCAGCTAACAGTTCAGCTCATCGACGCTATGACCGACGACCATCTCTGGTCCGAGTCGCTCACGCGCGCCATGGACTTGGAGGGGATTTTCGACCTTCAGAAAACTCTCGCGATGAGGGTGGCAGCGTCCTTAGGGGGAACGCTCGCAGCGGGTGTTGGGCAGACTCTCGGCACGGCACCCACGTCGAGTCTCGAAGCTTATCATGCTTATCTGAGGGCTCTCCATCACTGGGCCCGGTTCGACATCGAAAACATCTATGCGGCGGTGGACGACATGAAGTCGGCCGTCGAGTTGGACCCTGAATTCGGTCGAGCCCACCAGAAGCTCGCCATGTTCTACGCGGTTCTGAACAACTTCGCCGGTGGTGTGCAGGGGGAGAATTTCCCCATCATAAGGGAGCACACGGAGTTGGCGATGCGTTACCTGCCTCCTGACCACCCTGAATACCATATGGCTGCTCTGAGCATCCACTGGCCCATGGAGTGGGATTGGGAGCAGTCACGGAAGGACCTGGAAAACGCATTGGCCCTCGATCCCGACTATCTCGACGCGCGGTGGGCCCTGGCAGAGTGGCACGGCGTAATCGCCGGGAATACCGATCGGGGCCTGGAGATCATCCAGGAAGTGGAGAGGCTCGATCCGTTCGGAGTGCAGCCTGTTACCGTCAGGGCGTGGATCCTTACTACCGGCCAGCGGTATGCCGAGGCGGCCGAAGTCCACCAGCGCTTGCACGAGATGATGCCTGGGGATCCAGCCCATGTCTTGAATAGGGCCTCCTGCCTTGCTCTGGCTGGTGAACGGGAGGAGGCTCTGCGGTTGATCCAAGAGGTTCTGGCGGGAATCCCGTCTCCCCGTTCTGTGACCCTGGCGGTTCATCTTGCCAGGGCCGGCGATACGGTAACGGCAAGGGAAATCCTCACAGAGGGTGTTGCTCGAAGGGAGGCCGGCGGGGACGTTGCCGCGTCAGCTCTGGCCGCGGCTTACGCGGCAGTCGGCGAAATCGAAGAAGCCTTGGATTGGCTGGAACGGTGCTTCGACGAGGAGGGGGGGATCTACTTCCTTCGCGGTCACGATTGGCGCCCCCTTTGGGGCCACCCCCGTTTCCAGGACCTATGGGATCGTGTAGGGTTGTTGGGGGATCCCCCGACGCGCTAGTCACCAGCGATGACTGGTGGACCTCCTGGACCGCCGAGGCCGCGCTACCTCTCGAATCGGGCCTTCAACTCGTCGAACCAGTTGAAGACAATGCGCAACTCGGAGAAAAAGTGCGGGATCTCACCTTCGGTAAAGGCCACGAGCATCCTCTGTCCGTCCGGCGTGACGTCGTAACCTTTTCCGTAGGGGAAGCCAAGGCCGAATAGCTGGTCCGCCCACAGCGGTTCAGGCGCCCCCGGGCCGTCGTCCACGGGCACCTTCATGAAGGTGAAACGGTAATCACCGCCCTGGCTCCCTTGGTAGAAGTAGAATTCCCGGCTATCCTCCCTCCAGATGGGGCCCATGCCCCCAGAAGTGGAAACTCGTCTGGGCTCGTCCAGCTCGGGGTATCTGCGGAGGTAGATCTCGTATCGGCCTGATTGATCGGAGGCGTAGGCGAGCCACCGGCTGTCAGGGGAAAGAGCCGGGTGGATGTCATTTCCCGGGCCGTCCACCAAAGGGATGGGATCCCCACCGTCCTCCATGGGCAGCAGCCAGATGTCGAAGTCCGATTCGGTATCGGGCTGGCTCTGGAAAATCAAGCCGGTTCCATCCTGAAGCCAGGAGTGGGCGTTCTTGATGGCCTCGTCGGTATAGATGGCCTCGCCATTTCCCGACCCGTCTACGGCGGCCCGGAACAAGTCCCACCCCCGGCCGCTCCGGCCAGTGGTAAAGACCACTGATTGGCCATCGGGATTCCAGATTGGCCAGAAATCTCCAGGCCCGGTTTCCGGGAGCGACAGGGGCTCGGTGGTCCCCTGGAGCATGTCGTGGATCCAGACACTCGCGGTTCCCTGCCCACTCGTATAGCTGGACTGGTCTTGGCCGCTGAAAGCGATTCGGCTTCCCTCCGGGGAGAATCTTGGCCCAAGAATGCTCCGGCGTCCTCCCACGATGCCTAGTTGTTCTCTCTGGCCGGAATGATCCACCAGATATGCATGGTCCCCCCACTCCGGAACCGGGCCAGGTGCGTAGACGAGGGTGCCTTCTTTCGAGACCCCAAAAGGAGTCTGGAATTGTATCGCCCACACGGAGTCCACCACCGGAAGGGCCGTCGGCCCGGCCTCCATTCGATCCGTATCGAAGGGTAAGGCCCAGATCTGACTGGTCCTCAAGAAGAGGATGTGGCCGGTTTCCACGTACCGGGGGGCCCAGCCGTCCTGGAAGAGAGTAGTGCGTTCCCCCGTGTCGAAGGAGAACATGGCTAGCCTCCTGGTGGCACCTCCGCCCCCCCATGCGGAAAACAGAACGTGCCGGCCATCTGGAAGAAAACGGGGGTGGTGAAAGGCGTACTCCGAGTCCAGCCGGTGCTCCTCGAGGGGAACGGCGAGCTCCGGTGTTCCTCCACTGGCATCAACGAGGCGCAGGCCATGAATTCCTGCACCATCCATGACAATGAGCCCGTCGGGTCCCCAGTCGGCGGAAAGGACGGGGTCGCACTCGCAGATCACCTGAGGCGCCCCGCCAGTGACAGGGACCTTCTTTAGCCTCCCGTCGGTCTCGCTGTAGAAACCCAACCATTCTCCGTCGGGGGAAAAGAAAGGCGAGACCGCTGATTCCGTCCCCGGGAGGCGGAGTGCTCCAGAATCTTCTAGGTCCCTCACAAAAAGGTGGGTTGCGTCCTCTCCCGATACCTTGCCCACGAAGGCCACCCTACGTCCATCGTCGGAGATGGCCAGGGTCCCCACCTCGGCGCCGCTGGCGTTCAAGGACACCATACCCAGGGACACCGAGTCTGCTGGACGGGGCATGAGGGTGGTTCGGGTCATGCCGCTGAGGCTGGAGGTCTGAGAAGCCTGAGGCCAAAGGAGGGCCCCGACTCCCAAAGCGGCGAGAGCACCTACCAGGCTCCAGGCGAGCCTCGCCCCCCAGGTTCCGGTACCGCCTGCGGGCGTCTGGAGAGTTGTCTGACTCCCTCCCGTGTCCCAGCCTCCAACCCCGGCTCTCTTCAAGGCCTCCGAGAAATCCTTGACCGAGGTGAATCGATCGGCGGGGAGCTTCGCCAGAGCTCTCGAGATTGCCAGATCGGCTTGGGGACTCAGCAGGTCCCGTGATTTCCGGGCGCTGGGCGCATCCTCGGTAAGGACCTTCGCGATGATGGCCTGTGAGTTCGGTCCGGTATGAGGAGGTTCCCCCACCAGCATCTCGAACAACACACACCCCAGAGCGTACTCGTCGCTCCGGGCATCGACCTCCCTTTCCCCGGCCGCCTGTTCCGGGCTCATGTAATGCGGCGTTCCGAGGCTCAGTCCGGTTTCGGTGAGGCGGGATCCCCCTGCCTCGGTCACGGCCCTGGCGATGCCGAAGTCCGCGATCAGGGCGTGCCCTCCCGAAAGAAGGATGTTCTCGGGTTTGATGTCCCTGTGGATCACTCCGAGCCCGTGGGCGTAGCTCAGGCCGTCGGCCACCTCCTGGGTGATCTGGAAGGCGTCCTCGATGGAGAGCTGGGTTTCCCGCTGGAGGCGGTCCCGAAGGGATTCCCCCTCCACATAGGGCATGACATAGAAGAGGACACCGTCGGCTTCCCCGGAGTCGTGTAGGGGGAGGATGTGGGGGTGTTGCAGATTGGCGGTGACCTTGATCTCCGAAAGGAAGCGCTCGGTACCCAGGACCGCCGAGAGCTCGGGGCGGAGGACCTTGATGGCTACTCGCCGGTCATGCCGGAGGTCGTGGGCAAGGAATACCGTGGCCATTCCACCGGCTCCGATCTCCCGCTCGATACGGTACCGGTCTGCCAGGGCCTCGGTAAGACGCACCTGCTCGTCCATGGGCTTGGTCCTTCCGGGGAGGATGGTTCGGCTCGGCCGCTACGGCTGTGCTGGGTCAACATGGGAGATCCATCACCGAATGGGCAAGGAACCGCAGGGGTGTCTTCCTGCCTCTAACCTCATGCCGCAGGTCGAAGAGGGTTTGGAAAGAAGGAGGCCGGAGAGAGAATCTCCCCGGCCACTCCCGTCGCGATCGTCGCCGACGTGCGCTCCGATCCAGCGAGATCCGGGAACGTGGCCGCTTTCGCGTCCGGATCCTACCTTTTGCACCCATGACCATGCGTGTCGCCCTCTTCGCCACCTGCCTCGGAGATCAATTCTTCGCCGATGCCGTAGCGGACTCGGTGCGTCTTCTTCGCCACCTGGGCGTGGAGGTGGAATTCCCCGACGGGCAGACCTGCTGTGGTCAGCCGGCCTTCAATGCAGGCCACAAGGCAGAGGCCCGAAGGGCCGCAGAGCACACACTTTCCACCTTCGAATCCTACGACCACATCGTGCTTCCCTCCGGCAGCTGTGCGGCCATGCTTCGCGAGCACTTTGGGCATCTTCTCGACCAGGAGGGAGAAGGTGGCGGGTCCGATCTTGGTGCCCGGAGCTACGAGCTTTCCCAGTTCATCGTCCAGGTCTTGGGGGTGGAGGAGCTGGGGCGTGGCCTGGAGGGGAAGAGAATCTGCTACCACCACGGATGCCACGCCTTGCGGATGCTGGGGGTTCGCGACGCGCCGCTGAACCTTCTCAGGGCTGCTGGGGCCGACGTCCTCGATTGGATAGCCGGAGAGGAATGCTGCGGGTTCGGGGGAGTCTTCTCCGTGAAGGTGCCACAGATCTCTGCGGCCATGGCGGACCGAAAACTGGATTCCCTTCCGGAGGCAGACTTCGTTACCTCGGCCGATGGAGGCTGTCTGCTCCAACTGGGTGGAAGGGCCCGGTTGCGAGAGATGGCGATCCCTTTCCGGCACCTGGCCAGTGTCCTTTGGGAGGCGGTAGGAAAAGCGGGGAGGGTCGAGGCCCGTGTCTGATCCCAACCCCGGTGGCTATGTCGCCGAGTCCGCCGGCCTTCTCAGGGATCACCCGGATATGGGCCGGGCGGTAGCTGAATCTTCAAGATCCTTCGACTTCCGCCGGGCGGAAGCCTACGGTCAGGTGGATTCAGAAGCCTGGCGGCACTGGGCCAGGGGTGTGAAGGACCACACACTCACGAACCTCCATGGGTATCTCCGGGAGGCGGAAGAGCGCCTTCAAGAGAATGGAGCCCGGGTCCACTGGGCGGTGGACGCCGGAGAGGCTCTGGCCGTTCTCGGTGCGGTCGTACAGACGAATGGGATCAAGCGGGCGGTCAAGGCCAAGAGCATGCTCACCGAAGAGATCCAGGTGAATGGATTCCTCGAGGACCTTGGTGTCCGGATCCGGGAGACGGACCTGGGGGAGTACATCATTCAGCTTCTGGGAGAAGCCCCCAGCCACATCGTTGCTCCGGCCATCCACCGAAGCGTGGAGGACTGTCAGCGGCTCTTTAATGAAGAACTCGGGACTCCCCCAAACGCGGATCCCGACGAGCTGGCGGCGGCTGCCCGGAGGGCCTTGCGGGAGGAGTTCCTCTCGGCCGATCTGGGGATCAGCGGAGGTAACTTCCTGGTGGCGGAAACGGGAACACTGGCCCTGGTGGAAAACGAAGGAAATATCCGGCTCTCCACGTCGTTACCGAGAGTGCACGTAGCCTTCGTCGGCATCGAGAAGCTCCTTCCACGCCTGGAGGACCTATCTGGATTCCTTCAACTGGTAGCCCGGGCGGCTACGGGCCAGCCTATCGGTACCTATGTTTCCCTGATCCAGGGTCCCCGGCAAGAAGAGGAACCCGATGGTCCGGAGGAACTCCACGTCGTGCTGGTGGACAACGGCCGGAGCCGCCTCCTCACCGAAGACCGAGCCTGGGAGGCTCTCCGCTGCATTCGTTGCGGAGCCTGCCTCAACACCTGCCCGGTCTTTCAGCGCACGGGTGGGCACCCCTATGGATGGGCCTACTCCGGGCCCATCGGGTCCATCCTGGCTCCGGGCCTTCTGGGGTTGAAAGAGGGTTTGCCCCTCCCCTATGTCTCCACGCTCTGCGGCGCCTGCGCTGATGTGTGCCCCGTGGAGATTCCCATTCCAGACCTGCTCCTGTACTGGAGGCAGCGGGCGGTGGCGGAAGGTCACGCATCGCGCATCGAGAGGATGGCCATGCGAGGCTTCGCCATGGCCTCGGAGCGCCCTGGCTTATTCCACGCCGCAGGGGGTCTTCTTCGCCGGATTCCCTGGCAGCTGGGAGGAAAAGCCCTTCCAGCTCTTCATTCCTGGGCCTCGGCCCGGGGTCCTCTGGTCCCTAGCGCCCGATCTTTCCGCGATCTGTGGAAGGAGGGTATCGAATGACCGACTCCAGGGAGAAGATTCTCCAGAGGGTCGAAGAGGCTCTCGCAGATCGTCCGGCCCGTGACCATCCAGGACCGTTCCCTGGGGGCCCGTTTCACTCCCAAGGGACCGTTTCCCCAGTGGAGCGCTTCCGGCGGAGCTTGGAGGCGGCCGGTGGGGAACTGTTGGTGTTTTCTGGGTCGGAGGACGCCCGATCCTGGCTCCAAGGGTTTGCCCAGGAGTTCGATGCGGCATCTTTCGGAGAGACGGTGCCTGATTCCTTACGGATCGAAATGGATCGGGCAAAACCCGCCGGGGCTGGATTGGGCGTTTCCATGGCTCGATGCGCCATTGCGGAAACCGGAAGCTTGGTCCTGGATGCTCGGGATGGCCGACGGACCCAACTCCTTCCGCCAACACACGTGGTCTGGGTCCGGGCCGATACAGTCTATGGGACTGTCCTGGAATTCCTCCAGGCTCTGTCCGGGGAGCCTCTTCCTTCCGCCCTGGGCCTCCATTCCGGACCGAGCAAGTCTGCTGACATCGGGCAGATCATGGTCCAGGGAATCCATGGGCCCGGCCGTCTCATCGCGGCGATCATCGACTGATTGCTGGCCTTCACTCTGGCGCCTTTACCTCAATGATCCGCCGGGCCCGCCTCGGACCGATCCGCGCCGTGCCAACGAAACCCGAGTGGTCCGGGCCTCGTCAGGTGTTCTAGGGGTAGTTCCTGATGGAAGGAAGGGGGTGCGAGGTGAAAAAGCTTCTGAGGCGCGTCCGCGGAGTTCTTGGAACAGCATTCACCTGGGCCATTGCCTGGACCGGGTTAGGCGCGGGGCTCGGGCTTCTCGCGGGAATTCCCTTCAGTTACCTGATTCCCATGGCGCTGAATGGCGCCGCATCCGGTTTCATTGCCGGGGCCTCTTTTGCGGTGGTACTCAGTATCGCCGAGCGTCATTCCACGTTGGAGAACCTCTCTCTCAGGCGGGTCGCTTTGTGGGGAGCCGTAGGTGGTCTTCTTCTCTCCTTTATCCCCATGGCCTTCGGGGTTCCGGTTCCGTATCTACTTGGCCCCCTGGTCATCAATGCCGGGATAGGAGCCGGGATGGCCACGGGATCGGTCTTCATGGCCAGGAGAGCCGAGGGGCGACGGCTGATGTCGGGATTGGATGACCCGCTCCTGAGTCTGGAGGCAGACTGACGGATTGACGCCAGCGTTCACGGCAGATCCAGAGAATCGGAGCCGGGTCCTACATCTCCTACCACGAGAGGCCGGGCCACCTCGAGGCCAAAGCGCCTCGCCGCCTCTTCCTGGAATGCACCGTGTGCCCGAAGGGAATACCGGAACGCCACGTCGTCGTCCTGTGCCGCCCGGTAGTTGGTCTCCCAGTAATTGTTCATGACGTAGGAGTAAATCGTCGGCGAAGGTTGGGCCTCCTCCAGCCATCCGGTCACGATGGGATCGGTCCGGATCTCTCCTAACTGGATGAGGGGTGCTTCCACGGTGGTGAGCGTCACGCCACCTTCGTCGTTCGAGACGTCCACCCAGCGTTGAACACTGAAGTAGTTCTTGGAGGCCCCCGGGAGTTGGTCGATCTCGGGACGGACCACGCCGAAAGGCACATCGAAGCGGACCTGAGGATCGTCGATGGCGAAGGGAAAAAGGAAGAGGGCAGCCTCCGGATCCAGGACCCAGGCCTTGGCGACTCGGTTGGTCAGGTCCACGCGGTCCAGGCCTTCAACCAACCGTAGGCGAGTCCGGGTGGGTTCCCGCAGGCCTTCTCCCGGGGTGGTTATTTCCAGAGCCCAGACAAGGGGCCCGCCCTCGACCCATCGGAACGTTCCGCCGCCCGCCGGTACAGCCGCGGCCGGGTCTCGCCCCGGCACGTAGACGTACTGGCTGAGTCCACCCACATCGCTGTCCACGAGCTCTCTTCCGGACGGACGATGCAGCAAGGAGGTGATGGCTCCACTTTCGGGATCGAGGTAGACGGAGTAGTGAGAGGTGGCCAGGGTCCAGGGGGACGCGCTCCGACCCTCGGACCGATCAGCACCGGATGCACTTCGAAGGGTGGGCGCCTCTCCAGCCTCCACTCGATACGCCCTGGTTCCTCCCGCCGGAACGTCCTCGGCCAGGAAAGCCAACTCTCCTGTGGAAAGGCGTTGGGAGGGTGCAAACTCGCCTCCCAGCTCCCTCACACGGTCCCCCTCAGCGGAGGCTTCCGGTGGGAGAACCACCAAGTCGGTCCGGCGCCATGGAAGGGTGTTGTGAACCTTGATCCGGCGTTCCGGGTCCTCGCCAAGAGAAGTGAGGACTTCCTCACGCAGCTTGTCGGCCCAGGCCACCGCCTCTTCGGCGAAGGCCTTCTTCCGTTCCCATGAGGTGACGGTAAGCTCGGAGTAGGGTTCGCTGATGGAGTTCCAGGAGCCCCAGGTATGCTCGTAGAAGAGGAGGACGTTTCTCCAGGCTTCTTCCAGGCCGTCTGGATCCAGAGTGATCCCCTTCAGCTGCGCGAACTTTTCCGTCTGTGCCAGGCTCTCCGCCGCCCGCCGGGTCATTGCGGTTTCCCTGGCTGAGGAAGCGGCGCCATCCTCCCAGTGCCCGGTCATGTCTCCCTGGTAAGAGGGTAGTCCATCGCCATACCGCCTCTCGAACTCCCGAAACGTCTCTGTCATCCCGGTGATCCTGAGGGTCGGCGAGGCGTAGCGGGTGTTCCAGCCCCTGACAGCCTCGGCGAGGCCGGGGTCCGGCGGGCCGTTGTCGGATCCGATGTTGTAGCGGAGGAAGGTGAGGTCGTAGGGATACCCGTCGGCCACCAGCTGATCCACGTACCTGAAGACCTTCTCCTCATCCAGGTAGGCCGTGATGGAGTCGTACCCCAAGCCCGTGTGGAACCAGGCATATCCGCCGCCGGAAACCCACGTCAAAACCCGGTTCTCTCCGGACGGCCCCACCCAGTAGAAAGGCCGATCTCCCAGTTCTTCCGTGAGGTGTCCGATTCGGTGGCCGAAGTTGGGGCCGATGGAAAGGTACCGAATCCCGTTACGGGACATGGCCTCCACCAGGCCCCATGTGAAACCAGGGATGTCGCTGACCATCTCCGATTCGATGGGGACGCCACTCAGGTGGGCCAAGCGAGTACCGGCCTCGAAGGACCGAAGCAGAGCTTCCTCGTTCGCCAGGCCCGTGAGGAGACCGGCATACATGCCGTCCAACGCGATCCATCCACGTCGAATGCCCTCCAGGAGGCGGTCGGCCTTCTCCCCAGGGTGCTGGCGGACATAGCTGTCGACGGGCCAGATGCCCTCGGGCTGCCAGATAAAACGAGCTCCTTCAGGGAAATCTTCAGACGCCTCCCCCAGGCGGAGGGCTTCCTCCAGATGTGCCCACTGGAGGCGCTCGACCTCGTCCTGGTGGTGGGTGTAGCCGATATCCAGGTGAGTGTGATGGTGGAGGTGGATCTCGATGCGGCGTGGAGGCATGATCCCGTAGGTGACCTCCGTTCGGAAGTCGCCCAACTCCAACCGCAGGGGTACCTCCCTCCGGGAATCCGCCGACGGGACCGGGACGGTAAAGCGGGTGTGGCCCATGGCCACCACGGAGTCCACGGCGCCCAAGGGGCTTTCCATCCGGAAGTTCTGCGTTTCGGCAAGGGTCAGGAGATCCAGTCGGAGTACCTGAGCCTCTCCGGCGTCGGTTCTGAGCACCGCCGGCGCGTTGGAGATCCGGACATGGGGTTCCAGGGGATCCCTGAAGACCATGAACCAGGTTCTGGCCCCTGCACTCTCTCCAAGGACTTCGAAGCGGACCGGTTCCCCTGGGGCTACCGAGCCCGGGGGAAGGGTAAGGAAGAAGAATCCCATGGCATCGCCGTAGCGGTCCATGAGGGTCACACGGAACTCCCCTCGGGCGCCGATACCCTCCCAGGTAATCACGTCACCCAGGGTTGCCCGGGTCGGGTTGGCGATCTGGAACATCTCCTTCCCGTTCATCCTGAAATCGAAGCGCCGCGGTTCGGCATTGACATCGATTCCGATCATGAAGACGAAGGTGGCCTCTTTACCCCGAAAGTCCTCGGGCACTGATTGGCTTTCCCAGACGATGGAACGGGACCGGTCCTCAGACCGGACCAGAAGAGATCGACGGATGGTGGGCACAGGAGAATGATAGTCGAGGATCTCCCCGCGAACATCCTGGGCCCATCCGGAGAGGTAGGCTCTTGGTAGATCGACCCTCAGGCTCGAAGGATCCGGTTCCAAAACGAGGCCGGTTTGGGCTTTTGCGGGGGAGGGGAGGAACAGA
>JASFVN010000172.1:0-9016 GCA_050049805.1 Gemmatimonadota bacterium
CCCCGCACCTGATGCAGTTGCGAAGTGTGGGCATGGAGCCAGGTAGTTAAAGGTTCCCTGGTAGAATAGGCGCTTTGGTGGCTATCCGCGAGGGAAGGAACGTCCCAAAAAACAGCCCCGGGCCACCCTTTGGGGGACCCGGGACCGCAGAGGACATCACCCGGCAGGAAGCCCGGCGGCGTCCTTCTTTGAGCCGGACTAACCAGGCGTGATCCTGAAGTAGATCAGGTTACTGTAATTCCCGCTTCCATCCCTCAGCGTCAGCGTGACATCCACCCAGCTTCTCTGGCCATCCAGGAAGTTGTAGCAGGGGTCCGTGGTCACGGTCCCGGAGAATCCGTCGCCAGTGAAGGTCACGTAGTCGCTTCCGGGCGGATAAGTGTAGTTTCCGGAGGTTTCGTCGCTGTACATCCAGGTGGCGTATACCCACGACTTCGCCGGATCCACGTCACCCTCCAGGTCCAGGTAGTCGACGGTCTCCTTGTACCAGTCGCCGTCCGGGTCGGTGATGCAGCAGTTCACACAGACCCGGGAGTATCGCTCGTCGTAGATAGTGGGCGACGGACTCAAGGTGACTTGGACCTCCAGGCTGAATGGAAATGAGGTACCATCGCTTCCGTAGATGGTGAAGCTCCGGTTGCTTTCACTCGGCCCCGCAGGGCAGGCCATGGTGTTGAGCTGGACCTGGACGTTGATGAACTGCCCGGCTTCGAGAGATCCGCTCGTTGGACTGAGGATCAGGCCTGTCACGCATCCAGACCCTGAGCTCCACTGCGAACTCCACCAATCCACAGGTCCTCCGCCGGTATTCCTGATCTGGAAGGTCTGAGGTTCCGGTTGGCTTTCCGGGCCGGCGGTGAACGTCAGACTTGTGGGTGTCACCTGGAGTTGGGCCACCGTCTCCCCGGGGAAGTCCACCGTATTGGTGGACCCGGGCGCCACATCCAGCTCCACAGTGGTCTGACCGAACTCCGCACCTGCCGGGTAACCGCTGATGCCGACGGTGTAGGTACCCGCCCTCAGATTCGTGAAGGAGTAACGCCCGTCTGCTCCTGTGACATACGACCCGACCCCGTCAGGCCCGTGCATCGTCACCGTGACGTCCGGAGCGGGACTCAGATCCACCGTCACCTGGCCGAGAATGCTGGCCGTCCGGTCATAGACCCCGGCGAAATTCACCGTAGCCGTGTGTCCCGAGGAGAGGTTGACCTGCTGGGACGCCGCCGGGAACTCCACACCGGCGGGGAATCCGCTGACGGCAACGGTGTAGGATCCTCCTCGCAAGCCCGAAAAGGCGTAGTTGCCGCTTTCGCCGGTAACCCTGAACACCGGTCCGTCCGGGCCATTCGCCGCCACGGTTACCCCACCGATCCCAGCTCCCTCAACGGTCACTCTCCCGACAACGGAAGCGGTCCGGAGAAAAGCCCCGGTGAAGTCCACCGTCCGGGTCTCCCGAACGCCAAGGTCTACCCCGACGCTCACGGCCTCGAAGACGACATCCTGCGGTACGCCGCTGAGGGTGAGGGTGTAAGGACCATCCTGAAGGCCGGAAAAGGAGAATCCGCCGCCGGCACCCGTCTCAGTCTGAGCTGAAGCCGTTCCGCTCAGGGTGACCGGGACGCCGGAGAGGGGCGTTCCCTCCACACTCACGGTACCCGTGATTACCGATTCGAAGACGGGTGACAGGCTCAGGGAGACCGGGAGAGTCTGAGGGCTGTTGTCAGCGTTCGGACTCTGAACGACCACGTTCCCCTGGAATTCCCCGTCCCCCAGGCCGGTAGCGCCGACGGTGACGGTGACGGTCGTCGACTGGCCGGGGCCCAGGGCGCCGGAGGAGGGCTCCACGGAAAGCCAGGATTCGCTTGGGGCGGCGCTCCAGTTCATAGAGGCCCCACCCTGGTTGCTCAGGGTGAAGGTCTGAGGGCTCGGGCTCGCCCCTTCCTCACCGGAGAATGTGAGGGAAGACGGCGAGAGCCCGATACTCGGACCCGGTACGACGTCAGCGGTGACATCGACAGTCTGGGAGGGACCTGGGAAGCCGTGGAGGATCAATCGGGCGGAGTAGGTCCCGACGGAAAGGCCGGAGGCATCCACCGTTGCGGTGATGAGCTGGGGGCTGTTGGCCGAAACCACACCCGTGGGCGGAGCCATACTGAGCCATTCGGCGCCGGCTCCTTCAATGTCCAGGTTCCAGTTGAGGCCCCCCGGACCCCCGTAGGTGATGCTGAAGCTTTGAGAGGCTTCGGAGCCCTGGGGAAGGACGAAGTTGAGGGCCCCGGTGGTGAGGGATGGCTGGGGCGGCCCTGCCCACCAGAAATCCTCCTCCGTCACCCCGATTTGATTGCCCGGCCCCGAACACATCTGGTGGTCGGCCTCCGAAAGCCACCAAACGGTGGTTCCAGCCAGAAGTTCGATCCGTATGCGTAGGATCTCGCACTCCGCTTCGAGCTGGACCGAGATCTCCGGAACCGCGACGCTGCTTTGATCCTGGGCAACCGTTCCACTCTCTTCCGCAAGGACACCCTCGCCGGGCCTCAGGACCTGAATCCGCCATCCGTCGATGGACTCCTGGTTCTGATTGGATGCCAAGGAAAGGACGGCGTTCAGGGCAAGGCTCGTGCGGTAGGACCCACCTGGCCCAGCCGTCCGGTCCACGCATCCTGCCACGGCCAGAAGGAGAAGAGTGAAGAGCACAACGAAACCAGATCCGGGGCGGCTACCCAGAAGCCGCGGGAATTCGGCGCCAGCGTTCATGAGTCTCACCGGTTGGGGCCAGGTTGCATCGGACACACCCTTCAGCGTTCCGGCGGAGGAGTCACCTTCCACCCCCGGCCGATACGGCTCGTAAGGCATGTGCTTTTGGGACAAGGTAAGCCGGTATCCCCTCGTGCACCACGAATTTTGCCAGTGAGAGGTCCACCAGCGGGGTCAGGCAGGTACTCAAGAGAAGGCCAGTGGCCGACGATCCCAGCCGCCGCTGAGACTCGGACGGCCCCGGGGCAGGCACCCCCATCGGATGCACCCCGATCCGAGGCACCTCGATCTTCCGATTGCCTCAGGCTCCTTATGATCCTAGCCTGGGTGGGAGGCGAGGACCTTTCCGAAAGCGCACACCCCGAGAAAGGGGATGGAAATGCCCGATCTGACTGGTGGATACGGTGGAAGGGGACAGGGAAATACGAGGATTTTGGACGCCATCCTCGATCGTCCGGCCGTCACGTGGAGGGGTCCGGCCATGACCCTCGCCGGGGAACTCTTCACGAGGAACTTCATGCCCTATGCCAAGGCCCACTGGGCATACGAGGCTTCCACCTGTAACTGCGAGCATCTCGCCAGGGCCTTCCATGCAACCTGGGACTATGTCTCGTACAAACGGCAAGGGCTCGGGCCTCGGGAGAACCTGCCGAAAGCCAGCGTGGAAAGATGTTTCGGGAGCCAGGCCGGGGCCATGATCTCCCGGGCGTGGAGGGTCTTCGCCGGGCCCGCCAACGGGAACGTCCGGGATCCGAGCACCGGGCGCCTCGACGGCCGATGCCTGTTTCCGGTCCACTACTTGACCAAGATCGGTGCCCGCTATTTCGATCCGACCTTCGATCGAATGACCCAGAACCGAGACGATTGTGTAGCGAAGAAGATCTCCAGGCTGCGGCCCGGACTGTGGCTCTCTGAAGACCAGCAGAACCTCTACATTCGGACCGAAAGACGGGCACCCCAGTTTGCCGATTCATGGCTGGAATACAGTGCCGGAGACTGGATCTCGCACCATGACTGGATGGGCCTCTCGGCCCGCTCGGGCCACTGGCGGTCCTCCGATCTGAAGAGTGTGGACGCTGCCCTGGAGGCTCATGAGAGGCAACCGAACGGCCAGAACCTCCAGAGTCTCAAGAACGCGTTCCAGACCTGGTACGGGAGGAATCCGAAAGAGGTGAGCCATCGGAACACGGACCATTGCATCGGCCGGCTGGCCCTGAATCTGGGTCTGGCCAAAACGCTGTTGAAGACTGGCTGATCCGCTGCACTCTGGTCCCTCATGAAGGGCTCGGCCATATTCCGCTCATGAACGATTCGGCTACCTGCCACAACTGCGGGGAGGGGCTCCATCCCGACGACGACGTCTGTCCGAGCTGCGGCGCGAGGCGGCCCGACGAGGATCTGGCTACGGCTCGGGCCGGGTGGGCGACCCAGGTCATGGAAGAGGGTGGGGTAGGGGAAGAGGGAGGGGCAGAGGATGCCGGCGTGCCTGAGGCCTGGCCAGGAGTCCGGAGGGAGTTGGAGGGAGCCACCCACGGCGAATTCGAGGTCGTCCGGGAGTTGGGCCGTGGAGGAATGGCCGCCGTCTACCTGGCCCGCGATCTGGCCTTGGATCGGCCTGTGGCCATCAAGGTCATGGCTCCCGGCCTCCTCCTGGGGCCGGGCATGGTGGAGCGGTTCCGGCAGGAGGCCGTCACCATCGCAAGCCTACACCACCCGAACATCGTCACCATCCACACGGTCCGGCAGGCCGAAAACCTCCACTTTTTCGTCATGCAGCTGGTGGAGGGTGGCTCCCTGGAAGACCTCCTGCGGAGGCCTGACCCCCTTTCCCTGGATCTGACCCGGAGCATCCTCTTCCAGGTCGGGACGGGTTTGGCCTACGCACATGACAACGGGGTGATACACCGGGACATCAAGCCAGGAAACGTCCTCTTGGACCTCGAAGGCAACGCCATCCTCACCGACTTCGGCATCGCCAAGGTCAGGACCACCACCAACCTCACCCAGACGGGATCCACCATCGGTACCCCCCAGTACATGAGTCCCGAGCAGTGCCTGGCCGGCGAGCTCTCTCCCGCTTCCGATCAGTATTCCCTTGGTGTGCTGGCCTACGAGATGCTGACTGGCCGTACGCCCTTCAGTGGAACGCCCTTCGCCATCATGCAGGCTCACACCTCCTCTGCCCCTGCCGACATTCGGACCTACCGGCCCGATTGTCCGGAGGAGACGTCGGAGGCGGTTCTGAAGATGCTGGCGAAGGATCCTTCTGGACGCTTTCCCGGGGTCACGGAGGCCATCGAAGCCATTGGCGGGCATGTTCCGGGTCCTCGGGATCCTCTCCGGCAGGAGTTGGCCGAGCTTGTCCGAGGCTTTTCGGGCCGTCTGTCAGTCCCTCCCCCGGGTCCGTCGCGAGGCTCCCCGGCGGGCCCTCCGCAAGAAGTCTCCCCGGGGGCGGCGAGGCCGTCGCCTCCACCCGGGCAAAGGATCGAGGATCCATCCCTGGAGCCCACCCTGGTGGCCGAGGCACCTCTTCCGTCCGAAGCGGCGAAGGGAAAGGCGAAGGGAAAGAGGAGCCGGGTGGCGGCGTTTGCGGCTCTGGGCATCGCGGCCCTGGCGGCCGTGACCTTTGCCGTGTCCACCTGGTCTCCCTTCGGCGGTGGTCCCGCCGTGCCATCCGAGGATGCGCCGGAATCCCCCCCTCCTTCGGTGGCATCGGTCACCCTTCCCAACTCCACCGAGTCTCTGCTGGTGGGCGCGACGCTCACCCTTCGTGCCTTGGTGGCTGAAGCCGACGGGCGTCCCCTGCCATCCCAGGACGTGACCTGGTGGTCGGACGATTCCTCGGTGGTGTCGGTGGTGCCTGTGGAAGATCGGGGCGAGGAGGGGCTCCTCACGGGTATGGCTGCTGGATCGGCCCTGGTCATGGCCGAGGCCGGGGGGATTGTGGACAGTGTTCGGGTCACCGTATCCCAGCCGGCGGCGGTGGAGCAAGCCAGCGTATCGCCTACGGCCGAAGACCAATCGCCCAGCACCACTCCCAGCGTTCGGGATCGGATCGAGAGTATCACCATCGTGCCCCCCGCCCAACCGGTCCAGGCGGGCCAGCGCCTGGTCGTTCGGTCCAGGGTCTCGTCCCAGCCCGAGGGGTATATGGGTAATGGCGGGCTTTCCTGGACCTCCTCCGATCCTGGGGTGGCGGCGGTGTCATCCATGGGATCCGACTCTGTGGTCCTCGCCCTTCTGGGTGAGGGGGAGACCGTCCTCACCGTCCGGGGCGACGACGCGCAGAGCACCCTGGGGCTTCAGGTGGCCGCGGCGCCCCCGGAAGTGTCCCTGGAACTCTCAGTGCCCTCGGCCTTCTTCGAAGCGGTGGAAGGAGGACCGGCGCCGACGGCCCAGACCATCCAACTGATGGTGACCGGCAATGCCTCACCCTCGGTGGGAATCATTCGGTATGAGGGGGGTGGCCGGGACTGGCTGCGGCAGACCCTGGGTGCGGAAGGAGGACGGGGGACGGTTCTGAGGATCGGCGTCGATCTCACCGGGCTGGCTCCGGGAGACTACCGGGCTTCCATTCCGGTGAGCGCTGCAGATGTGACCCGTACCCTGGAGGTGAGCCTGGCGGTTCGTCCGAATCCGGCGTTGGAGGCCGTTGCGCCCACCGAGACCGCAGCCCGAGAAGTCTCCGCTCTCCTGGACGCCTACGTGGCTGCCATCAATGATCGGGACGCATCCCGAGCCCAGGCCCTCTTTCCCTCCCTGGATCGGAGTGCCATTCGGGAGCTCCTCGACATTCCCGAGACGGACCAGTTCTACTTGGCCCTCGTTCCCGGAAGCCTCCGGCTCGGGATCCATGACGAGACGCTTGACGGAGATGTCATGTCCTCGGTGCTGGGCCCCGATGGCCAGGGGGAAACGCACCGGGTTACCTACACCTTCAGCCGGGGGGACGAGGGCTGGTTCATCGTGTCCTTCCGGGCCGGGGGAGGCTGAGTCGGGACGATTCGCCCTCACCCGATTCTCAGGATGACCCTGAGCGTCCGCGCCTCCACCTCCTCCAATCCAGCCGCCTCCGAGCTCACCACGAGAGACGCTTCGTACCTACCATCGGCCAATCCGCCGGGATCGATGGCAACTGCCAGCTCGGCGGGCTCGGAGTGGGTGGCCGTCGTTCGATCCAGGAAGGCCCCGGTAATCCAACCGGTGGGCTGTCCGGGGGGATAAGAGGGTATGCTCACCCTCAGTCCGGAGAGGGTAATTCTGGTCTCGGACCCGTTCCTTACACCTACCCTGAGGCCCAGCTGGCCCATGCTCCCCGATTCGGCAGTGGCCGTCACGCTGTCACCGGGCAAAGCCTCGAAAGCGCCGATTCCTCCGTTGGCCACAGGACGAACCAACTCGATGGTGGGGAGGTCGAAGGAGCGGTCGGGTTTCCGGGCCGAAAAAGCGACCACAACCGTGTCGCTGCCTCCCCACTGGCTCTGGCATACCACCAGGGCCTCCGAGTCTCCCTCCGCCATGTCTGCGGCACTTCCAGTGAGCTCTACCCCATTTCCGCTGACATTGGATCCCGGTGCTGGGTCGGTGATGAGCCAACTCGACGACCCGGAAGGGTAGAAAATGGGGAGGATGATCACATCGCCGAGAGACGACCGGTCACCTCCACCCGTGTTGGTGACGAAGACCCTCGAGCGGAGGCTGTCCGGGCTGCCCACCGTGTCGCTGAAGGTGACCAGAGGTGTGGAAAGGCTGATGACGGGCTGAGCGAGGTCGAGGCCCACGGTTACCGTGTCCTCCTGCCCGTATTCGCTTCCCACGATCACCGATGCCCGATGAGAGCCCCCGGGGAGTCCGTCGATGGACGGTTGGAAGCTGAAGGTATTTTCGTCGGGGGAGTAGCTGAGCCAGCCTTCGGGTGCTTGGGAATACGAGATCTCCCGGATCTCCAGGCTTCCCAAGATCCCTCCTCCTCCATTGAACGCCGTTACGGTCTGGGGTGCGGGAGGGCCGCCGCCAACGATTCCGGCGAACAGCAACGAGTCCACGGAAAGCACCAGGCTGGGAGGGCTGCCTCCAGGGCTTATGGTGAAGAGGGCCACCACCGTATCGGCACCGCCGAACTGAGACTGGACTGGAAGCCGGGCTTCATAGGGATCTTCTCGCACCTCCAGGTCGCCGGTCAGAGCGGACAGGTCGAGGCTTTGCCCGTTCAAGGTCCCTTCCAGCCAACCTTCGGCCCCGGGGCCATATTCCGCGGCACCCAGCGTGAGGGGTCCGAGGCTGGCGGAGGTCCCGCCACCGGTGTTTTCCAGATTCACTCTGGCGGGAGGCGGACCGGTCCCGGCCAGGGTGTCACCGAAGGCGATGGTGTTTGGCGTGGCGGTAAGGCGGGGCGCCCCAACCACAAGGGTTACGTCGATCCCTGTGGATCCCCCGTTCTCGGTTTTCACGGGAAGAACCGCGACATACTCTCCACTTTTCAATCCGCTGGCCGTGGAGGAGGCTGTGATGACCCCATCCGCGTGGGCTCCGCTCAGCCACTCCGCGGCCCCGGGCCCAAAATTCGGCGGGCCGACCTGGACCGTGCCCAACGACCCACCGCCCCCGTTGGACACGTAGACCAACTCCGGGCTGGGGTCCGCCCCTCCCAGGAGAGCGCCGAAGCGGAGGGTGGTAGTGGAGAGAACGAGCCTGGGCGGGTCCGTTTCCCGAACCACGGAGAGGGTGAGGGATACCGACTGGTTGCCCCCGTTCTGCGACAGGACGAGAAGACCGGCCGTATACGTCCCCGGGGTCAAACCCGCCAGGGAAACACCGACGTCCAACCCCCCCTCGCCTACGGGTGAGCCCGACGCCGGGGTCGTGATCCACCCCGAACCCCCAGGCCCGTAACTGGCCGTACCGATGGTCACGTTCCCGAGATCAGCATAGGTGCCGGCCCCGGTGTTCGAGGCCGTCAACCTCTGAGGAAGTGGCGCTGCGCCACTCGGCTTCCCGGAGAAGGAGAGTTCTTGGGCCGAAAGGGTAAGGATGGGCTGGGAGACCACCAGTGTTACGGGCACCGACTCGCTTCCTCCGTTGCCACTGGTGACCTGGACGGTCGTGGAGTAGGTCCCCGTTCCCAAGCCCGTCAAATCGGCGCTGATTACCGTCGACGTGACCGGGACGGAAGCGGTTAGCCAAGGGGCATCTTCCATGACCTCCAGGACCCCGAGCTCTCCGCCCCCGGCGTTGGAGATCAGCACGGTCTGGTCCGGAGGGT
>JASFVN010000173.1:0-8974 GCA_050049805.1 Gemmatimonadota bacterium
CCGTCGAAGACAGGGCCAAGGTCCCCAGGAACCAGCTCCCACTCCCGGCCAGCAGTTCGCGAAAGAGGAGAGAAACACCAGCCACGGGGAGGACGGCAAGCGCCGACGTCATCTCGATGCCGGGGAACAGGGGTAACAGAGCTGGGACCACCGCCAGCATATAGACCGGGGTCAGGGCGTTCTGAGCTTCCTTGAAAGACCGGGACCTCAGGGCGATCCCCAGGAAGAGGGCACCGAAAAGAACGGCAAGGGGAAAGAGAGCGCCGAAGATGACAAGGATGGAGCCGAGAGGAAGGGAGAATTCCAATTCGATGGCCTGACCCAGCTGGAAAAGGCCAGTCTGAAAGGTAAGTAGCATTGAGCCCAGATTGAGCCCGGCAGAGACGAGGCCTATCACGGTGACCGCCAGGAACTTCCCTGCTACGACATGGCCCGATGGAATGGGCGCGGTAAGGAGAGTCTCCAAAGTCCCCCGCTCCTTCTCTCCTGCAGCCAGGTCGATGGCCGGATAGAAAGTGCCGAGGAGGGTCATGATGACCAGCAGCATGGGAAGAAAGCGACCCAGGGCATACCCCCCAAGCTCCCGTGGAAGGGCGATGCTGGAATCGGCTACCACCAACGGGCTGGCAAAACCCTCGGGCAACCCCGCCTCCGAGACCCGCCGTGCCAATAGAGTGTCTCGCCACTCGAACAATGCCTGGGAGAGCAGATTCCGTCCCCGTCGTGAGCGATCGTCGGCCGCGTCGAACAGCAGGACCACAGATTGAGATTCGATCCCGTCCACCTCCCTGTCGAAGACCGCAACCGACGACACTTCGTCGGTTCTGATAGCCTCTTCAGGGTTTCCTATCTCCCGCAGGACTACTTCGTCTCTCCCGGACAAGTAGTCCAGAAGAACGGAATCCACCTGTCCCGCCACCGCCACGGGAGCCGGCTCTCTTTCGAGCTGGCGCTGGCCGAACAGGACCAATTGCTGGGATAGAATGAGAAGGAGCGGATAGAGAAGAACCGGCACCACCACCATGACCAGAAGGGTGCGGGTATCTCTCAGAGTTTCCTGGATCTCTTTCCGGAAGACGATCCGGGCAGCCTTCCATCCGTGTCGATCTCTGGCCGTCATCCAAAATCACCTTCGGTGGGACCCAGGGAAGAAAGAGGGAGGTCAGTTCCCATGGGTTTGTCGCCATTCCTGTCCAGTAGGGCGAGGAAGGCACGGGCCAGGCTACCCTCTCCTGTCTTCTGCAGCAGCCCCCGGACCGTGTCTTCCGCCACCAGTCGACCTCGGCTGAGCACTCCGACCCGGTCCGCCAGCAACTCCACCTCGTCCATATGGTGAGTGGAGAAAAGAATCGCCTTTCCTCTGCTCCTTTCCCGCGCCATGAAGCGGTAGATGGTCTCGCCACTGAGGACGTCCAGCCCCTGGGTCGGCTCATCCAGGATAAGAGCCGACGGGTCATGAACGATGGCCCGGGCCAGAGCCACCCGCTGCCTCTGGCCGGTGGACAGTTTCCCGCAGTAACGGCCCCTGAACTCGTCCAGGCCAAAGAGGGTCGCGAGCTCATCAACCCGCTTCTTCAACCGGTCCTCCTCCATGCCGTGGAGCCGACCGAAATACTCCACCAACTCCCGGCCCGAGAGGCGTTCGTAGAGCCCCATGGACGCTGCCAGGAATCCAATCCTGCTTCGAACCCGTAGAGGGTATTGCTGGACGTCGGCGCCTCCGACGGAGGCGGAGCCCGACGTGGGCTTGAGGAGGGTAGCGAGGCACCGAAGGGCCGTGGTCTTGCCTGCACCATTTGGACCCAGGAGGGCGTAGATCTCACCCGGCTTGACCTTGAAAGAGAGGTCCGCGACGGCTTCGAAATCGCCGTAGTGTTTCGTAAGCCCTTCCAAGACTATCATACAATCTCAGGACAGGGGGACGGAGAAACGGAAGACCTGGGAACCCAATGGGCTCCAAGTCTAAGGCCCCAGGAAGCCGGAGCCTAGAGGGGATTCGAAGGAAACCCTCTCCGAGCAACCTTTTTCTTCCGGGAACCGATCTAATCCGTTGACCCTAGAAGGGTGGGAAATGACGGAAGCTCAGCTGATCCGGCAGGCGTGTGACGGGGACGGTGTTGCCGTCCGGACCCTCTACGAGAGGTATGCACCCAGAGTGTATGCCGTGGTCCGCCGCATCGCCGGGGAAGACGACCTCGCCCAGGACTATGCCCAAGAGGCCTGGATCAGGGCGTTTCGGGCGCTCCCGACATTCAGGGGGGATGCAAGGTTCTCCACCTGGCTCCACAGGATCGCCGTCAACTCTGCCCTTCAGGCGTTGAGGAAGAACGACACTCGAACGAGAAGGGAAGCTCCTATGCCGGAAGCGGTAGCCGTTCAACCCGAAGAAGGGGATATCCTTTTGGGGGATCTCCTGGAACGGGCAATGGACCGGCTCCCTGACGGCATGCGTCAGGTTCTCATCCTGCACGACGTGGAGGGTTACACCCACGAGGAGATCGGAGAGTTCCTGGGGGTGACTTCGGGAACTTCGAAATCCCAACTCTTCAAAGCTCGAGCGAAAATGCGGGATTTGCTTCGGCCCAGGAGAAATGAAGGGGCCGAGGGGGAAACGGGAGTAGAAGCATGGGGCATCTGACCACAGAAGGCCTTGCTCGACTCGTCAGTGAAGCGCCGACGCCAGAGGAGGATCGACACCTGGCTGGGTGTGCGCTCTGCCGAGCCGAGTTGGAGGCTTTGAGAGAACAAACGGACGCCATCGGGGCCCTTCCCGACCTCCGACCGCCCCCAGGCGACTGGGAGGTTTTGGAGGCGAGGCTAGCCAGTGAGGGGTTGATCCGTTCCAGCGGGCTGGCGGTGAGAGCCAAGCGATGGCGGTCCTCAGGGTGGCTGCAGGCCGCTGCCGCTCTGGTGCTCTTCCTCGGCGGAGCGGCCCTCGGGTCCGGGGTCCGGGCGTCAAACCCGGACGATCTCTTGGCTCAGGGCGAGGGGACCGGGGAATTGCAGCTCATCTCGGTGGGGTCACAAGCCCAACCTGCGTCCAATCTCGTCGAAGCCGCCGACGCAGTGAATCTGGCCGAACGACAGTACATGGACGCCCTCCTCCGATACCGACAGCTCCTGGACGCTCAAGGAGACCCGGCTTATGTAGGGGACCCAACGGTTCGTTTCGCTGCCCTTGAGGCCATTGTGGCAGCCGGGCGTGCGGCTGTGCAGCAGGCCCCGGCTGATCCCTATCTGAACGGGGTGCTGGTGGGTGCCTTGGCTGAGCGACAAGCTCTCCTTCGCAAGGCTTCCCTGACCCCCGCCGATGGAGTGTTTTGATGGGATTGGGCAGGAATGCGAGGTATGATCTGATGAGACGAAGCGGTGTGCTACCGATTCTACTTCTGGCATGCGGGATCTTTGCCGAACCCATGCCAGGCCAGGAGGCGGCCTGGACGGTCCAGGAGACTTCCTCGGGGTGGATCGGGTTCTATTTCGAGTTCGCGAAAGCTGCGGTGGATGGGAGGGAACGAACCGTAGCCCTGATCACGGAGGTCGTCCAGGGAAGCCCCGCGGAACTGGCAGAGATGAAGGCGGGAGATCTGGTGACCCACCTGGACGGGCAACCGGTCTCACCTGAGATCTTCGCCTCCTTGAGGCAAACACTGGAGCCCGGGGACCTGGTGAGGTTGACGGTGGTTCAGGATGGGCAGACCAGTGAGCGCTTGGTGGAGGCAGCCCGGCCCCCGGCTCGCATCGTGGTCACCCCCGATGCGGACGAGATGATCATCCACCTGGAAACCCTCAGCGAAGGAATTGTGAGAAACCTCGACTCGGTCCGGCTGAGCATCGAAGGCCTCCGAGTCAGAGGGGAGCCAGGGGAGATGAGTGTCCGCGTTCTGCGCTCACCCGCCGATTCTCTGACAAAGAATCAAATCGGATTCAGTTTCCAGATGCGGGACGTGTTCCTGGACTCCCTGGCCTTCGGGCCCGACGTCTTCCTCTCCGCTCCGGACTTCGGCATGCCTTTCGAGGCCCTCATCGTTCAATCTGATGCCACGCTGGGGTTGAAGGAGGAGCTGGCCCTGCTTCGAAAAGAGCTGACGGGAGTCCAAAGAGCCGCCCTGGCTCGACAGCGGGAGTTGTCGGCCGCCATCCAGGGATCCACAGAACAGATTCTCAGGGAGGACGAGACCTATCAACAATACCGGGCCCAGGAGGCGGCTTTGGTTGCCGAGCAGGCCCAACTGACGGAGCGTCTCAAACAGGTGAGCGAAGAAGAACTTCAGCGTCAGTGGGCCGAAGTGACGAGCCGGAGTGAAGAAGCCTTCCTCCAGGCCCAGCGGGCCCAGATCGAGGCCCTCAGGGATTCCGAGAGGAATCAACGGGAATTTGAGCGCCGGAGTCGGGAAATCTACCAGAACTGGGAGGACCGGGAAGCCGATCGGGGCGAGTGGATCCGGTTCCGGTCGCCCATCATTGAGGGCCAAACCGTGGTCTACGGGGCCCAGTTGGCACCCCTGAACCCCCAACTGGCGGAATATTTCTCGGTGGAACACGGTGTCATGGTCATCGAGGTCCTGGAGGATACCCCCGCCGCTGACGCCGGTCTCCAGGGTGGAGACATCATTGTCTCTGTAGGGGGGGAGGAAGTGGCCACCCTCTCCGACCTCCGCTTTGGGCTGGCGGCATTCGAGGGTCCCTTGCAGGTCGGGGTGATCAGGAAGGGGGAGCCTGTGGAGGTTCAGATCCGTCGGTGAGGAAGGCCGGAGATCCGAGAGGAGCCGCCCTGGGCTTTTTGCAGCCCAAGCAAGATTGAAGAGAAGGCCCCCATCCCATGGGATGGGGGCTTTTTCCGGCATCGAAACTCAGGCAGAGAGCCCGGACCGGCTTACACCGGAGTCCACCCGGACTCGGTTCCCCACCCGGCCATGCTATTCGTAGCGAAGGGCTTCGATAGGATCCAACCGAGCAGCACGACGGGCCGGCCAGATCCCGAAGAACAGCCCGACCGCTGCCGAAACCGTAAGGGCCACGGCCACGGCGTCGAGAGCCACGGCGGTCTCCATCCCTCCCAGGCTGGAAATCATGCGTGCTCCAAACCAACCCAATCCCACACCGAAGAGGCCTCCCAACAGGCAGAGTGCCAGGGATTCCACCAGGAACTGAAAAAGGATGTTCGCCCGAGTAGCACCCATGGCCTTCCGGACCCCGATCTCCCGGGTCCTCTCCGTCACGCTCACCAACATGATGTTCATGATCCCGATGCCACCCACAAGGAGACTCACCGCTCCGATGCCCGCCAGAAGAAAGGTGAAGGTCTGAGCGGTTTCCTCAAACGTCTCGAGAAGGTCGGCAAAGTTGCGGATATCGAAGTCGGCCTCCTCTCCGGGGAGGATCTGGTGCTCCCTTCTCAAGATTCGATCGATCTCAGCATACCCCTGATCCATGATCTTCTGGACCTCCGCAGGCCTGGTTTCTCCCCCGGTTTGAACCTGAACGGAAATCGCACCCAGATAATCCCGGCCACCGCTGACTCGGTAGAGCTGGGTGTTCAGAGGAATGTAGACACGCTCATCGGGGTTCATCCATCCGGTGGACGATCCCTTGGTCTCGAGCACGCCGATGACCTCGAAGGTGATGCCACGGATCTGAATACTCCGGCCCACCAAGAGCTGGGGTGGGACTCCGCCGAGGTTCGTAGGGATGTCGGCTCCCACCACGGCGACCCTCCTCCTGCCCTGGTCTTCCCCCACATCGAACAATCGACCGTGCGCCAGCTCGTATCTGTTCATCTCGAAGTATTCGGGCCAGGTCCCCAACACCTCGAAATTGTCGTTCCACCGCAGGTAGGTCACCTGTTGTCTCGAGGAACTCTCGGGGGACACCTTCAGGAGTCCGCCCGAGTTGTCCCGAAGTGCATAGGCATCGTCCGTGTAGAGCCGGGCTGAACCAGACCGGACGCCTCCCGAGCCACGGGCCCGGGTCGGGGAGATGGAGAGGATGTTGGTGCCCATCCCCTCGATCTGGGCTTGAATCTGCTGTTGGGCCCCCTCCCCCATGGACACCATGGTGATTACCGCACCTACCCCGATGACGATGCCCAGGGTCGTCAGGGCGGAACGCAAGGCATTTGCGCGGATGGCCGCCATGGCCACCGCAATGATCTCAACGGACAGCAGGGATCCTTTTTGGCCGATCATCTCGTATCTCTCCCCTACCGCCGTCCCATGCCGGGCATGGGCATCATTCCCCTGCCTCTCATTCGGTCCATCATCTCCTGCTGTTCCTGGAGGAGCTGTGCAACGCCGATGAGGGCCACCATTTCCCCCTCTTCCAGGCCCGCAAGGATCTCGGCGTTGTCCCAGTCATTTACCCCCATGAGGACGGGGCGCATTTCCAGAGTCGAATCGGGCCTCATCACGAAGGCCACCGCCCGGCGCGGGTCAGCGGAAGTATTGAGGAGGCCGGAAAGCGCTGGGTTGGATTCGGAAAGCCCTGGGTTGGCCCCTTCAGGTGCAGGCGATTCAGCTCCTGCCCCCGGCCCTTGCCCACCCATGCGCTCCTGGAAAGAAGCCATCACCGCATTCAAGGAGTCCCTCGAGATCTCTCCGCTCTCCACCTTGGCCCGAAGCTCCTGCAGCGCTGCACGACGATCGGATCCGTCGGCGGCAGCGGACCCGGCACCCCCACTCCGACGTCCAGCCCCACGGCCTCCCCCCAAGGAACCGAGACCGGCCGCCTGGGCCAGCTGGTCATAGACGGAAAAATCCAGCTCAACCTCAGGGTCCAGACCGAGTACAGCCGCCGCGGCCGCCATTTCCTCGGGTTGCACAACCGCATTGTTCGGGACCACCAGCGCGTCTGGTCGCTCTACCAAAAGGGTTTCCACCTCGGCGTTCATACCGGGCATGAGGAGACCCGAACGATTGTCCAGGCGCACAATCACCGGGAACATGGTGACATTCTGCTGGTTCACTGCCAGCGGTTCCATCTTTTCGACCATGCCGGGAAAAGTCCGGCCCGGATAGGCCTCAACCTGAACCGAGGCTTCCTGACCGGGGCGGATCTGACCCATGTCCGTCTCGTCCACGAGGACCCGGATCTGCACCTCGTTGAGGTCCGCCATCACAAAAAGGGCGGTGCCCCCTGACACGTTCGAGGAGGCTGACTGGATCACCGTGCCCTCCTCCACATTTCGAGTCAGAATGGTGCCAGCGCTGGGAGCACGAATGGTTACATCGTACCTCTGCAGCTCCCTCAACTCCTTATTCGTCCTGGCCTTCACCAGAGAGGCCTGGGTGTTGGCGTAATCCGATCGCTGACTCTCGAACTCCTGCTCGGTAATCACTCCGGCCTCGTAAAGGGCGGTGGCCCTTTCGAGCTGAGCCTCGGAAATCTCCGCCCTGACCTCGGCTACATTCAGGTCCGCAACGGCCTGGTCGTAGGCGTTGACAACGTCACGGGGATCGATCTCGGCCAGGAGATCCCCGGGTTGGACTTCATCCCCCACGTCCACATGGAGCCTCAGAACCTCTCCGGAGGCCTTTGATTTCACCTCCACTTCCCGAACCGGCTCGACACTCCCAGTGGCTTCCGCCGTGATCCGCATGTTGTCTCGGACAACCGGCTGGGCCTGAAGGGTCGGCGCCTCGGAAGCCTCGCCCCTGCCACAGCTGTTCAACCCGATGGTGAGCCCCCCAAGGAGCGCCAGACCCAGGACTCCCCGGGCCAGAGAATTCGCCTTCATGCTTCGGCTCCTACATGATGATTGATGAAGTCTTTTTCGATCAGCCCATCCTTCAGATGGACTTGTCGCTTCGCGTAGGCCGCGATGTTGTTCTCGTGCGTAACGAGGACAATGGTCTGGCCCTGTTCGTTGAGCACGGAAAGTACACTCATGATCTCCTCCCCTGTCACCGAGTCCAGATTCCCCGTCGGTTCGTCGGCCAGGAGGAGGGCCGGATTGTTGATAAGTGCCCGGGCTATGGCCACCCTCTGCCGCTGACCTCCGGAAAGCTCCGGCGGCTTGTGATCCATCCGGTTGCCAAGGCCCACCAGCTCGAGTTTCTCCCGAGCCAGCTCCCGCCGCTCCTTCCCGCGGACCCCGGCATAGATCAGAGGAAGCTCCACGTTGTGGAGGGCTGTTGCCCGAGGAAGCAAATTGAAGGTCTGAAAAACGAACCCGATCTCACGATTCCTGATTTTGGCCAACTCATCGTCGGAGAGTTCTCTCACGCGAGTCCCGCTTAGCCAATACTCGCCTGCCGTCGGAGTATCCAGACACCCCAGCAGGTTCATGAAGGTCGACTTCCCACTGCCGGAGGGGCCCATGATCGCCACGAATTCCCCGGTATGGATCTCGATATCCACCCCCCGGACAGCCCGCACCGTTTCCGCACCCAGAACGTAGTCTTTTTTCAAACCTTCGGTTCTTATGATCGTGTTGCTCACGCCATTCTCCTCATCAAACCTGTGCTGTAGCCCCTTTTTCTAGCCCTCACCGCCGTTTCCGCCCTGTTCCGATATGGAGTCCTGGCGCCTTTCTTCGATCCGGTGATCCCACTCGGAAAGAAGTGAATCGTAGACGAGGCGTTGCTCCGCAGTCAGGATGGACAACATATCCTCACGGCTCTGGGCCATGATTTCTTCAAAACGGGAGCTGTAGGCCGCATCGAACTCTTCGTGAAGGGCTCGCATCCGGCTCCGATAAAGCCAGAAGATGGAGTCCGCTTGGGCTTCCTGCTCCTCCGACAGGCCGACCTGTTCCACGATCAGCGAGGGGCGCCGGCGTATGGAATCCCTACTCTCCTCCGGATCCCGTGAAGAATCTCTGGGTCGGGAATCAAACCCCCTACGCCAGCTGTCGGTCCTCTGCGGGGCCGGAGGCCTCCAATCCTGCCCCCCCCTCACCGCCCTTGCCTCCAGTTGACGATCCAACGCCATGCCGAGGACCATTCCGGTTCCCAGGACCAGCAGGAGCACGATA
>JASFVN010000174.1:0-8942 GCA_050049805.1 Gemmatimonadota bacterium
GAGTTCGATATGGAACTCTTCGTCCTCCATGGCCCGGGAGAACGCCTCCTCTAGCTGGTCCAAAGCCGGCATGAGAGTCTCGGGGACATAGCGCCCCCCGAAGGGCCCAAACCTGCCTTTCGCAAGCTGGGATTCCGACGTCACTGTATCACTCCTCCTCCTGCATCCCGAACCTGTTGAACGAACTCCCGAATCCGCGCATGGCTCTTCCTCCCGGGATCCACCTCCACCCCCGAACTCACATCAACCAGGTCCGGACGAAGAGCCCCGACGGCTTCCAAAACGTTCTCGGGCGAGAGTCCCCCGGCAATTCCAAGAAGGGTTTTGGGCGGGACCGAATCCCTGAGGGCCGCCACCTCATCCCAGGCGAACCGTACACCTGTCCCTCCTTTACGGTGCGGATGCCAGCCGTCCAGAAGGAGGCCCGATACTCGTGCACCGTACCGGTCCAATCCACGCTTCAGATCGTCGGGCTCCCGCATCCTGATCGCCTTCCAAACCCGCCATGGCCCTTCCTCGGCCAGGCACCCCACCAGCTCCGGGCTCTCCCGGCCGTGGAGCTGGATCACACCGGCGCCTGAAAGCCTTCCTGCCTCGACACAGGCCTCCAGGGCTTGGTCGGCAATCACCATCACCAGGGGGGTGCCGACGCCCTCGGTCAAGTTCCGGGCTTGCCGGGGAGTGCGAAATCTAGGGCTTTCGGGAACCGAGACGACCCCCAGGTAATCGACTCCGGCCTTGGCAGCCGCCAGGACATCTCCACGGCGCGTCAACCCGCATACCTTCACCAGGGTCGAGGACACTGCCGACTCCGCACCTCGAGTGAGTTCAAGTTACGGTCCGTCCTACCCTGGGGTGCCCAACGAGTTCAGCCGCGGCCGCTCCCGGATCCGCTGCCCTCAGGAGCGTCTCTCCAACCAGAATCCCGTCTACCCCTTCCCTCCCCAGACGCCTTACCTCCTCGGGCGTGCGGATTCCGCTCTCGGAAATCACTGCCACATGGGGCGGAATGGAGGAAAGGAGGTCCACGGTCACATCGAGGGAGGTCGTGAACGTCTGGAGGTTTCGATTGTTCACGCCGATGAGGTCAGCTCCGGCCTCCAGGGCGGTCCTAAGCTCATCCTCTCCATGGACTTCCACCAGGGGGGTCAAACCCAGGGCCACAGCTTCGGCGTGGAGGGTCCCCAACTCCACCGCCGAGAGGATCCTGGCGATGAGGAGGACGCCATCGGCTCCGAAAGACCGCGACTCCACAAGCTGCAGAGGGTGGAGAATGAAGTCCTTTCGAAACACCGGGATTCGGACGGAGGCCCGAGCTTGAGCCAGATCCTCGAGGGAGCCGCCGAAGTACTCCTGGTCGGTCAAGACACTGATGGCCGCAGCTCCTGCACCCTGGTACGCTTCGGCAAGCTCACCGGGCAGGAGGTCGGGCCGAATGGGCCCGGCTCCTGGCGATCGGCGTTTCACCTCCGCCATGAGTGCCACCTCCGACCCTTTTCGGAGGGCTTGCCGCAGATTCCGAAGCGGGGGTGCCTGTTCGAGGCGTCGCAGGAGCTCGGCCTCCCGATTCGATAGACCCTCCACCTCGATCTTCTTGGACCGGACGATCCGATCGAGGATGCCGGATTCCCTATTAGAGCCTTGCGTTTCGGGCAACGTTCGGGTATCCTGTATTCGGTTCTTCTTCGGTTTTCCTGGAGGCAAAGCGACGATGCCCCTCACGAAGCGTCAAAAAGAGATCCTGGACTTCATCCACGCTTTCATCGACCAGCACGGGTATGCCCCGAGCTTCGAGGAGATTGCCCACTCCTTCGGCTACTCCTCTCTGGCCACAGTGCACGAGCACCTGAGCAATCTGGAGCGAAAGGGATATATCCGGAAGTCCTACAACGAGAGTCGCTCTATCGAAATGGTCCCGGAGGACGGGACTATTTCGGCCATGGAGCTTCCCCTTCTCGGGACGGTTGCCGCCGGACTTCCCATCGAGGCCATCCAGGAGCAGGAATCATTGGCTGTTCCCCTCGATATGATTCGCCCCGGAAAGGACAACTTCGTCCTGCGGGTGGAGGGCGATTCCATGATCGAGGAGCAGATTCGAGACGGGGACTACATCGTCGTCAGCTCCCAGCCCACAGCTTCCGACGGGGAGGTGGTGGTGGCGCTGGTGGGCGGAGATTCGGTTACGGTCAAACGCCTCTACCGGGAGCCGGATAAGCGCATCCGCCTCCAACCCGCCAATGCTGAGATGTCCCCAATAGTCGTGGACGCTTCAGACGTAGCCGTTCAAGGCGTGGTGGTAGGCCTGATCAGGAGGTTTTGACTGATGCGTCGGACCTTCATCGTAGGAAAGTTCAATCGGAAAGCCTCGGAAATCATTGTGGTAGATGGAGTCGGCGCCTCGCCGATTCCGGGGCCCTGGACACTTCGGGCTCTGGTCCGATCCAACCCGCCTTGCCCGGCCCAGCGGGTCTCTCCCGGGTCCTCCTCCCGCTGACGACCGGCCTCGGACCGCCACCGATCTCAAACCTGGGGCCGGCCCTGGGACAACGACCTCACGGATAGGAGTTGGAGGAATTCTTGAGCTCCTCCAGCTTTCGGACTCCAGCACCTGAAGCCAGGCCTTCCTTCGCCAACTCCATGGCATCGGGCAAGGATTCGGCTCTCCCAGCCACATAAAGGGCCCCGGCTGCGTTTAGGAGGACAGCAGCCCTGGCGCCCCCTTCCTCTCTTCCTTCCAGAACGTGTCGGATGAGGCCGGCGTTTTCCTCCGGCTCACCTCCATGGAGGGAATCGGCCGCAAACGTGCCGAGGCCCAACTGCCCAGGCCTGATCATCCCCTCCACGATGGATCCGTCCTCCCTGAGTTCAGCGACCTGGGTCGGTCCGAGAGGGCTCATTTCATCCATGCCCGGCGAACCGTGAACCACGAGTGCCCTCTTGTGGCCCAGCTCTCTTAGGGCCTCGACGATCAGCCAGAGGATTCCCGGCTCGGCCACGCCGACCATCTGGCGCATGGCCCCGGCCGGGTTCGTAAGGGGGCCGAGGAGATTCATGATCGTCGTGATCCCCAACTCCCGGCGAACAGGAGCTACGTTCTTCATAGCCGGGTGAAGAAGGGGAGCGAACATGAATACGATGCCCGTGTCCTCCAGCACCCTTCCCATGCTGTCCGGCGTGAGTTGGATCTTGACTCCGAGGGCTTCCAGGACGTCGGCACTCCCGCTCCGAGAGGTGAAGGAACGGTTTCCGTGTTTTGCGACCCGAACGCCAAGACCTGAGGCGACCAGGGCTGCCGCCGTAGAGATGTTGAAGGTGGTAAGGGCGCCTCCTCCCGTGCCGCATGTGTCCGTGAGCCCCTCCGGATCCGATGCAGGCACCCGGACCATCTCCCGGCGTAGGGCCCGGACCCCACCCGCCACTTCGCCCGGCAGCACTCCCCTGGTTCTCAGCCCCATGAGGATGGCCCCTACCTGGATGGGTGAGGCCGCTCCGGAGATCACTGCCGAAAAGACCGTCTCGGCGGCATCCGGAGAGAGGGCTTGACCCTGAGCCACTTCTTCGATGAAGGGCCGAAGGTCCACTCCAGCATCCTCGTCCTTATTGCTCATTCCTGAACGCACTCCCGATGCAAGTCGGCTGTTGGGCTGTCGCGGTGACGCGCCATTCCGGCAGGCCGCCAGGTCGCCGGGCCGCCAAACCGAAGAAGGCCCTTTACGGTACCTAAAAAAACGGTATCAGGTCCAGCCTTTTCTTGACCTTTCCTCTTGCCCCTCTACCTTGTCGGCGTGACTCCAGATCCCGAATGCCGATTCCGCCTTACTGTCCAGTACGACGGCACCTATTTCTTCGGCTGGCAGCTCCAGGCCAAGGGCCGTACGGTCCAGGGCGAGATCGAGTACGCCCTGCGGGGCCTCACAGGCGCTCGGAGGCCGGTGGTGGGGGCCGGTCGGACCGACAGCGGCGTACACGCCACCGGCCAGGTGGCATCGGTGTCTCTCCCCACGAAATGGCATGCCCGGGAACTCCAACGGGCCTTGAACGCTACCCTGCCCAACGACATCTGGATTGAAGCGGTGGAGGTGGTTCCTGACGACTTTCATCCCCGTTTCACAGCCCAGGCCCGCAGCTACCGGTACCAACTCGGACTCTCGGAGATGGCTTTCTCCCCCTTTCACCGGCCGTGGTGCTGGGCTCTGGTGCAACCCGTGGACCTGGATCTTCTTCAGCGAGGGGCAGGCCTCATCCTGGGGGAACACTCCTTCAAGGCCTTTGCCAAGGTGGGCCAGGAATCCCGGGGGGACCGATGCACGGTGACAGAGGCCGTTTTTCGGCCATGGGAGGACCTGGGGGTCGCATTTGAAATCACTGCCAATCGGTTCCTGCATCACATGGTCCGCTATCTGATGGGTACCATGGTGGAGATCGCATGGCACCGGAGGCCTTTCGAAGATCTTGTGGAGCTCCTCTCCCACGGGGGCACCGAGCTTGTCACCTCCGCTCCGGCCCCGGCGCAAGGGCTCTTTTTGACCAAGGTCCATTACCCGGACCAGGATTCCGGGCTAAATTAGAAGTTTCCCCTCAACTCCCTTGGAAACCGACATGAAAATCTTCCTCGATACCGCCGACATCAGCGAAATTCGAAGGGCCGCCGATGCGGGCCTCATCGACGGCGTCACCACGAATCCCACCCTCCTGGCCAGAGCCTCCGGCGGAAAGGACGCCAAGGAGATCTTCCGGGAGATCGCCGAGATCGTCGACGGTCCCGTGAGCGCGGAGGTGGTGGGGCTGGACGCCGAGACCATGCTCTCCGAGGGTCGACGCCTCGCTGAGCTTCACGAGAACATCGTCATCAAGGTGCCCCTGACGGAGGACGGCTTGAAGGCCTGCCGAGGCCTCCGCAAGGAAAACATCGGTGTCAACGTGACGCTCTGCTTCTCCCCTCTCCAGGCTCTTCTGGCGGCAAAGGCCGGGGCTACCTTCATTTCGCCCTTTGTGGGCCGGCTCGACGACATCGCGGCCGACGGAATGCAGCTCATATCCCAGATTCGCCAGATCTACGACAACTACGGGATGGACACCGAAATCCTCGTGGCTTCCATCCGACATCCCCAACACGTGGTGGAATCGGCCCTCATGGGTGCCGACTGCAGTACGATTCCCCCGAAAGTCCTTTGGCAGCTGGCGAAACACCCCCTCACCGACAAGGGTATTGATGCATTCCTGGAGGATTGGAAATCCCTGGGTCAGGAGTTGTAGAAGGAGGGAATGACCATGACCTCGGCGCGGATCGTGAGCGGCACGGACCCGTTCCATCTCGTCCCCTTCAGAAAGTCGGCGAAGCTCCTCGGAATCCCGGTCTTGGCTGCCTGTATGCTCCTGGCCGCCTGCATGGGGGAGGATGACCGAGACGGGGTCAACCTCGCCGAGGCCAGAGAGGCAGGTTCGCTTCCGGTGGAGTCGGCGAGTTTGAACCCCGGGCTGGCGGCCCCCCCCGAAGCCAGCCTCCAGGAAACCAGGGACGACGCAAACCAATCCCTGACGGAGAGCAGGAGCACGGCTCTGACCCGGGCTGCAGGCCGGGTAGCGCCGGCGGTGGTGAGTGTGAACGTCCTCCGGGAGCAGCAGGTCCGGGCCAGCAGCTACTTTGATCAGCTCTTCTTCGGGCCCATGCAACCGCGGCAAAGCACAGGGTATGGATCAGGTTTCCTTTTCCTACCGAATGGCCTGAGCCAGGAAAGAGACGAGGGTTTCATCCTCACCAACGATCACGTGGTACGGGGCGCCCAGGAGATCCGCGTCACCCTCCCGGACGGCAGGGATCTCCCTGCCGAGTCGGTCGGGAGTGACGCCATGACGGATCTTGCGGTTCTCCGGGTCGAGGACAGGGACCTTCCCACGGCACCCATGGGAGCCTCGGGGAACCTCCTTATCGGCGAGTGGACCATGGCCATCGGGAATCCCTTCGCCTACCTCCTCTCCAACTCCGAACCGACCGTCACGGCCGGTGTGGTGAGCGCCGTAGGGCGCCACATCATCCCGTCGGGAGAAGACGAGGGATTCTACCTGGGCATGATCCAGACCGACGCCGCCATCAATCCCGGCAATTCAGGCGGACCCCTCGTCAACGCCCTGGGGGAAGTGATCGGAGTAAACACCTCCATCTTTTCCCGGAGCGGAGGAAGCGAGGGGCTGGGGTTCGCCATCCCCATCGACAGGGCCCTTCGCGTCGCCGAAGACCTGATCCAGTACGGGGAGGTGAGACGGGCATGGACCGGGGTGGAGGTAGCGGCTGTGGAAGCCGATGTCTGGGGGCGTTCACGGGGAGTTCGGATCGAGTCTGTGGCTCCCGGATCGCCGGCGGACCAAGCCGGCCTCTCACCCGGAGATCGCCTCGTTGAGGCCAACGGGCGGCCTCTTGGGAGCCCCCTGGACTTCGAAGCGGTCCTCCTGGACTCCAGGGTGGGAGACGGAGTGGAACTGGCTGTGATGGGGGAGAGAAGCCCCACCATGCTGGTGGCCGAAGCGCTGCCCACGTCCAGGGCGGAGAGGGTGGAGATCCTCAGGGATCTGGAGGTCATCTCCGTGACCCCGGAAGTCCGAGCCGAACGGGACATTCGGGCCGAAACCGGGGCCCTCATCACTGGGATCTCCGCTTCCCTCTCGAGAGACCTCAGCCTGGCTCGAGGGGACGTGATCCTCCAGATCAACAACACACGCATCAGTACCGCCGAAGAGGCGGCCAGAACCCTCCGGGATCTCCCGGGAGGAAGACGGGTGGCCATCTACTTCGAAAGAAACCGGGGCTGGTACGTGAAAGAGTTCTGGACCCGACGGTGAGATGGATCGCTAGCCGCCACGGTTTGTCGGAAGACCCCTTGTCGGGGGGGAACTGGTGAGTTCTCCGGTGAGTTCTCCGGCCCGGCACGCAGGGAGGATATGTGACTGAACCAGACGTCGGAAGTCGATACGCCCACCCTCTGGTGGAGCGCTATGCATCCCGGGAGATGCTGAGGGTATTCTCGCCCCGACACCGCTTCGAGACCTGGCGGAGGCTATGGATCGCGCTGGCGGAAGCCGAGCTGGAGCTGGGCCTTCCCATCAAGGAAGAAGCCGTCGCAGAGATGAAGGCCGGCCTGTCGGAGCTGGACTTCGAAAAGGCTGCCGAATACGAGGGGCGGTTCCGCCACGACGTCATGGCCCACGTCCACCTCTTCGGAGACGTGGCCCCGTCGGCTCGTGGGATTATCCACCTGGGAGCCACGAGCGCCTTCGTCGGTGACAATACCGATCTCATCCAACATCGGGAGGCTCTTCTCATCATTCGGGCAAGGATCCTTCGCTGCATTGCCGCCCTGGCGGATTTTGCGAAGGAGCACCGGGCCCTCGCTACCCTGGGTTTCACACACTTCCAGCCTGCTCAACCCACCACGGTCGGAAAGAGGGCGACCCTCTGGACCCAGGACTTCCTCCTGGACCTGGAGGAGATCGAATTTCGTCTGGAGACGCTGCGCTTCAGGGGCATCAGGGGTACCACCGGGACCCAAGCCTCATTCCTTTCTTTGCTGGATGGGGATCACGCCAAGGTGGATCGCCTGGAGAGGCTGGTGGCCGAGAAAATGGGCTTCTCCCGCTCCTTCGGGGTCACCGGCCAGACATCTCCCCGGAAGGTCGACCAGGCGCTCCTGGCTACCCTGGCGGGCGTTGGCGCCTCGGCTTCGAAGATGGGAAACGACCTGCGCCTCCTGGCCCATCTGAGGGAAGTGGAGGAGCCCTTCGAAAAAGAGCAGATCGGCTCTTCGGCCATGCCCTACAAGAGGAACCCCATGCGGGCGGAGAGGATCTGCGCCCTCTCCCGTCATGTCATCGCCCTGGCCCAGGATCCCGCCTTCACCGCCGCGACCCAGTGGCTGGAGCGGACCCTCGACGACTCGGCGAACCGCCGCGTGGCCGTACCCGACGCCTACCTCGCCCTCGACGGAGTCCTGGTCCTGGTGGAAAACGTGGCGGGGGGGCTAGTCGTGAACCCCATGGTGATCCAGGCCAATCTGGCCCAGCATCTGCCCTTCCTGGCCACTGAAACCGTACTGATGCTGGCTACCCAGCGGGGGGGAGACCGCCAGGCTCTCCATGAGACGATTCGCAAACACGCCATGGATGCTGCTCGCCTCATGAAAGAGGAGGGGACGAGGGCTGATCTCCTCGAGCGGATCGCAGCAGACCCCGCTTTCGACATGAGTATGGAGGAGCTGGAAGAGCTGGTGGACCCTCTGGATTTCGTGGGTAGAGCTCCCGAACAGGTAGACCGCTTCCTGGAAGAGTGGGTGGCCCCAGTACTGAACCGGTATTCCCATTCCTCCCTATCCATCATTGGAGACCCCGATGTCCGTGTCTGACCAACCCGAAAGAGCCAATCCGACCTTGCACCAGAGCGACCTCCCTCTGCCCCTCCTGGCGAAGGGAAAGGTAAGAGATGTCTACGAGGCCGGCCCGGACATGCTCCTCATGGTGGCCAGCGACCGGGTGAGCGCCTTCGACGTGGTGCTTCCCCAACCCATCCCCTTCAAGGGTGAGGTGCTGACCCAGATTACGGCCTGGTGGCTGTCCAAGCTGGAGTCCACCATGGACCATCACCTCATCTCCGTCACACCCAAGGAGATTCTGGATCGTGTCCCCGAGCTAGCCGGAACCGAGGGACAGTGGGCTCGGCGCTCAATGCTGGTGAAGCGCACCGATCCGATCCTGGTGGAGTGTGTGGTCCGAGGCTACATCTCAGGCTCGGCCTGGAAGGAGTATCGGGCCCGGGGTACCCTGGCAGGCGAAAAGCTCCCGGAAGGCCTGGTGGAGAGTGGGCGTCTGGAACCCTCCATTTTCTCGCCGGCCACCAAAGCCCAGGAGGGAGACCACGACGAAAACATCTCTTTCGACACGGTCGTTGAGCTCCT
>JASFVN010000175.1:0-8930 GCA_050049805.1 Gemmatimonadota bacterium
GACAGTCGATTTCCAATCGACCCAACCTAGAACCCCTCGCCTTCAAGGCGAGGGTCGTTCAGTTTGTCTCAGGCACAGTGGATCCGCTTTCGTAGGCTGTCAAGGGCTTTACGGTCTACCGGCTGGGATGTTTCAGGAAGGATTCAGCTCAGCAGCATCTTCCTGGAATGCCGGCGCAACATCAGGCCGTAAAACATGTCCAGGTAACGCCGCGTCTCCTCCCGCTCGATGTTAGTGATGTATTTCCAGAATCCGTAAATCCTGGAGAGGGAAAGTAGGCGTCTGGCGTGCAGCTCCCAGTTGTACTTCTCGTTCACACGCCTGATGGCAGCCTGAGAGAGAGAGAACCACCGGTCAGCATCCTCTGCGACTCCTTCGAAGAACTCCGCCATTTGCCGGGAGGCGTCCTCGCCCCGGTCAGGATCGATGTGGAAGCCGGACACGCCGTCTTCCACGATCTCCAGCGGACCTCCAAAACGGGTGGCAAAAACCGGAAGACCGGAGCTCATGGCCTCCACGACCGTCAAGCCGAACCCCTCGAAGAGAGCCGGTTGCACAAAGGCTCCCTGGCGATCAGCCACGGAACGATAGATCTCACCCACGCGGTTCTTGTCGGTCTGCATCTCCACCCACCTTGCGTCTCCCTCGAGACCGTGTTCGTCGAAGAGGTGGTGCATGAGCTCGATCTGGGCTTGTTCGTCGCGATCCTGGGATTGGTCTGTCGAAAGGAAGCCTCCTACGAGGAATAGGTTTGCCAGCTTCCGCAGGTCGGAGTTCCGACCGTACCAGTCCGCCAGACCCGTCATGTTCTTGATGACGTCAAGCCGAGACATGGCAAGGAGTATGGGTTTGTCGGGATCCTTCAACTCTCCTCGGGCGTGGGGCGCCTCACCACCGAAGAGCAGCTCGGCGATTTCCTCTCTCAAGGCGGGAATACGGCGGTCGGCTTCGTAGTATGGAAAGAACACATCCGGGTCAGCTCCGGGTGACACGATATTGAACTTGGGATCGAAAGCATCGATACCCCAAGTGACCCGATAAAGGCCGGGCATGGTGAAGGCTTGATGGCTCTCGTACTGGCCCACGCTCTCTTCGGTCCCGGCAATCTCCTGGTAACTGCTTGTGATAATGAAGTCGGCGGTGTTCATGGAAATCAGATCCGCCGTAAACTGGCAGGAAAAATGGTACTGGTCGTCCATCTCCTTCCAATGGAGATCCGAGCTCCTGTACTTCGTCTTCTCCAAAGCATGAGCAACATTGCACTGGGTGACCCCCATCCTTCCTGCCAAGATGCTGGCCACAAGGTTCCCGTCGGAGTAGTTCCCAATGATGAAGTCGGGTTTCACGCCAAGTTCTGCCAGGAGGGATCCTTCCGCCTCCAGTGCGAACCTCTCCAGATACGGCCAGACCTCGAACCGGGAGAGCCAGTTCGGAATCACATCGCCTTCGGCACTCCGGAAAGGGATTCGGAGAATGCGCGCATTCCGAGTACCCATGATGGGCTCTCGGCGCTGGTCGCAGGTGGTGCCCTCACTTTCCGGGATAAGACGGCTGAGGACCACGATCTGAGGATCTACGTCCAGTCCCTGGTTCCGAATGGATTGGACCATTTCTTTTTCCAGGGCCCTGACCTGATCGAGGATGTAAACGACCTGCCCACCGGTGTCCGGCTTGCCCAAGACGCCCGCCTGGCCGAAAAAACCATGTGGGGAAAGGATAGCGATGGAGAAGATCATGGGGAGCCGGGCAAGAAACTCCTCCAGGCTATCCGGCGATGGAGCTTCCAGAATGTCCATGAGGAGGGACATGGTGTCATGGATGCGCTCGGGAGTCCGCCCCCATCCCGGAGCGAACCCCAGGCGCCGCAAGGCATCCGGATCATATCCACCCCACTCCCCACCGTTCCCCTCCAGTAGGCGCATGGCGTCCCGGAGCGCCTGCCTCAGCTCCGTCCAGTCCTGGATGCCATCATTCAGCATGAGTTGTTGGCCCCGGACCTGATGCATCCTTAGAAACTCGAAGAGACGCTCCTTACCCTCGTCGGCCTGAGAGAAGATTTGGGCCGAGAGATGACGGTTCAGGAACGTGACTCCCTGTCCGATTGACCTGGGTTCGCTGAGCTTCGGGAAACCCCTTTCAAAGGGGCTCAGGTCTACTTCCAGGACCCAGGGAGGTTCCTCTCCGTCCCCGTGAATCAGTCGTTCCTTCGCTTTGAGGAACTCGGAGACGGTGATCTCTCGGCTCATGAGGTCTTCGGAATGGATCTGGACATAGCGCCATGTGGCCACCTGGTTCCGAACCGCAAGGAAGAACCATGGGCCTTGAAGCACTGCTTCCTGGGTGGCCCGGATGAAGGACTCCATCTCCGTTTCCTTCAGAGGCCGCCCCTCCTCGGTCTCACAGAAACAATCGAACTCGTACGTCAGGTCTGACCAAGCGAGGAGAGACTCACCCAAGGAGCGGAAGCGACGAAAAAGGAGATAGGCCTCCCTTCGATTCTCGGCCAGAAGGTTCGGAAGCACATCGATCATTCAGTCGGTTTCCTCGTCTGTGATTTTGATGTGGTCAAAGAAGTCGTAGTGCCGGATTCCGTCCAGCACGCCCCAGGCGTGATTCTTCTCAGAGAAGAACACCCTGGGAAGGTCTCTAATCGCCTCGAGCTCCGGAGTATGGTTCCCCACTACAACCCCCAAGGTCTCCCCCGAGAGCATGTCCACGTCGTTCCCCGAATCTCCCGCTACGAGGATCCGCCCTGGGGGCAGGTTCCACTTGTGGGAAAGGAACCGGATTGCCAGGCCCGGGGAGGCACGGACGGGTGTGACATCCAGATCCGTCTCATGGTCCAGGGTGGCGATGACCCGCAGCCCTTCTCTCCGAAGTCTCCGGCGAATTCTGGCGAGACTCGGACCGCCGTCCGGGTCGAGTTGGAAGCGGAGGCGGAAGGGAGTGCCGCTCTCGTCGTCCCACGCTTCCACTCCCTCCATGTCCAGGAGGGATTCCCTCACCCTCCACGGTTGCCACCGGTAGTTGATCTGGCGCTCCCAGGAGCGGTCCATGACCAAAGGCTCGCCGTAATGGATCTCCGTCCCGGTTGCGGTCACGAGGATGTCCGGAGTCCTGATCCCCAAATCGGCTAGCACTTCCAGAGCCCGATCCAGGGTCCGACCCGTGGCTATGCCGAATCCCACGTTGCTTCCCGCATCGTCCAGAGCCCCCTTGAAGGCCTGCAGGGCCTCCGAGTCCCCCGTTAGCGTATCGTCTACGTCGGTTACGAGGATTCGGTCCAGGCGGGGGAGGCGACGCCGACGAGATAACGAACGGATTCCCTCCTCGGCAGGGAGCCCACCCAGGGCTTTCTCGACTTCCGAGAGATAATTCTTCGCATGAGCATCCCATGAAAAATGCCGGTGTACACCCCGTACCCCACTTTCGGCCCAGGACTCCCAGCGAGTCTCTTGATTCAGGGCATCCAGGAGAGCCCGTCCGAGGCCGTCGGCATCCTTTGGATCCACCAGAACGCCGTTCTGGCAGGCTTCCAGAATGTCCTGGGGGCCACCGTCGTTGGTGGCCACAACCGGGAGCCCGCTTGCGGCAGCCTCCAGGAGAGTAAGGCCAAAAGGCTCGGTAAGAGCCGGGTTCACGAAGACGCCCCTGGAGGCAGCTGCCATCTGGTACAGTAGGGGAACATCTTCGGACCGATGCCCCTTCGGGTATGCAACCGATCCATACAGGTCGTATCGATCGATGAGGACGAGGGTCTCCGTCATGACCCGCTTGGCTCCCCCCGGCATTTCTCGAATGTCATCCCGGTTTCCCATGATCAGGAGGAGGTTCGCCTTCTCCCTCAGGGTCCGGTTCTCCCCGAAGGCCTTCACCAGCGTACCGAAATTCTTCCGTTCGTCGGGCCGAGCCATGGCCATGATGATGGGCTTGTGAGGATCGGTCAGAAATCTCCTGACCTCCTGCCCCATGGCCCCGAAATCGGCCTGCGCCCCGCTCTCGACCGGGGAAAACCGACTCAGGTCGACACCGGGGGGAATGACCACCATCCGATCAGGTTGATAGTGGTCATACAGCTGGTACTGCTCCCGGACTTCCTGGCGGGTGCTGGCAACCACCAAGGCCGCGGTCTCGAGGGCGCCTTCTTCGGCCTCGATTCTCTGGGTGAAACGGTATCGGTCTTCCAGCCCTTCCTGTTCCTGCCCCTGTTCCAGGAGTCGGGCCTTCTTCACCCGTCCCAGGGAGTGACCGGTGAAGACGAAAGGGACTCCAAGGATTTTCGCGACCTGAGAGCCCACGAATCCGGCATCAGCGTAGTGGCCGTGGATCAGATCGGGGGCCCGGCCACGGGCCCTCACCATACGCATGATCTGATCCACCATGCTCGGGAGATAGGGCCAGAGGCTTTCCTTTCGCAGGTATCTCCGGGGACCGAAGGGAAGTCGGACAATCCTGACTCCCTCCTCGATCTCTTCCCGGGGTTCGGAATAGGAGTGGTGTACCCGCTTGTCCCAAACCTGCCTCGTGAGAACCTCCACAAGCTGGATCTCTCTTTGCCGGGCCAAGGTCCTGGCCTGATCCAGGACATAGAGGACCTGACCGCCTGTGTCGGCGTCTCTACCCAGCTCGATGTCGGTACCCCTCACCAACCCGTGGACGCTCAGAGAAAGTATGTAGAGACCCAGAACGTCGCCCGGGAGGTATTGCTCAGGCGCCATGGCTCCACCTCTGCAGATAAAGGCGGTACAGCTCCGGTCCTTCGGGAATCGCTCCCCTGATCCGGCATAGCTCGCCGGCAAACTCCGTAGCTCGCCGAAGAGTCAGGCCCATGGGCCATCCGCCGTGGATGCCCACCGCCAAGACAGCGCTGAAGGCATCCCCGGCGCCGACGGTATCCACCGTCTCCTGGACGACGGGCGCAGCTTGCTCGACCGTGCCTTCGTCGGTGAAAGCGTAGGCACCCTCCGCCCCACACGTCACAATCAAGTTCCGGATGGACAACCCACCCCTCAGCTGCTCCCCGGCATCAGCCAACCCCTTCTCGGTGTCGACGGATCGGCCCGAGAGGAGTCCGGCCTCGTCCTGGTTCATCTTTACCCATTCGGCCCCACGAATCCGGTTGTGAATCTCCCCTCGACCCCACCAAGGGTCACGGAGGTTGACATCCACCAGCACCGGGACGTTCAACGCGCCCTTGAGGTACTCCAGGGTGGCCGCGGAAATGGCCTCCCGGAGGCCCAGAGAACCGTGATAAAGGAGGTTGCATTCCTCCAGCCGCCCCCGGGGAGGAAGACCTTCTATGGTCACCGCATCGTAGGCCTGGTTCGGCTCGATGTCGTACTGAGGCTGGTCTCCAGACAGGTGTGCCGTCACCCGTCCTGTGGGCCGGATAGGATGAAGCTGGACTCCACACCGGTCCATACCCCAGAATTCCATTTTCTGAAGAATTTCGGTTCCGTCCTCGTCATCTCCGACCGCTGTCACCATGAGGGGATCGGCCTTGAAGCCCTTCAAGTGCCAGGCGACGTTGAAAGGGGCTCCACCCAGGACCCGACTTCCGTCGGGGAAATAGTCGAACAGAGCCTCGCCGAAAATGACAGGACGAAAAGAGCCCGCATCCTCGGAGGCTCTCCGGGCATCTTCGGTCGAATGCGTTTGGGGGTTGGTCAAAAGGACGAACTCACGGAATCACAGGATCGTACTCGGGTCCTGGGCTTGGCGAAGGCTCCCATGGAAGTTACACATGTGGGCCTTTTGGGAAACACCGGAAATCAATCAACAAGTGACAGATTTGCGAGATATGGACACCACACGGGTAATGCTGGCGTCGGATATGGATGGAACTGTCATCCCCATGGAAGTGTCGCCGGAGCGGAAAAGGGAAATCGCTGAATTCAAGAATGCTGTGGAGACGTCGGCCCACGTTACCCTCGCCTACGTGACCGGCAGGGATCTTCCACTGGCCCTGAAGGGGATGCGGCAGCATGGGTTGCCAGTTCCAGACACTCTGGTCTGCGACGTGGGCACCTCGGTGTACCACGCAACTCCCTCGGGATACCAGAAGGATTCGCAGTACATGGAGGAAATGGAAAAGGCCAGGGGAGGATTGGACGTTCGGGAAGTGCGGCATGAGTTGGCTCACATTCCTGAGCTCACCCTCCAGGCCGAGGACCGCCAGACCGAGTCGAAGCTGAGCTATTACCTGGCCCCAGGCCTCGACCACCAACCCATCGTGGAGTCGGTTTCCCAGATCCTCGAAGCTCTGGGAGGCAGGCTACAGGCGGTTTACAGCGTCGGAGCCCCTCACGGTAAAGGCCTCCTGGACCTTCTTCCCCACGGCGTTGCCAAGGACTTCGCCATCCGCTACCTGCATGATCACAGCGGAGTCGATCCCGACGGCCTGGTGTACGCCGGCGATTCCGGAAATGACCTGGCCGCCATGCTCACCGGCTACAAGGTGATCGTGGTTGGAAATGCGACGCCCGGTCTCAAAGAAGAACTGTTGGCACGAGGGGAGAAGGGGGGTATCCTCCACCGCCTCTACTTCGCCAAAGACTTCTACGTCGCCGGTGTCATGGAGGGTTGCCGACACTTCGGAATCTTCTGACCCAACTCAGCCTGCCGACGACGGCAACCCCAGCCCCGAGTGCAGGCATCGTATCGGTTAGAAAAGGAGTATCGGTCCTGAGGGGATCGACAACCGATACCACGGAGTTGGAACCATGAAGATCGTTCGTACCGTAGCGACCCTGTCCCTGTCCCTTGCTGTCATGTTCTCCGTCGCTCCTGGCCCCGGGGCCGGCCAGGTGGGAATGCTCCCGGACGACGAGTGCCGATGCGTCGATCCGGACGGGAACGAGATCGAGGATTGTCGCTGTTTCCGAACCCTGGATCGCGGGCAGCTCGCCTGGACCTTCAGCAACTCGAGGCCCCGAATCGGGATCACCCTCTCCACATCCGACGACGAGAACGCCGCCCAAGGCGCCACCATTCGGGAAGTCATGGAGGATGGGCCGGCGGATCGGGCCGGGCTCAGGGAAGGTGACGTCATCACCCACGTGAATGGCCGCTCCCTCTTCGATCCATTGAGGGACGAAGACGCCGAGGCCGACCTCGACCCGGACGGATCTCTGCCAGCCCAAAGGCTCCTCCAGATGTCCAGAGAGCTGGAACCCGGAGAAGAAGTGGAACTCCGATACCTTCGAAACGGCGAACCGGCGACGACGACTGTAACCGCCGAAGACCTGGAAGGCTGGGGTGGCAACTACCTTTTCTTCGGAGAAAACTTGGGGGGGCGTTGGGACCCAGAGGCGTTCGAAGGCCAGTGGAAGGAGGCCATCGAGCAGTTCGAGAGCCAGTGGGACCCCGAGAAGTTCCATAAGCAGTGGGAAGAGACAATGAATCAGTTCCACGACCAGTGGGACTCGGAGGAATTCGAAGAGCAATGGAAGGAAATGGCCGAACAGTTCGAGAATCAGAACTGGAGACGCTGGCAGTTCCAGGCGCCGGAGGGGGAAGGAAACGTGGTGTTCTGGAGGGGCGAAGATGAGCCGGGTGCCGTTTTCAACGTCTACCGGGATACCGAGCCCTTCAACCTCTATTTCGGAACCGTTGGCGGGGTCCACCTGGAGGCCCTGAACCCGAATCTGGGCGAATACTTCGGAACCGACAGCGGCGTGTTGGTGACCGAGGTCGAGGAGGATTCGACTCTCGGACTCCTCTCAGGGGACGTGATCCTTCAGGTAGCCGACCGTGAAGTCACGGACCCGGTCAAGCTCCGCAGGATCCTGAGGAGCTACGAACCAGATGAGGAAATCACTTTTCACATCATGAGGCAAAAGAGTGAAATGACCGTCTCAGGGACACTGGGGCGTTGAACCGTGTTTCCGGCAATGGTTGGCTGAGCTTCCAAAAGCTGGAGACATGAAAGGGCGGAGGGCCCCTCAAGGCTCTCCGCCCATTTTATTCGCATCGCCCCGGATCTCGGATCAGGTCGGCGCTTCCGCCATGGCAGATCTCGCGCCACCTCCGAAACCGCACCTCGTCAGGGCTCACACCACATCAAAACTCCACATCCGACGTCTCTTCACCTCGGGCGAAATAGAACGCCTGTCTTTTCCCTTCCGGGAAATGGGCAACCCTCAAAACGTTCCTTTGGTCTTCGAAAACCTCAAAGAGAACGGTGTAGGTTACGCGAAGGGCTTGGATAGGCTCAGGCGCCTCATACGCCACCTGATACCACCATACCGGCTCCCTGTCCAACTCGTCGTAGCCGGATCCCAGGATACGTCCCGAGAGGGCCGATCCGGCATGCTCCAGAACCAGGTGCTCAGAGAGGTACCGAAGAAATGCGGCGTCCAGCTCCGGCGTCACCTCCATGAGGAAAGGCTCCCGGTTGTCGAACCTCCGCAGCGCCTCCTCCAGGTCGTCCTTGAAGATGCGGATCTGGAGAATGGCGGTATTCCCTTCCACGCCAAGATTCCCGTACGAAACGTGGAGTTCGTGCTTGGCCTCACGGCCCAGCACCACCGCCATCAAGAGGAAAAAGACTTTCACTCAACCCCCTTCACTCAATCCCCGTTACTCAACCCCCTTCGGATGCCGTCCAAACATTATCGGACCGGTCGATGTCGGCGAAGGCCTCGTCAGGATCCAGGACGACCTTGGCAAGGGCCTTGGAGCTGAAGAAACCCTTGGTGAAGCTGGTTTCATTCATCCTCCAGATGTCCACCGGAAGGTCGATACGTTCGGTCGACCCGTCTTCGTAGGTCACCTCCAGCTCCACCGGCATAACCAGACCGCCCTCATTTCGGATCTCGATCCTGTGGTAGTACTGCCTGAGCTCGGTATCCCCAATCAGGCCCTCGGCCGCCTGGGTGGAGACTCGTCCCAGAGACTGGTCATTGGCGTGGGTGGTATAGAACCAACCT
>JASFVN010000176.1:0-8909 GCA_050049805.1 Gemmatimonadota bacterium
AACGAACATTCCTGAAGATCTTCTCTCCAAGCCCGGCGCCGCCCGGTCTCCCAACATTCCTGCGGCCTTTTCCGGTGTTCACCCCCCCTGTTCCCCGGGCTCTAAGCCTGGCAAAGAGGAAGTGGAGAGCGAGCTTCCACGTTTCCCACCTATGCCACCACCGCGCAGCCATGGGTCGCCTGCGGGCCATCGAGTCGTACTCCTCAGCCAGATCCGCGAGGATGCTCCTGGCCCCTGCAGCTCCCAGGGCCCACCTGAGAAGCTTCTGCGCCCATCTGGGCGGATCGGGGTCCTTGGGGCCGAAGTCCGAAGGCCCGGTCATCAGTGTCCCCTTTCCAGGAGGACGTCCAAACCTCTGGAAAGAGAGTCCAAGGCACGCCAGGACTCCCGGAGGGCCTGCAGGCCGGACGACGTGACCCGGTAGAGCCGAAGCGGTGTTCGTCTTCGACTATCGCCTGGAGCCTCCTCCGACCAGGAGAGGAAGCCTTTCTTCTCCAGGCGATCCAGGGTGGTGTAGAACGCACCCCGGGACACTGATCGGCCGGTGCTTTCTTCGATCTCCCGTCTCACTTCGAGGGCGAAGGCCTGGTCCCTCTGCTGAATGATCCCAAGAAGCACCATCTGTTCAAATTCGCCGAGGAACCCTTTGGAGCCCACGCTGTTTCCTCCCGGGAAGGGTATGCGGTATGTCGTGGTCTATATCGTAGACACATGAGTCTAAAATGTAGACGCTTTTCGGAGAAGAAAGGTTGTCTTGAATGCGGGGGGGCTTGCCGTGGTAGGCGCCCGCCTTCGAAGACCCTGAACCTTCTTTCTTTTTCCCCGACAAAGTGCTTCCTTTCCTGGTGGTTTTCCCGTCCTCTGAACCGTAATCGCTTGGACCGGTTTTGACTCGATTTCGGAAGAGCCTCGCGCTCCTGCTTCTGGCCTTCGCTGCCGCTTTCCCGCTTCTCGGCTGCCCAGGCAATCACCCTCCGTCCGCCAGGGAAAACCCTGCTGAGATTCCTTCTGTCGTCTCCATCACTCCCGATCGGGGTAGAGTTGGTGAGGCCTATCCCATCGAGGTGACGATCGAGGGAACCGGGTTCGTGGAGGAGGGCAATATCGTGACGTTCGGGGGTATTCCCAGCGAAGCTTTGGTGTCTACGGATGGTGGAACCCGCATCACGTTCTGGGTGCCGAAAGAGGTTCCGAGCACGGGAGAGGTCCCACCGATGATTCTGGATCCGGGAGAGTATGAGGTGACCGTGACCACCCCATCCGGGACCAGCGAACCTGTCACCTTCGTCCTCACCCGGGGAGAGTGATGGCATTACCCGGTCTTCGACCTCGGTCATTTGCCCGACTGCTGGCCGCAGGGTGTCTGGCCCTGCCGCTCCTATTTTGGCCTTCCCCCAGTTCCTCCCAGATGGAAGAGCCACCTGATACGCCGCGCTTGAGGTGGGAATACTTCTTCGAGCAACGGGCCTTCCCCTTTGACAGAATTCCGGGAGGTGCTCTCCAGCAGGCCCGCCGGGAGGCCGGGATGATGAGAAGAGGTCCCCTGGGCGCTCCACCGGCCATCCAGGGCACGAACTGGACCCCTTTGGGCCCGGAACGTGTTCCCATCTCCAAGACGTCCACGGGGCGCCTCACCGCCATCGCCGTCCATCCCACGGACTCCCATACGATTTACATCGGCGGTGCTCAGGGCGGCGTCTGGAAGACCACCGACGGTGGGGCCTTCTGGACACCGCTGACGGACGGGGAGTGCTCCCTGGCCATGGGCCACATCGTCATCGATCCCGTCGACCCCGAGATTGTCTATGCGGGCACGGGGGAGCAGCACTTCTCTTTGGACAGCTACTACGGGTGCGGTGTCTTGAGGTCGGAGGATGGCGGGAGCAGCTGGACACAGCTGGGGGAAGCGGTGTTTGTTCGGGAGGGTGAATCCAATGCGAAGATCTCCCGTTTGGACGTCGATCCGTCCAACGCCGGCGACCCGGCGACAACTACGGTGCTGGCAGCCAGCGATTTCGGCCTGTTCCGATCCGAAGACGGGGGTGAGACCTGGGAGCTGGTCCTGAGTGGGATCGCCACCGACCTGGTTCGGGATCCGTCGGATTCCCAGGTCCTCTACGCGGCCATTCGGTACGAAGGCGTGTTCAAAAGCACGGATGGCGGCCTGTCCTGGGATCAGCTGACTGGGGGGTTGCCTGCCCAGAACGTCTCCCGGATCAACCTGGCCCTGGCACCCTCCGCACCGGATGTCGTTTTCGCCAGCTTTCAGCACCGAACTGAATCGAACCTCATGGGAATCTGGAGGACCGGCGATGGCGGCTTGAACTGGACCCAGGTGTGGGCCACCGGAGCGTCCTGTGGAGCGCAGTGCTGGTACAATATGACCATAGCCGTGTCCCCATCGGACCCGGAGATGGTCCTGTTCGGGGGCGTGTCCCTGTTCAGGTCCATCGACGGGGGACTTACCTTCCAGGACGTCCGGGACGGCATCCACGTGGATCAGCACTATCTGACCTTCGATCCTCAGGATCCCTCGGTGGTGTACGTGGGAAACGACGGGGGGATCTACAAGTCCACCAACTCCGGGGCGCAATGGACCTCCCTGAACACCAACCTGGCCCTGGCGCAGTTCTATCCCGGGGTTTCGCTTCATCCCTGGGACGCTGCCGTGTCCATGGGGGGAACCCAGGACAACGGCACCGTCGAGTCCTTCGGGTCGACGGAGTACAACGCCCTCATCGGTGCGGACGGTGGGTTCACCGCCATCAACCCCCTCGATCCGTTGATCCGCTACGGCGAGACCCAATGGAAGTCCGAGTCCTCCTACAGCGGACCCAGGCGTTCGGACGGAGGGTCTTTTGCCCGAAAGGTGAACGGGATCGATCTGAGCGAGAGCGCCCTCTTCATTCCGCCCCTGGTCATGGATCCGGTGAACCCGAATCGTCTCTATTTCGGAACGGTTAGGTTGTATCGCACCGACGATCAGGCGGAGCGATGGGTTCCCGTCAGCGACGCGTTCCCGGGTCGGATCTCCGCCATCGCTCCGGCGGCTTCCAACCCGGACGTGGTCTACCTGGGGATGAACGACGGCTCCGTTCATCGAACAGAGGATGGTGGGGAAACCTGGAGCCTGAACACCCTGGGGCTGCCGAGGCGCTATGTGAAGGACATCGCCGTGGATCCCACGGATTGGCAGAGGGTGTTCCTTACCTTCTCGGGCTATGGTTCCGGCCATGTCTACCGGACCACGGACGCCGGCAGTACCTGGGATAACGTCAGTGGGGACCTTCCCGACGTGCCCGTCAATGCCATCGTCCTGGATCCTGCGGAGCCGAACACCCTGTTCATCGGAACCGACGTCGGCGTTTTTGTGACCTACGATGCCGGGGCGACCTGGACCGCCTTGACCGAGGGGCTCCCCAACGCGGCGGTCTTCGATCTCGCCTATAACCCCGGCACCGGGGTTCTTCTGGCCGCCACCCACGGGAGGGGAATGTTCACCTTGACCCTCGACCGGGCTTTGACCATGGCGGTGCTGCCGAAGGCCCGGGTGGACTCTGTGCTGATTGGTGCTCCAGAGCCCGTAACGGACTCGGCAACGGTGATTCTCACCGGCGCCGGCGCCGCTACTACCCAATGGACCGCCGGAAACGGCGCCTCATGGCTCTCTCTCACCCCAGCCGCCGGAACCGGGAACTCCAGGATTCGATGGACTCTTGACCTCACGGGGTTGGGGAAGGGAACCTACGTCGACACGGTACGGGTAACGGCCGAGGGAGCCGTCGACAGTCCGTCGGAGGTCATCGACACACTGGTGATCCTTGCGCCCAGGACCATGACGGTGGACCCCGTCACCCGGTCCCACATGGCAGTGGTGGGCAGCACCACACCAATCCTGGAAGCGGCGATCATCGGATTGAGCGGCGCCGGTGCGTTCAACGCCGTATGGGAAGCAACTCACTCCGGGGCCCCCTGGCTCAATATCCTTACCCCCAGCCAGCAGGGGAGCGGGACGCTGCGCTGGGAGAAGGATCCCACGGATCTGGCCGAGGGTGTCTATGTGGACACCATCCGTGTCGCATCCGTGGGGGCCGAGGGTACCCCCACTCTCATCGTAGACAGCTTGATCATGGATTCCCCGCCCGTGGGCCTTGACCCTGCGGTCCGGAGCGGGTCCGCCGTGTCCGGGGAGGTGGAGGCGTATCCTGACTCGGCCAGAGTTCTCCTCTCCGGGGAAGGGGTGGAGGCTGCCCAATGGACGGCTTCCGCCGGGTCCTCATGGGTGTCCTTGACGAGCGCCACCGGGACCGGACCAGGTATGTTGCGTTGGACCCGAGATCCCACCGGCCTCGGTGTCGGAACGTTCGTGGACACCATCACCGTGGAGAGCAGCAATGGAGGGCAGGCCCGATTGATCGATACTTTTACCCTCACCGAGCCCTTTGTCCCCTCCGACTGTGCCGCGGAGCACCTCCTGGGGGTCCCGTGCCTGGCCGACCTTCAGTTGCGATTCCTGGACATCGAAGGCAACAACGACGGCGTCTACAACCTCGGGGATCTCCTGGCCCAACTCGCCAGGAAAGGCGGTGGGGAAGGGCCAGCCCTTGGAGCCCCCAACGGCGGCGCTCCGGAGGACGGCCCGGGTAGTCTCGGACCGGGAGGTGGATCATGAGAGCTGCCTTTGCAGTGGCCCTTTTGGTGTTGGGAATGGCCGCCCTCAGCTGTGGGGACTCCACTACGTCCGAACCCGAACCTGACCCGGATCCGATCCCTGGGTGGCTGAAGGTCCGTCTGACGACCTCCAATGGCGACGACGGGGGAATCATGTTCACCGTCTCCGGTCCCCAGATCGATTCGGTCCGCTCCTCCTACCCGGACTTTTTCAAGGCTGACTCGGGCCCGGCCTCGGTGCGGATCATCGTGGCAGGACACCTCACCAGCGGAGGAGTGGTGGCAGAAGTCCTGGTCCCGGACGTTCAGTCGCCCGACGACTACACGGCCACCGTGGAACAGCTTGCCGCGAGGGACACCTATGAACAACGGCCGGTAGCCTCGGCCTCACTGGCCGTAGCACGGTGAACGCTCCAGAAGGTTCCCGACGGCCCGGAGTGAATGCCGGGGTTCAGGATCAAGGCATCCTTCCTGTCATGCCGTCGTAAACCAGACCTACCCATTGGTCAGGATCCATGAACCCTCCGCCTTCGGGTCCCCAGACCGCGTCGAAATCCGCCGTGGGGCGTTCAGCGATAACCTCGTCTCGGCTCTTTCCGGCATCGATGAGGGCTCGGACCCGATCCCGAACCGTCGTCAGCATCTCGGCATAAGCCTGGAGGTCCGATCGATTGGCCAGAAGCCCATGCCCTGGAATGAATAGGGTAGCCGGACGGCTGTGGGCCAGGACGTCTTCGGCGGCTTGAACCATACCGGGCAGGTTCCCCCCATTGTCCACGTCGATGAAGGGATACATGCCGTTGAAAAAGAGATCACCCATGTGGACGACGTCGGCGTCCCGGAAGTGCACGATGATGTCCCCGTCGGTGTGGGCATTCGGCATGTGGACCAGGTGGATCAGGTCACCATTGAAAATGAGGTTCATCCTGTCGTTGAAGGTGACCGTGGGGCGGGCAGCCTCCGGTGCGGCCGGGACTTCACGTCCACTCAGTGCATGCATGACCTGATCACTGGAGAGAAGCCGGTCCACCGCCTCGTGGGCGATGAGAGTAGCTCCTGCCTGGACGAAGTTTTCGTTTCCGCTGGTGTGGTCGAAGTGCCAATGGGTGTTTACCAGGAAGCGTAACGAAGGGTTCTCGGCGGCCAGCTCCTCGATCTTATCCAGGATCCGATCCGAGAGTTCGGCGTAGTCGGCGTCCACGAGGAATACTCCGTCGGGGCCGTGGAAGACTGCGAGATTCCCGCCGGCCGCCGTTATCATCTCCACGCTCCCCCGGACGTGTGTGACCCGGATTTCTACTGCCTCCGGGTCCTGTTGAGCATGAGCACCGACCAGGGGCAGCGAGACCAACACCGAGAGGGAGAGAAGGGTTCGAGCAGTCATTCCAAGGTCCTCCGTTCGATGGGGTTCGATCCCAGGAGAAGCTTACCATTCTTCCCGGTCCGGGCAACTCCGAGGAGGGGGTGGACGGAGCAAGCTGCAGAACCGGCGAGAAGGGCCTTCCCAGAGTTGGCGGATACCTCCTTCTCAGACCCGGGTGAGCAAATCGAAGGGGGTAGGGGTCCTAGGATAAACGGGTTCTTGCGGGCCCTCCGCCACAGACCTACGATCCGCCCATCGTTTCTCACAACCGAGGTGACCATGCGATTCCATACGATTGACAATCTGAAGGAAGCCCTCCGGGCCGTTCCGGCCGGGGTCCTCCTTTTCTTCCTCGCCCTCCGACCGCTGAATGGCCAGGAGGCGTGGACCCCGGTGGCCGAGGGTTTTCCCCAGACAACCGCCGAAGTTTCGGGTTTCACAGCCACCACCAGCCACCTGGAGATGTGGCAGTTTCTCGAGGACCTGAGCGCGGCATCCACGGACATGCGCCTGGGGACCTACGGCAAGAGTTGGGAGGGAAGGGAGCTTCCCTTTGCCGTGTTCAGCAAGCCGCTCGTGAGTGAACCCTGGGAAGCCTGGGCCCTGGGAAGGCCCATCGTCCTGCTGGCGGCAAACGTGCATGGCGGTGAACGGACTTTCCGAGAAGGCCTCCTCCTCCTTATGAGGGATTTTGCCACCCCGGGTACCGCTGCCAACGACCTCCTGGACAAGGTCACGGTATTGGTGGCTCCCCAGATCAACCCGGACGGGTACGAGGCTTCGGAACGGGGGACGAGGGGGAACGCATGGGGAATCGACCTGAACCGGGATTATGTGAAGCTGGAGCAGCCGGCCCTGGCCAACTACGTCACGAATCTCATCGGCGCTTGGCGTCCCCATATGTTCGTGGATTCCCACAACGGCGGCTCCCGTCCCTACAACCTCTGCTACCAATGCGGCAGCCACTACGACCCGGCTCAGGAGATCACCCTCCTCTGTGACCAGGGGGTTTTTCCAGCCATCGACGCAAAGCTGGAGGGGGAAGGGAAGAGGTCTTGGTACTATTCGGGTGGTGACGAGGAAGCTTGGAGGGGAGGGGGGTACGAGGCTCGGATCGCACGGAATTACGGTGCCTTCATCAACTCGGTGGGGATTCTTTTCGAAGCTCCTGGCCAGGAGCTCGAGGTGGGTGCCAGGGCCGGGTACCTCGGGAACCTGGCTGTGGTGGAATACGCGGTGAGCAACGCCGAGAAGCTCATGGACCTGGTGGCGGCCGCCAGGATGGAGACCATCGAAATGGGTCTCGAGCCCAGAGGTGAGATCGCCGTGGAGATGGAGTACGGCCCTGAAGATTACACGGTGGACTACACCATCATCACCGGCGGTGGCCGTAGAGACCCCCCAGGGACCCCTGTCGACACCATCGAGGTGACCGGCGCTCAGCTCCTCAAGAAACCCATCGCCACCAAGCTTCGTCCCCGGCCCTATGCCTACCTGCTTCCCCGGGACGCTGTGGATGCCGTGGGGATGCTCAAACGCCACGGAATCACCGTGGAAGTGCTTACCGAGGCGGACAGCCTCACCGTCGACGCCTACACGGTGGCCGGCGTATCGTATGAGAGGGCGTACAACCACGCGGCGGCGACGGTAGTTGAGGTGGGGGAGGTCGTGACGACGGAGCAGGAGTTCCCGGTGGGAACCTTCGTGATCCCCACCGCTCAGTTCCTTGGCCGCCTGGCGGCCCACATGTTGGAGCCCGAATCCGACGACAACGTGGTCTACTGGAACACCATGGACGCTTGGATTCCGAGGCCGGCTGGGGAGGAGGAGCAGGCAGAACTCCCTCCCGGCGTAGATCCCGACGACCCCCAGGTTCAGGCCTTTATGAGGCGGCAAGCCGAGCAGGGTCCACCGCTTGTGCCCATCTACAAGCTCATGGAGGCCATGCCCCTTCCAACGAGGCTGCTGGAAGGAGGAAGGTAGAGTACTGATCCACCTGGAAACACCGGAAATCCGAGGCCCTGGTTAGCCTTCCACCAGGGCCCGGAATTCCGGGTCTTCCTGAAGGGGCTGCCACCACCAATGGGCCGTCCACTGCCACCCTTCCCGGTGTTGTGGGTTGGCGGTCAGGTAGGTCTTGACCAGGTCCAGAGCCTCGTCCTTCATGCCCAGGTGCAGGCGAACGACTGCTTCCACGCCCAGAAGCTCCATCTCCGGATCGAGATCGGGGGGCGCCTTGGAACGGTCGAGGACCGCCCGGGCGCTGTCCACCAGCTCGGCCTTACCCAGTGCCCCTGCCACGAGAATCTGACCCCGAAGGCGGAAGTAGTCCTCCATGGATTCGGGGGCCACCTGGAGGTAGGAGTCCAGGAGTTCCCAGGCTTGGTCGGGATCGGCGGCCGGGGCCTGCGACGAGGGTGCGGCCATCAGCCAGAGGGAGCACTCCCTGAAGAAGAGGTTTCTGGGGAATCGAGTCCTTCCTTCCTCGCAGTACTTGGTGGCGTCGCGGAACTGGCCCAGATCGTATGATGTCGCATACAGTCGAAAGAGGACGTCATCAGCGGACTGGAGAAACTCGTCGGCTTCGTATGCCCTCTGGGCGGCCAGCTTGGCGTTGGTGTTGTCCGCTTGTTCCGAGTAGAGGACGCTGAGAATGTTCCAGGCTTCCGCCAGCGATGGATCCAGCTCACGGGCTTCTTCCAGGTCTTCCAGGGCCCGCTGGAAGACCTGGTCCGATTCCCGCGGATCTGCCAGCAACCCAAGGCGCCATTTCATGTAGGACAGCTTTCCCCGTACCAGATGGCCGTCGGCGTTCCTGGGATTCAACTGGAGGGCCCGGTCCACGTATTGCACCCCTGCGTTCAGCCAACTCAGG
>JASFVN010000177.1:0-8894 GCA_050049805.1 Gemmatimonadota bacterium
GAGCGGGCCACCTGCAGGGCCATGCCAACGGGTTCCGCCCCGTCGGAGGTCACTCCTGCGGATGCAGGAAAACGCCGTGGCCTGACGGTGCTGCAATTGGATCCGCTGGAGGATTACGAAGGGCTGGAGACGAGGAGACGGTCCCAGGTATCGGCCTGGGTGCCCATTCAGCGGGGGTGTGACCACCGTTGCACGTTCTGCATCGTGCCGTATGTGCGGGGCCCGGAGAAAAACCGGCGACCGGATGCCGTCCTGGAGGAGATTCGAGGCATCGCCGACGAGGGTATCACCGAGGTGACTCTCTTGGGTCAGACGGTGAACTCCTACCGGTTCGGAGAGTGGGACTTTCCCCGACTCCTTCGGGCCGTTGCCCGGACGCCGGGCATCAGGAGGGTGCGGTTCACTTCCCCCCATCCCAATGATGTCACCCAGGCTTTGGTGGATGCGATGGCCGAAGAGGAGGCAGTGTGCGAGCAACTCCACCTCCCTCTACAGGCCGGGAACGATCGAACCCTCAAGCGTATGCTCCGGAGGCACACGGTCGGTGACTTCATGAAAAAAGTGGAGATGATCCGGAAGACGGTCCCGGGGATCGCTCTTTCCACCGACGTCATCGTAGCCTTTCCCGGCGAGACCGAGGCTGAGTTCCGGGACACCCTGGCTGTGCTGAGTGAGGTGAGGTTCGATGACGCGTTCACGTACCGGTTCTCACGGCGAGACGGGACACCGGCCACGCGCTTCCCCGAGAGCGAACTGGTTTCCCGGGAGGAAGGCCAGGATCGCCTCGAAGAGCTGATCCGACTCACGAGAGGGATTCAGCGAGAGATCAACCAGGGGGAGGTCGGGCGGAGGGAGGATGTCCTGGTGGAGAACCGGGGTAGGGAAGCGGGGTTCATGTTGGGCCGAACCCGCCGCAACAAGGTTGCCGTCTTCCCGGGGGATCATGCACACTTGGGAGCATACCGTACCCTCGAGCTGACCCGCACCACGGGGGCAACCTTCGTGGGGTCTTTGGTGGAGCCCAGCTCCAAGGGAGACCAAAATGAGTAGAGTTCTCTGGGTCCTTTCTGTTGTCCTTGTGGTTGTCCTCGCCATGGGCTTCGCGGCGGCAAACGCGGGGGAGCGCGTGACCCTCAGCCTCGGCTTTTTCACCCTCTATCAGGTGCCCGTGGCTCTGGTGGCGTTCTGCGGCCTCTTCGCGGGCATGCTTCTCATGTTCGCCACCGGGATATACTCGGACCTGAAAGTCCGCAGGATCCTTCGGGAACGTCTGGCGGACGAAGCCAGGAGGGAACAGAACTGGTTCGACCGGAACCAGAAAGACCTGTTCGAGGAAGGCACCAAACCCGATTCCTTCAAAGGAGAGGGCTCGCCTCCTCCGGAACCGCGAGTGGAAGCTGAACCACCAGCCGAGCCTGAAGAAGACCTGGTCTGAGCACCTGTCTCGAATGACAGGAAAAGGAGATGACAAGCCCATGACGTGGTGGGGCTAGCCCGGTATCCGCCTGTCGCGGGGCTCGCCCTGGCCACCGGCGCCGGGGCCGCTTTTCCGCACCTGGGCATCCACCCTCTATGGATGCTTCCCCTCCTCTCGGCCGTCGGCCTTCTCAACCGATCATCACAACGCCCGTCACTCCGCCCTTGGACCCTTTTGGCGGCGTTTCTATCCGGTTTCCTCCTCTCTCTGGCCTCGGAGAGGAGCCGCTCCAGCGACTGCCGATTCCATCTGAACGAGGGTGAGAACCTCCAGCTCCGGGGGCTGCTGGTTGGGCCGCTGGTGGAGGGAAGGGGTGAGTTTCTTCCCATAGCTTCCCCCGACACTCGATGCAGGAGACCCCTTCGGCTCATCGTCCGGGACGGAGCCATGGCTCCGGGATTCAGGGCCGAGCTGGCAGAAGCAGGACGGAGGCTCCGGATTCACGGTACCTGGCGGAAGGGTCCTCCGTCACCCGCCGGCGATCCATTGAGGGCCGGGTACATCCTGGTGGATTCCCTGGCACCAGATTCCCTAAGGGATTGGAGTCCGGGGAGCGTGGGGAGTAGAGTCTCCCTAGGACTGGTGAGATTGGGAGGATGGGTCCAGCGCAGGCTGGCAACGCTGTTCCCCAGGAGCTCTTCCCTGGCGGTGGCTCTGGTGTGGGCCAGGAAGGACGGGCTTTCACCGGAGACCCGGGAAGCCTTCGCCCGGGCGGGAACGGCCCACCTCCTGGCCATCTCCGGGTTTCATGTGGGTGTGGTAGCTGGAGTCCTCCTCGTCGTACTGTCGTCGACGGGACTTTCCCACCCCCTTCGTTACTCCCTGGCCAGCACGGGCGTCTGGGCCTATGTGGCGGCCATAGGGTTCCCCAATGCCGCCGTTCGGGCTGCGGTGCTCCTTTCCATACTCTCCCTCGGCCGGATCAGAAACCGGCGTGTGGCTTCATTGGGCGCACTGGCCTCCGCCTTTCTGGGGTTCCTTCTGGTTGACCCCGGGGCTCTTATCAACGTCGGCTTTCAGCTTTCCTTTGCCGGTGCCCTGGGGTTGGTGGCGGGATACCGGCCTCTATCCTCATGGTTTAGCATCCGGTCCGGCGGGAAGATTCCCCTGGTCCTCTGCGGAGGCTTGGGGGCGGGGGCCGCCGCCACACTTGCTACCATGCCGCTGGTGGCCTGGCACTTCGGACGGGTCTCCCTCATCGGAATCCCCGTTACCCTCCTCCTCACTCCTCTGGTGGCCGCAGTAATCCCGGGGATATTCCTGAGCCTGGTTTTCTCCACGATCCACCTGGGCGGCGGCAGCTTCCTGGCCTCCGGGGTGGAAGTTCTTCTGGGGCTCATGTGGGCCCTGGTGGATTGGGCCAGCGCTCTCCCCCTCGCCTCGATCTGGGTGTCACGCCCGGTCCTGGCCTCCTGCATGGTGGCCCTCGGCCTCGGTTGTGTGCTGATTCTCGCTGGCCGAGGGGCCTGGCCGGCCGCCGTTCGAGGTTGGCGTCCACGGCAAATCCTCCTCGTCGCAGCGGCGGTGGGCATTGTGACGGCACCTCTCTCCGACGCCATCCTTCTCAAAGGCAGTATGGAGATCGTGGTTCTCGATGTCGGGCAGGGGGACGCCACCCTCCTGAGGTCCCCCGGAGGCAGGTGGGTTCTCGTCGACGCGGGGCCCCGGACCCGAACCTTCGACGCCGGCGAACAGAGGGTCCTGCCCTACCTGCGAAAGAGGGGTATCGGTTCCCTGGATCTGGTGATTCTCACTCACCCCGACATGGACCATGTGGGAGGCGCTGCCAGGGTCCTCCAGGAGGTGCCGGTGACATCGGTTTTGGATCCGGGTCTCCCCGCAGGCTCCGACGTGTTTCTCGACGCCCTCAGGGCCGCGGACGCCACCGACCGACCCTGGATCACCGTGAGAGCCGGGGATTCCCTGAGCCTGGGCGGTATGGCGATTCGGGTCCTGGCTCCGGAGGATTCACTGCCCGGAGTAGATGAGGAAGGAAACAATGCGGCCTCCGTGGTCCTGGAAATCCGATTCGGAGCTTTCGCCGCCATCCTGGCCGGAGATGCTCCGGCCCTCTCGGAGGGAGTATTTCTGCCCCGAATCCGCTCGGAGCGGGTCCAGCTGCTGAAGGTGGGCCATCATGGGAGCTCTACCTCCACCACTCCAGCTCTCCTTCGGAGGATCCATCCGATGGTGGCCTTGATTTCGGCCGGCCGGAGAAACCGCTTCGGGCACCCCCACCCGGAGGTTCTGAGCCTCCTCGCCGAGCACGACGTACAGGTTTTCAGGACCGACCGTCACGGCACTCTGACGGTCCGGGCCCGCCCTGACGGCAGCTATACCGTTTCAGCCCAGTTTCAATAGGTAACGGGTGTGTTGCCTGGGTTGTCGGGAGAGGTATAGAATCAAGAAAGAGGCGTGTCCCGGCCTACGAGGCTACCTGTGGTAAGGTCGGGTTCTTTCATCTCAAGATAGAGAGTGAGCGGCCATGGCTGAGAGTGCTGTCGTAACCATCGATCGGCACATCATGGAGGAAGAGCGGAAATACCCGGAGGCCACGGGTCGCCTCAGTAACATCCTCACCGACGTGGCCCTGGCGGCGAAGTTGATACAGAGAGAGGTGGCCAAGGCGGGCCTGGTAGACATCCTCGGGAAGGCAGGGAAGGAAAACGTCCAGGGAGAACAGGTTGAAAAACTGGACGAATTCGCCCAGGAGGTCATCTACAACTCCATGGACCACAGCGGTAATCTGTGCTGCATGGTGTCGGAGGAGGAAGAGGACGTGATTCCCATCCCGGAGCAGTTCCCGGTGGGGGACTATGTCCTGGTCTTCGATCCTCTGGACGGCTCGTCCAATATCGACGTGAACGTGTCCATCGGAACCATCTTCTCCATATATCGGAAGATTTCCAGCGGAGAGCGGGGAACCCTGGAGGATTGTCTACAACCAGGCCGGGTCATGGTGGCCGGCGGATACGTTCTGTACGGATCTTCCACCATGTTGGTCTACTCCAGCGGCACCGGAGTGCATGGCTTCACTCTGGACCCCTCCATCGGGGAGTTCCTCCTGAGCCACCGGAACATCCGCCTCCCCGATCCCCCCCAACGCTACTACTCCGTTAACGAGGCTTACTTCCAGAAGTGGTCCAAGGGGCAGCAACGGATGGTGGCGTGTCTCAAAGGGATGGGGGACAAGGAGATGATGCCGTTCCGCTCCCGCTACATCGGGTCGCTGGTGGCCGATTTTCATCGGACCCTCCTGAAGGGAGGGATCTTCATGTACCCTCGGGACACGGCCAGCCCCCAGGGAAAGCTTCGCCTTCTCTACGAGGCTGCACCCATGGCCCTGGTCTGTGAACAAGCTGGAGGAAGGGCCTCCGACGGGGAGCGGGACATTCTGGACATCGTCCCGGATTCCCTCCATCAGCGCACGCCCCTTTTCCTGGGAACCCGGGAGTTCGTGGACATGGCCGAGGAGTTCCTGCAGGAGGACCCGGATTTGCCTTGTTGACAAGCGTTTACGAGTTCTTTTTGACCAAACCCTCAGAAATCTGAGGATCTGTCAGAAAACTGTAAAGAAGCCGGGTTTTGGAAGATGGCGTAAGTCCTTGTATAGCAAAGACTTGCGTTCTTTACATATATGGCATTGATATTGCAGATCGAACTTGCGGTATTTCCCCGCCCCTTCGGGGGCCCTGATCATCAGGTCGGGGTTGGCGAGATCGAGGCTCGAGAGAGGTCGGCGGCCAGCGGGCACTTCGTAACCTCCAGCAATGGATGGGACACACCATGAAGCACCTTCGGTATCTCCTCATGGCAGCGTTGGTGGCAATGCCGCTGACCGCCTGCGACGAGGACGACGACCCCGTGCAGCAAGAGACGATCATCGGGACCATCACGGGTACGGTCTCGGCTGACGGCACCGGTCTTACCGGCGTGGCAGTTACGCTGGTCGGCGCCGTGGATCAGTCCGCTGCAACGGGTGCCGGCGGTACGTACACCTTTACGAACGTACCGGGCGGCAGCTACGGGGTTTCGATCGATCCTTCGTCGAAGCCAGACGTGTCCTGGGGCCAGACCGCGAGGACCACCACAATCACCGTGAACGGTGAGACTCAGACGGTGGACTTCCCTGGTTCCTACATCAAAACTTCTGCCATTACCGGTATCGTGACCGCCAGCGGTGTTGGTGTTGGCGGGGTCGCCGTGGCCGTTACCGGCGGTCCTGAGACCATCAACCAGGGCTACGTGACGGACGCCACCGGTATGTACGCGGCTTCCGGACTCCGGGCCGGGACGTACACCGTCACCATCACTCCGCCTGCCGGGGTTACCTTCACGGCGACCTCCGCTACGGTGACTGTTGGTGTCGGCGAAACCCAGACCGCATCCTTCCCGGGTGAGGCCGTTGAGCTCGGCATGATCACCGGTGCTGTCACCGTCGACAACGTCGGCGTGGCGGGCGTGGCTGTCGCCCTCACGGGTGATGCTGCGGCGAACACCGAGACGGGCCCTGGCGGCGCGTACTCCTTCATGAACCTGGTTCCGGGTTCCTACACCGTAACCATCACTCCGCCGGCCGAGACCACCTTCGACGTGGTGTCGAAAGGCCCCCTCACCGTTGACGAGGGTGAGAACGAGGTCGTGAACTTCGCCGGTCAGGGACCGGAAGTGCCGGCCAAGCTGTCGATCCAATCCATCACCGCCGGTGGGGCTCCCATCGTCCTGACCAACGTCGCGGGACAGATCGAGATCACCCTGAACGTGACGCGTGGTGACCGGGATCTGGATCACGTCGACGTGCTCATCGATGACGCCGTCGTGGCTTCCCAGACCTTCGCCGTGCCTGTGGCACCGGCAGAGGCCGTTGGTGAGGAAGAGGTCATCACCCTGAACGTGCCCACGCGGCAGGTTCGCATGGTGGACGACGTTTACGTGCCGGTGGTCTTCAACGGTGGAGCCATCATTTCGGCCAACCTCTACGAGGTCGACGCCGAGGCGCCGGTTCCCTCCAACGAGGTGCCGGTGGTGATGAACAACGCCGACGCCGTGATGTTGGGTGCCGCCTCCCTCACGCCGGATACGGATGATCCCAGCGTGGTGGTGGGTGCCAACACCTGGTACACCGGGAACGTCACCTTCACTGGCCCCATCTACCTCTCGTTCAGCACCAAGGTGCCGACGGCCGTTACCTGGCCCGACGCCGGGACCGCCGGCTGCACCGTGACCGGAGCACCGGCCGGGACGTATGATGGCGGGCTCGTGATCACCAACAACTACAACTGTGCCGGCACGCAGGGCTCGGTGACGCCCAACGCGGTGGCCGCTGCGACCTTCGCTCCGGTTCCGGCCCCGGCCGGCCCCGACGGCAGCACCGTCACTTATCCCGCCGGCTTCTCCGCCCTGGGCGCCCAGTTCGAGCTGAACGACGCCATGGGCGAGGTTGAAGACCGTTGGTTCCTGCTTCCGGCAGCGCTTCCGGCAGCGAATCCGCTTACGGTCTACATCGACAACCAGGCCCCCGTGGTCGAGGTTGACGGCCAGGCTGTACAGACCCTGGGTGGCGGCCTCTCCGTTGCCTTCAACGAGGCCTTTGACGAGCCCTGGGTGAACGCTGACTACGCCTTCCTGCAGGATGTCCAGACGTCTGATGCCGGCGGTGTTGGAATGGCCACTGGCGAGACCGTGACCTGGAAGTGGGACGGCTCCACCAGCACGACCTGGCCCCTCGGAATCTGCACCAACGCCGCCGACGTGATCGTCGAGGGCCGTGACCTGGATGAGACCATCGCCAGTGACGGGACCCCTGACGGGTACAAGATCTGCGCCACGGATGAAGACCTCCTTGGCAACGTTGGCTTCTCGCTGGTGTCCAACTGGTTCGGTGTCGACACTCTGGCGCCGATCTCCCGGATCCACGGTTCGACCGCCGCGACTCCTGCTATCACGGGTGTCATTCCGGTCGTGTCCGCGACTCCTAACACCACTATCTTCAACTGTGGTGGTGCTTGCCCGGTCGTTGCGCCGGCATATGTTGGCCCGCCGGCTTACACCTGGGGTCTCGAGGGTCTCGACGCGCGTTCCGGCTTCAACCAGAACGCTGTGACGGGCTTCCCGGCCATGCAGAAGATCACGCGTCAGACCGGCTCGGTTAACGCCATCGACTTCGTGAACGCTCCGTTGGCTGCCCAAGGCGCCAGCGCCATGAGCGTCCTTCTGTCCGACAACTATGTCCGGACGGCCACGGAGATGGCGTTCCACGGTGGCTTCGCGCTGCCCGGTTACTACTCCTACACGGGGTACATCACCGACCGTGCTGGTAACTCCACGGCTCCGTATGAGAGGAACTGGCTGACGGACGACGCGGTGGCTCCCACCATCACGTTTGCTACCTTCGCCGCCACGTTCTACGCTCCGGGGACCCCGGCCGACTTCGTAATCTTCGGTTCGGACGACCTGGAGGTCATCACGGCGTCCTTCACCATGGACTACCCGGTGGTCGCCACCTCCGGTAGCCTCCAGTACGACTTCGCCGTTGGTCAGCGCTGGGACGGCCTGGATCCCTATGATTCCGGTGCCTTCAGCACGGCCATCACCGGTGTGAACGTCACGATCCCGAGCCTCATCGGCCGGATCGACTTCACCTGCGTCGGAGCGGGCGTACCTTACGCCAGCTGTGCTGCTGCCGACGCTCTGCCGGTGACCCTGACTGACTTCAACCAGGGCGGCACGGATGCCAGCAGGCTGCCTGCCAGCCTCACGCCCGTCAGCTTCGAGGACGCTGGTGGCAACCTGAGCGGCGGCGCTGCCCCGATCCTCTTCAACGTTCTCCAGTTCAGCGACTCCACGGCCGCGCCGTGGGATTACGCCGGTGTTCCGGACATCGACTTCTGGAAGATCACGCAGAACGGCGGCACCGCGTTCTCCGCTGAGCACACGGCCTCGACCTCCATCGAGGATCCGTTCTTCGACGCGGTACTCCTGGTCCTGAATGACGCAGGCGGCACGGGCAACCTGATCGTTTGCGGCACCTTCGGTACTCCGGTCCTCACGGACAACGGAATCAACCGGTTCTGGACCTATGGCATCGCCCGGCCGGCAGCCACCTCACAGTGTGGCCTGGTCCAAACCGCCAACCCGGCAGCCACCTACCACGCCGTCGGCGTGAGCGGTGACGCCCTGCTGGTTGCGGCCAACGGCGTGCTGTAAACCTCAACCACCCTGGCCAGGCCAGGGTGCAAGGACTCCGGCCTGGCCGGAGCGCAGTAGACAAAGCGACCCCCGTCCGGCTTCGGCCGGGCGGGGGTTCGCCTTAGTGGTATCCCGGTAGTAGGTCGGTTCCGTCTTGGGGAGGCTGGTACCGGGATGCGGGCCGGCCGCTGAGGGAGCCGCCGACCGGCGGCTGGGGGTCCGTCGACCA
>JASFVN010000178.1:0-8893 GCA_050049805.1 Gemmatimonadota bacterium
TTCGCTGGCATCGTTGAATCCTGGAACACCGCCGCCGCCATCGAAATCGGTTCCCACGCCAACGTGGTCGATACCGATCAGGTCGACAACATAGTCGATGTGATCCACGAAGGTCTTCACGTCGGCTGTGGGCCATTGGGCGTTGATCTCCTCCATCCGTTCCTGATAGACGGCCTGTGCTTCCTCCATCCGAGACTCGTAGGCTTCCCGTTCTTCCTGTGACATGGCCCGGACGGCAGCCCGGTCAGCGAACCCCAGTTCGTCCCGGAGGGCCTGCAATGCTTCCCGTCGCTCCGGGGGATCCTGTTTCAGGTAGGACGATAGGGCCACGATCTGGATCACCCCACCGTTCTCTTTCAAAGCCATGAGGAGTTCGTCGTTCATGTTACGAGGTGAATCGGACAAGGCCCGAGCCCCGGAGTGAGAGGCGATCACCGGGGCCTGCGTGAGTCGGAATACGTCCAGGGCCGTGTTATCGGACACGTGGCTCAGGTCGATCATGATCCCCAGACGGTTCATCTCCTTCACCACCTCCTCCCCAAACTCCGAAAGGCCTCCGAACTCCTCGGCGGGACCGCTCCTGGGGGTGGACGAATCCCCGATGTCGTTATGACCCGAGTGAGTGAGGGTGATGTACCGGGTACCCAGGTCATAGTACTCCTCCACCAGGGAAAGGTCGTGCCCGATGGCGTAGCCGTTCTCGATTCCCACGCCGTAAACCCGCTTTCCCTCGGCCAGAATCCCCTCCACGTCGTCCGCTCGATAAGCGATGGCCACCTTCTCGGGACACATCTGCTCCGCGACCCTATGGATGGCCTCGAATTTCGACATGGCCGCCTGCTTCACGGCTTCATTCCCCTCGGGAGTCCGTGGGCCCTGACCCACGTATACCGCCGGGAACGTCATATCCAACCCCCCGGCGATCATCTTGGGGATGTCCACACGCATGTCGGTGCCGGTGCAAGGATCGATTTCAGGCGTGCCCCAGTTCCCGAGAATATCATTGTGGGTGTCGATGGTAATGGCTTCCTCGTGAATGACCTGGGCGTGGGCAATGACCTCCTCTTCTGAGAGAGGGGCGGCATTCTCTCCAGAGCCACACGCCGTGAGCGGAACAACCAGAGAAACCAAAGGAAGGACCCTTCCTATCGCTGATCGATTCATCGTCGCCTCCAACACATTTGAGCGCACCGGCTCGAGTTGGGCCCCAAACCGGTCGAGAGCGGAGTTGAACGTCGGCGTTGAACCCCGTCGGCGCAACACCGGCAATTCAACGCCCACGGGTTGCACGGCTACCGTGGAGGCTGGATTTTCCCAAACTTGTCGGGACCTAACTTACGCGCCCTTTCTGGAGGATCCTTACGGATGGCCTTCTGGTCCACACTTAGAGCTTTTTTCACTGCTGGGAAAGGCGTTCTTGGAGGCCTCTCCGAGAAGGAAGCAGGAAACGACCCACTGGCCCTCTTCCACACCTGGTACCGCGAGGCCAGGGGGTCGGGCATCTATCTGCCCGAGTCCATGGCCCTGGGAACCGCCACGCCAGAAGGAAAACCCTCTGTCCGGTTTGTTCTCCTCAAGGAGTACGACCATCGGGGCTTTGTCTTTTTCACCAACTATGGAAGCCGGAAGGCCGTTGAGCTGGATACCAATCCAGAGGCTACCCTGGTCTTTCACTGGGCCATTCTCCAGAGGCAGGTGCGCCTGGAAGGGGCCGTTGAGCGAATCTCTACCCAAGAGTCCGAAGCCTATTTCCACACCAGGCCCCGGGGAAGCCAGATCGGCGCCTGGGCTTCAAAGCAGAGCGAGCCGTTGGCGACACGCCAAGAACTGGAAGACCGCGTGCAGGGGTACGAGGAGGAGTTTCGAGGGGGACCGGTGCCATTGCCTGAGTTCTGGGGAGGGTATCGTTTACGGCCGCGGTCCGTCGAGTTTTGGCAGGGCCGGGCCAACCGGCTTCACGACCGGATCAAGTTCAATCTGGAAAAAGGGGCTTGGACCCGGGTACGCCTCTATCCCTGATGGCCCTCACCACCTACCGAACGGAGTCCAACGATGTTCACCACACGCCGGGATTTCCTGAAAAGCTCCATGGCCGCAGGGGGAGCGGTGGCTTTGGGCATGCCTCCGTTGGAGGGATCGGCAGCTGCGCCGAAGGATCCGTTCACCATCCCAGACGGCCTGCAGGAAAGGGACCCAGCGGCGAGGTCCCTCCGCATTCTGATCCTGGGCGGGACCACCTTCCTTGGGCCCCATCAGGTACACCACGCCCTGGAACGGGGCCACGAGGTGTCCATCTTCACCCGCGGTCTGACCAAGCCCACGGTGAACGTGGAAGATTTCCAACGGGTCGAACACTTGACCGGGGATCGTGAGGACGATCTCACGGCCCTGGAGGGGCGGGAGTGGGACGCCGTGTTCGACAACTCCACCCGGAAATGGGAGTGGACTCGGGACTCAGCCCAGCTTCTGAGAGACTCAGTGGACCGATACCTCTTCATTTCTTCCACGGGTGTCTACTACCCCTACCTCACCACCAACATCGATGAGTCCGTCCAGCCTTCCACCGTCGATCCGTCGGGTGGACAGGACGGGAGTGCTGCCTACGGAGTCATGAAGACCCTTGGGGAAATGGAAGCTCAAAAGGCTTTCGGCGATGGCGCCATCATCGCCCGCCCTCAGCACTTCACCGGGCCTGGCGAGAGTCAGGACCGCCACCCCTACTGGGTAGAAAGGATGGAGCGGGGAGGTGAGATCCTGGCGATGGGGCGCAGATCGGATCCCGTCATGCTCATGGATGTCAGGGACCTGGCTGAATTCTGCGTCCATCTTGTGGAAACCGAGGCCAGCGGGATTTTCAATATCGCTGGGCCCGCCTCCCCTTTCACCCAGGAGGAGTTCCTTCACGGGCTCCGGTTCTGTACCGGGAAGGAGGTCCGATGGACCTGGGTGGACGACTATGAGTTCTTGAAGGAGCAAGACCTCTTCTTCACCGTTCCCTGGATCATGCTGGAAGGCAACGACCTCGGGTATACAAGCATCAACATCGACAAGGCCCTGGCCCACGGGCTTCGGCTCCGTCCTTTGGCCCAGACCCACGCCGACACCACGGACTGGTGGTTCTCGGACGTGGCTGCGCCGAGAAGGCAGAACCCCAGCTTCCCCCTCACCCCGGAAAGGGAAGCCGAGGTTCTGGCTGCCTGGAAGGCTCGTTAGCGCTGCATAGCTCCCTTCGAGGGGTCCTCAGCCGCCGCCTCCTCCAGCCCTCCTGACAGGGCCTGCCGGTTTCTCAGGTCTCTGGTATCGGGGCCTGGTGAGTTCCTCGAGGAGATGTTCCACAGCTCGTTCGATCATGAGTTCCCGGCCAGCCGCGATGTCCTCCGGCCGGTCCAGAACCTCAAAGCCCGGATCGGGGGCGACTCCCTCTGCCTCCACCGCCCAGTTTCCATCCACGTCGATGAACCCGAACCTGGGCACCGACAGGCTTCCACCGTCCACAAAGGCCGGGTTCCCGCTGATCCCGACCAGACCACCCCAGGTCTTTTCTCCGATAAGGGGCCCGAGACCGAGACGCCGGAAGTAGTAGGGGAAAGCGTCCCCGCCGGAAGAAGCCTGTCCGTTGATGAGGAGGGCCTTCGGCCCGGTGTGGACTACAGCGGGCTGTGAATACATATCGAGGTGACGCCGGGCCCAGAAATTGAGAAGGGGAGCCCCTACCATAAAGGCCATTTCCTCGGGGATGTACCCGCCACCGTTGTACCGGTCGTCCAGGATCAGCGCTTCTTTCAGGTGTAGAGGCCGGAACCCTTCGTAGAGCTCCCGGTGGCCGGGAACGCCGGTATTGGGAAGGTGGATATACCCGATCCGGCCGCCAGAAAGGGAATCCACCAAGGCGGCATTGTCCCGAACCCACTCCTGGTAACGAAGCCCCAGCTCGGAGGTTATGGGCCGAACCTGAAAGGTTCTGGCTCCCTCTGAAGAGGCCCGCTCGTTGACCGTGATTTCCACGATCCGGTCTGCTTTTCCTACAAGGAACGAGTAGGGATTGTCAGAGGTGGTCACCTCTTCACCGTCAATGGCAATGAGGAAGTCCCCCTCCCGGACGTCGATGCCCGGTTCAGTGAGAGGAGACCGATACTCGCCGTGCCAGTTCTCTCCCGGGAAGATGTTGGAGATCCGGTAATGGGATCCCCCGTCCTCGAACTCGGCACCCAGGAGTCCAATCTCCACCCTTTCCGGCCGAGGCATCTCCGGCGAGGAGTTGGCATAGGCATGACCGACGTTCATCTCCCCGATCAGCTCTGTGATCACATAGTCCAGGTCGGCCCGATGAGCCACGTGCTCCACGAGAGGCTCATAGCGGTCTTTCATGGCATCCCAATCCACCCCGTGGAGCCCCGGATCGTAGAACCAGTCACGCATGATCACCCAGGCGTCGTGATAGACCTGGGCCCATTCGACCCTCGGATCGATCTGCAACTCCATGCCGTCCAGGTCCAGGCGCCCGGCATCGGTGGATTGGCCCGGTCGAACGTCCACGATCCCGAAGTCGGACGCTCCTGACTGGTAGACCAGTTTCTTCCGATCGGGAGTGATTGCCATTCCTCGGACTCCGGAGAGGATCTCAGAAGATTCCCGGTCGTCCAAGGAATACTGGTGAAGAGCACCACCCGAGAAGTAAAGGAGGCCCTCTTCCGTGGGGATGACCCCCTGATAGCCTCCAGGCCTCAAACCTGGCAGAGGCATGACCCGGTCTCCAAGTCCGTCCAAATCTATGCGGAAAGCCTCGGACTCGGCCCCCTCATCGGGCGCCTCCTCCTCAGCTTCCTCTCCCACTACCGCAGGTTCCTCGTCACTCAACGGCGGGAACGGATGTCCGTAGCCGTCCCGGAGTGTGGCGGCGAAGATTCGGGATTGGAAGCCGCTCCCGCCCCCGAAGTTGAAGTCGAAGTCCCTGGCCGAGACGAAGTACAGGAACCTGCCCTCAGGATCAAAGGCGGGGCTGGACTCGTCGGTCATGTCGTCCGTGACCTGCGTCGTCTCCCCGGACTGGAAGGAAAAGAGCCATATGGCCGACACGGTATTGGGGCTGTTCTTGGCATAGGCGATCCACCTCGAGTCGCCTGCCCAGCTGAAATCGTTGAGAGGCCCGGCACCGGTCTGGTCGATCTCCACCAAACGCTTGGAGGCGATCTCCATGGCCCGAAGCCGGTTCATGTTGTCGGCCCAGGCGATCCACTCCGAGTTGGGGGACCACTGGACGCCATCGACCCAGACCTGGTCGCCGGAGACCAGGCGCACGGGTTCGGCAGACCGGTCCGATGGAATCAGATAGAGGTCGTAGTCTCCGGACACATCGGAGAAATAGGTGATCCATTTCCCATCCGGAGACCAACTCACACCCCGCTCCCGGTAAGCAGGGGTCTGGGAGATATTGCGAATGTTTCCGTTCTCCGCCGGCACTGTGAAAATCTCGCCCCGGGCACCAAAGACCACGCGCTTTCCGCTGGGGGAGATGTCGAAGGACTCTACGTTGTCAGCAACGTTCTTGAAGTAGGGAGCGGTATAGGGCCGATCCCCGGTGACGGAGATGGTAAGCTTTCGGGCCTCCTTGGAAGCCGGATCCAGGTGATAGATGTAGCCACCGTTTTCATAGACGATCCCGCCGGTCCCACGACTCGGCCACATGACGTCGAATTCGGTGTGGGTGGTAACCTGCCTCCTTTCTCCAGAGTCCGGATCGTAGACCCAGAGGTTCAGCTTCTCGTTCTCATCCCGGTCGCTGACGAAATAGATCTCTGACCCGACCCAGAGGGGGAAATTGTCCGTGCTGCTTTCCGTTGTGATCCGCTGGGAACTGTGATTGGCCAGATCGTAGATCCATACGTCCTGTTGCCGCCCTGCACGGTATCGCTTCCAATGCCGCCATTCCCGGCTCTTGATGTTGTAGGCGAGCTTCGTGCCGGTCTCGTCAAAGGTTGCTCCTGATGCCCCTTCCGGTATTTCCAACGGTACTTCCAAGCCACCGTTCACGGGATCCACAAGGAAGTATCTGCCGACCCGCTGACCAAACGGGGTCCGGTTGGCCCGGACCAGGATCTTCGACCCATCAGGCGTCCAGTCCAGGACAAGATGATCGTATCCACCCCTGGGCGGCATCGGGCCCACATCGGGATAGAACGTGAGCTGGCGCGGTGTTCCCCCTGTGGAAGGGATGACATAAACCTGCCGGGTGCCGGAATATTCTCCTGAAAAGGCGATCCAACGTCCGTCGGGACTGAAGCGAGCGAATAGCTCCAGACCTTCGTGAGAAGTGAGTCGCTTCGCTTCACCTCCCCTTACAGGGGCGGTGTAAAGGTCCCCGGCGTACGTGAAGACCACGGTAGTACCGTGGATGTGGGGAAAACGCAGCAGCCGCGTTTCCTCCTGGGCCGCCGAAGAGAGGGGCAGCCCAAGGAAAACCGAGATAAAAGAAGCAGCCAGGAGGCTTCGAAGCCCTGAGGAAAGCATTTGGCCCGTCTCCAGTTGAAGTCCTTATTGAATCCCATACTCTCGGGCATACACCATGAAAGTCTCGAAGGAGCCTGGATCGTTTTCCGACACCTGGATGACCCGTGCACCCCTGAGCCGATCCGGATCGTCTCCGTCCAGACCGTAGGTGCCGTACCCGACGTTCGCCGAATAACCCAACCTCACCCCGAAATAGTCGCCCACGAAATCGTTTACGTGGTCGTGCCCCACAAAGATTCCCTGCACGTCACCTCGGTCTTTGACCGCCCCGAAAAGCCCCGAATTGAAGGCTCCCGCCGCCACGTCCTCGTTCTTCTCCCCCACCACGTCGTGGTTTTCCCGGTTGTCCCACATCAGGCCGAACTCCGGTAGGGGGATGTGAAAGAACATGAGCCCCGGCACCTTCTTCCCCCAGGTGCCCTCCATCGCTTTTGAAGTCCGCACGTACCAGTCGACCTGGCTGGGGCGAATCCAGTCGTATGTCCGGAGTCCGTCGGCTTCCACCGATTGACCGGCGATGCTGTCCGGAACGTAGCGTCCCGAGTCCAACCCCCAGACGGCCAGGCCCGGTCCGGAACCATCACTTCCACCCACCAATAGAACCAGGTTACCGGTCCCCTGAACGTCGGCCGGCCCTTCCCGGTTCAGATTGGTGGCGAAAGACATGTAGTAGGAAAGCTGATCCCCTTCCATCATCCCCGTGAGGTGAGTGTGGTCTTCGTCGTGGTTCCCGAAGGTCACCAACCAGGGGATTCCCCGGGAATCCACGGGCCGAACGAACTCGTCGATAGCCTGGCGCACCTGGTCCGCCGTCTCGGGACCGCTCCGAACGTTGTCTCCCGTGAACACCACCAGGTCGGGCTGCTGGTCGTCCAGCACAGCCTCCATGAGCCTGACGGTTCTTGGATCGATCTCCTGGTCGTCCTGGGTGTCGGTGAAGTGAACGATGGTAAAGAGACCGTCGTCGTTGAAGAAAAGCACCGGTTCTTCACCGGAACCCTCACAGCCCATCACGGGGAACCACATCACCCCAAAAAGCACAACCCTCACAACAAATCGAGGGAAAAATCCTGGAACGAATTCACGCACTTCCTTCTCTCCCTTCCACAACGGTTCTTGCAGGGAAGCTGGGGACGGTCAAGCTTAACCCGGAATCGCCCGGGGGCAACCGCTTCCTGCCGAACCTTTCGAGATGGGCCCCCTACCCTGGAAAAGGACCGTGAGACCATGAGAAATCTCGCCCTCCCCTTGCCAAGCCTCGTCGTTGCCCTACCAGCATGCCTGTGTCTCCTCGCCGGGTGCGGCACCAACGGATCCGAGACCGCGTCAGCGTCGTTCAGCGTCGAGCTGTCGGAGGAGGCCGAAGCGGAGATGGCCTCCATGGGGCTCGAAACACCCGTCACGGGTCGGGCTTATCTGATTTTCACCCGGAACCAGGAGAGAGAGCCCCGGCAGCAGACTGGACTCAGCGGGGCACCTTTCTGGGGTTGGGAGGTCAGAGACCTGGCCGGGGGAGGTCGGGTGGTCCTCGAGGTCGACAGAGGGGAAGCCATCGGATACCCTCTGAAGTCCTTCCGGGAGCTCCCCGCCGGCCAGTACACGGCCCAAGCGTTTCTCAACGTTTTCACCACCTTCAACCGATCGGATGGGCCCGCCCTCGAAATGCACCTCAATTCCGGAGCGGGTCAGAGCCCATGGCGGGCGCCCGGCAACGCTTTCAGTTCCCCCCAGGAAGTCCAGATAAAAGGCAGAGGAAAGGAGAGTTTCCACTTCACCATCGATCAGGTCATCCCAAGTCGGGAACCCGTTCCCGAGGGCGGCACTCTACAGCAGGGCAACCCCACCGACCAGGGGGATTTCGTTCGGTTCGTGAAGATTCGAAGCGAAGTCCTCTCGGCCTTCTGGGGCCGGGACATGTACGTCGGGGCAAATGTCCTTCTTCCCTCTGACTACTGGACCGACACCAACCGGAGATACCCTGTCCTCTACCTTACGGGACACTTCCCCGGCGGGAGGACTCCCTTTGGTTATGCCGATGCGGAGGAAAGCTCCCGGGGGAGATCAGCGGGGTTTTCCGAATTCTGGAGATCTCCGGATAGCCCCAAGATGATTCTGGTATCGGTTCGGGACGCCAACCCGTTCTATGACACCGGTCACTCCGTCAACTCGGCAAATGTAGGTCCATACGGGGACGCTTTCGTGGAAGAGCTTATCCCGTATCTGGAGGCGGAATTCAGGATGATTCCGGAATCCTGGGCTCGCGTCCTGGCCGGGGGATCCACCGGTGGATGGGAGGCCTTGGCAATTCAGGTCTTCAACCCCGACGAATTTGGTGGGACCTGGGGATGGTGCCCTGACCCCGTGGACTTTCACTACTACCAGATCG
>JASFVN010000179.1:0-8889 GCA_050049805.1 Gemmatimonadota bacterium
TCAAACAGCGGAAGGATATGGGGGTGGCTCAGGTTGGCCGTGGTGCGGATCTCCCGGAGGAAACGGTCGGCCCCGATGGCCTCCGCCAGGTCCGGACGCAGAACCTTGATGGCCACGGTCCGGTCGTGCTTCAGGTCATGGGCACGGTAGACCGTGGCCATCCCGCCGCTGTCGATCTCCTCCTCGACGCGGTAGCGGTCGGAAAGGGCGGTAGTGAGCTGGGCTTTAGACTCCGTCATGGGTGTTACGCTGTGTCAATGGGGCAAAGGGCTTCTCTCAACTCCCTGGGCCGCGATGCGCGCCAGAGCCCCCCGGGCCGCCTCAACCCGTGGCTGAAGCTCCGGGTCGGCGTCGGCCCAGAGGTCCACGAAAAGGGCGTGGTACCTGGCGGCCTCCTCCAATTCCCCCCGCTCCTCGTAAAGCTGGCCCAGCCTTTCGTAGGCCAGAGGAAGGTAGATTCGATCAGTTTCGACCCGATCCGTGTGATACGGCCCATCCAGATACCTCCGATAAGCGACCAGGGCCGAATCGGACGCGCCTGCCCCATCATAGGCGAAGGCAAGCCTGGCAGAATGCCAGCTGGCCATTGTGCTCGCCAAGGCGGCCTGCCGAAGATACTCCAGGGCTTCCTCGGTTCGACCTTCCGTTTGGGCGATCTCCCCCCGAACAGCCAGTTCTGCACTCCGGTTCCCCGGTCTCCGGCGGATTCGGTCAGGTGCCCGAGCCACCCACTCCTCCAAAACCTCCTTGGCCCGCTCAGCCATACCGGAAGATGCAAAATTGTGGGCATCCTGGACGTCGAAGGAGTAGTCAGGTGGCAGGTGGGACTCCCAAGCCTCAACGGCGGCGAGCATCTCTTCCTCGGCCTCTCTCCTGTCGAGGACGATTCGATCCCAATCGGCTAGAAGGGCATCCCAATAGTATTCCAAATAAGACCGCGCTTCGTTCAGATTCGTCTTTGCCCTGGCGAACTCTTCCCCCATCCTGGTCCGTCGTCCCTCCATCCCATCGAAAAATCCCGCAAGAAAGTGGGACATGGCCTCCCACCATGGAGCCTCGTTCTGGGTGGCCCAATCCCTCCACTCCAAGAGGTGGCGGCGGGCCCGGTCCCGGTCTCCGGCCATATGAGCGGTCCTGGCTTCCCGCTCCGGACGGCGATTCACCCAGAACCCGTTCTCCTCGGCCAGGGCCAGAGCCCTCCAAGCGTTGGCGGTATCCCGGACGAGCAGAGAGGAATCCCATAGATTCCAGGTGCTGTTGATCCCGACGTTGACGTCGATGGCCCTCTGGCAAACCTCCTGGTACTCTTCGTAGGCTCCCATCCGGTAGAGAGCCTGGCTCAGGTTCACCCACCCATTCGGGTAGTCCGGGTATCGCGCCACCAGCCTTCGGCCTGCAGCGGCCGACCTCTCGTAATCGATGTTGGACATGAGGTAGTAGGCCTGGATGACGTAGAGGCGCTCCTGCTCCGGGAGCCGATCCGCCACCTCGAAGGCTCGGTCGAAAGCCTGAATCCCCATTTCCGAGTCCAAGCGGTAGGAGCTCGCCAGAGCCCTCAAAGCCATGCCAAAGTCGGGATCCAGCTCCACCGCCGCCTCCAGAGCGGCTTGGCGCTCCGCCCCCTCGAGACCCCTGGCCCTGGCGAAGAGCTTCAGGGCCTCCAGGGAGGAAGTGGTCACCGACGGCAGGGCCTCCCTCCGTCGCACGGATCGGAGGGACTCCCCTATCCGCTCCCGGAGGTGGCCCGTCAAGCGGTTTACCGCCCCATCGGCGGTGATCAGCTCCCCCTCCGACCCCGCTGTCTCGGTATGGGTCAGGAGGACCCTGTTGCTGTCCGGATCCACGAGGTGGACAGCGAGTTGGTAGACATCCCCGACGGGCCGGAGGTCGCCCGTAAGGAGAAGAGGAATGCCTGCTCGTACCGCGACCTCCCGAGCCAGGGAATCGCCCAGGGGTCCTCCAGGAGCCCTTCGCATGGTGGTAAGGACCCCACCCAACTCCTCCCGGCTGACCACCCTGAGAGCAGGGGATTGGCCCAATCCCCCGTAGATCTCTTCCGTCACCGCCGCGGCGGTGAGGGAATCCTCCCCGGACCCTTTGATGTCAGCCACCAGGACCCGGGCGGTATCCGGAACGATCCCCTTGGCCTGGAGGGTACCCATGGGACCGATCCCCATGACCCTCATTCCCATGTAGCCACCGGTGCCTGCAGCCAGGAGGGCGAGGGCGGCGCCCGACGCCGTCAGGAGGTTCCGCCAACTCAACAAGCGCCGGAGGCCCTTCTCCTGGGCCCCGGTGACCAACTCGGGTCCCCCGATGCCACGCTTCTGGATGTACGCGGTGGCAATCACCAGCGGGAAAACCGCCAGGCACAGGACGAACACGGCTTTTGAAACCCATTCGGGAAGCCCTACCAGATCCCCCAGCGTGTCGAACACACCCAAGACGGCGTAGACCCCCGCACCGTACGCGAGAGTGATCTGCCAGAGGGAACGGTGATGGATCTGCTCCAGGAGCGTCTTGAGTCTGGATGCCAAGGGGAGCCTCCGTTGGGAGGGCCGTGTCCTATCCGCACATAATCCGAGACCATAATGCCGGCGGAGTCGGCCGAGGGGCAAGAAGAGAAGAACCGGAATCTTGCAGGTTCAACAGTATACGTATACGTTTCTTTAAATACGTGTACGTATTGAATCGAGGCTTTGCTAATCTCATGAAAAAGAAACTCACTCTCACCATCGATTCGGAGCTCCTCCCCAGGGCGAAGCGGTACGCCCGGGCAAGAGGTGTCTCCCTTTCATCTCTGGTGGAAGAGGCACTTCAGGGCATGGCCGTCGAGGAGGCTCCGTCATTCGTGGAGCGTTGGCGGGGCCGCTTCGAGGTGGCATCCCATGAGGACGAGCGCTTCAGAACGCTGGCGAAGAAGTACCTTTGATGCTCCTGGACACTGACGTCCTGATCGACGTGGCTCTGGACCGGAAGCCCCATGCCGAAGACGCTGCCCACCTGCTGACCCTCCTGGAACGCCGGCCCCGCATGGCCTTCGTGGCCTGGCACACACTATCGAATTTCTACTACCTGGTGTCCCCGACCCGGGGTAGAGACGACGCCCGGCATTTTCTGGCTGACCTCACCCGTTTCGTCACGGTGGCCCCGACTGACACCGACGCCTTCCACTTCGCTTCTACGCTGCCCTTCTCGGACTTCGAGGATGCCATGCAGGTGGCAGCGGCCCGGGCCTGCGGAGCTACCTGCATCGCCACGAGAAACGTGAAGGACTTCCGGGCCTCACCCATTCCGGCCCGAAAGCCGGAGGAACTCGTGAGGGAATTGGAGTGAGGAGACAGGGGCAGGGGCGGCCGCCGCCAATGGCTGGCGCCCGCCCCTACACTCAACTCAACCCTTTTCGAACATCTTCTCGATGGGGCACCACTTGGTGAAGGAGGACTGAAGGAGATTCAGTCCGACGAAGGCCACGAAGAGGTAGAACCAGGGGCTCACCCAGTATCCCAGGGCCAGGAAGATCAGGACAAAAGACCCCGCCAGCCTCCGAATGATGTAATGCGTCTGGTTGCTGCACATGTCACACCACCTTGTCCACGTCGAAAATGAATGCAGACAGCCCCTGGTCAGGGCCGGCTCTATCGTCCAAAGCCTTCAGCTCACCGCATAGTGTCTGGCAGATGTTTCCGTCAACGGCGGCGAAATACATGGTGTTGGACCCGGGAAAGGCCCGGCTGCCGAACTTCCGGCCAGACACACCTTTTCCGAGGACGTTCGGCAGCTCGGTGAAGCCCGGTACCTCGTGATCCTCCAGGAGTTTCTCAACGTCTTCCTGGTGGTTCGAGTCCACCAGAATCATCAGCAGTTTCATATCCCTACGCCTCCTTCTCCGAGCCCTTCTCCATCTCGAAGTAGAGGAGAGGGATGGCAATGAGTGTGAGTCCAGTGGCAACGACGGCGCCGCTGATGAGGGCGACACCCAGGCCCTGGAAGATGGGATCCTGAACCATGACCAGGCCGCCGATGACCACGGCGAGAGCCGTCAAAATAATGGGCCTGGATCGGATCAGCCCGGAGTTGATGACGGCCTCCCTCAGGTCGTGTCCACGTTCCAATCCCAGTTGGACGAAGTCCACCAGGAGGATGGAGTTTCGGACGATGATGCCTGCCAGGGCGATCATCCCGATCATGGATGTGGCGGTGAAGAATGCACCCATCATGGCGTGGGCCGGCAAGATTCCGATGAGGGTCAGCGGAATGGGCGCCATGATGACCAGGGGCACGATGAAAGACTGGAACCAGGCCACCACCAGCACATAGATCAACAACAGGACGGCGGCGAAGGCGATGCCCAGGTCACGGAATACCTTCCGGGTGATCTCCCATTCACCGTCCCACACCAAAAAGGTTTCCTCGGTGAGGGTCGGGGCTTCTCCCCAATGTCGCTCCACGTTCGGCAAGGCTTCTTCCAGGGGATCCCCCATCTCGATCATGGCGTAGGCCGGGCTTTCCACCGAACCGGCCACATCGGCGGTCACGTAGACCACCGGCCGGAGGTTCTTGTGGTGAATGGGCTGCATGGCCTGGACGCTGTCGAGTTGGGCCAGCGTCTCCAGACGCCGGGCCCCCCGGGGAGTGGCCAGGGGAACGGCCCCCAGATCATGAATGGTAGCCGAAGCAGAGTCGGCCATCTGCAACCGGATGGGAACGGGCTCCGCCGCGTTGTCGTCGTGGAGGAGTCCTACTTGGGCTCCGCCCAGGGACGCGGCGATGCTCTGAGCCATCTGCTGGGGGTTGGTCCCGGCTCGGAGAGCTTCGACCTGGGAGATGGCAGCCCGGACCTGGGCGTGCTCCGCCGCAACGGTCCAGTCCACGTCCACCACTCCGTCGCTGGCCAGGAAAACCTCCCGAACCTTTTCTGCCACCTGGATCTGCTCTTCGTAGGTGGGCCCATAGATCTCCGCCGTCAGTGTAGCCATGACCGGCGGTCCCGGCGGGATCTCCGCCAGCTTCACGGCGGCCCCGTAGAGCTGTGCCACCGAGTCCACCGCCGGCCGGAGCCGGAGGGCAATGCCGTGGCTCTGGAGGTCCCGGTCGTGCTTCGGCCTCAGGTTCACCTGAACGTCGGCCACCGTGGGACCTCGACGGAGGAAGTAGTGCCGTACCAACCCGTTGAAGTTGAAGGGAGCAGCAATACCTGCATAGGTCTGGACGTCGCTGACGGCCTCGTCCCGGGCAACGGTGAGGGCCAGGGCCTGGGCTACCTCCGCGGTGCGTTCCAGGGAGGTGCCCTCGGGCATGTCGACAATGAGCTGAAATTCACTCTTGTTGTCGAAGGGGAGCATCTTCACCGTCACCAGACGAAGCGGGATCAAGAGGGTGGAGAGGAGGAGAAGGGCCACCATCCCACCGTAGGTCAGGTACCGGAGGCGAGAGTCGGCCACCAGCTTCCTCATGAATCCGCCATACCATCGGGCCAACCGCCCAGTGGGAATCGCCTCGTCGGCTTCCTCCACCGGAGCCCCGGAGGGCGGCGTCTCTCCGTGGTGTTCCTTCACCAGCCGAACGGCCAGGTAGGGTGTGACCACAAAGGCCACGGCCAGGGAAAAGAGCATGGCCACGGAAGCACCTACCGGAATGGGCTCCATATAGGGGCCCATGAGCCCCGAAACGAAGGCCATGGGAAGGATGGCTGCGATAACGGTGAAGGTTGCCAGGATGGTCGGATTCCCGACCTCGTCCACCGCCAGGACCGCCGCTTCGTCGGGATGCCGCTGCTTCAATCCCAGGTGTCGGGCGATGTTCTCCACCACCACGATGGCGTCGTCCACCAGGATTCCAATGGCGAAAACCAGGGCGAACAGGGTGATCCGGTTCAGCGTATAGCCGTAGAGGCGGTATACGAGAAGGGTCAATGCCAGCGTCACGGGAACGGCCACGAGCACGACCACCGCTTCCCTCCAACCCAGGGCCAGCAACACCAGAAGGACCACGCCGAAGGTAGCCACCAGGATGTGGAAGAGGAGCTCTCCTGACTTCTCCGTGGCCGTCTCGCCATAGTCCCGGGTCACCGTCATGCGGACGTCGTCGCTCACCACCTTGCCCCGGAGCTCCTCGGCCCGATGAATGGCGGCATGGGCGATGGTGGCCGCGTTTTTCCCTTCTCTCTTGGCCAGTGCGATGGTGACGGCGGGCTCGAAGTCCTCTCCCCTGCCACCACCGGGAAGGAAGGCCACGTATTGATCGGGCTTGGCCGGGCCATCCTGAATGGTAGCCACGTCCCGAAGGCGGATGGCCTGGTCGTTCACCACGGCCACCACCACTTCTCCTACATCGTCGGCGTTCCTGAGCAAATGCCCGATCCGGACCGGAACGCTCCGATTACCGGCCACCAACTCACCCGCTGGCAAGTCGGCGTTGGCTGCGCCAAGGGCCTGGAAGACGGCTCCACCCGACAGGCCGCGGGCCGCCAGGGCCTGGGGGTCCAGGGTAACCGAGACTTCCCGGGGAGCCCCGCCGATGACCCAGGTCTCGGCCACATCGGGAATTCGCTTCAACTCGGCAGCCAGCTCCACGGCCTGCTGCCTCAAGAGGAAGCCGTCTCCTGCGTCATTTCCGCCCGACAGGGTCAGAGTCAGGATCGGAACCTCGTTGATGCCATGAAGGGTCACGAAGGGAGGCGTAGCCCCCGGCGGCACCTTGTCCACGTTGGCCATGAGCTTGCCGTAGAGGCGCGTCAGGGCCAACTCCGGCTCCGTACCCACCTTGAAGCGGGCCGTGACCATGGCACCGTCGGACTGGGCCACCGAGTAGACGTACTCCACATCAGGAACTTCCCAGATGGCCCGCTCCATGGGCTCCACCAGGCGCCGCTCCACTTCCTTGGGCGTGGCTCCCGGCATGCCTACCGCGACGTCGATCATGGGAACCCGGATCTGGGGCTCCTCTTCCCGAGGCGTGGACATGACCGCCCCGATCCCCAACACCAGCGAGAAAGCGGTGAGGAGGGGGGTCAGCTTCGAATTGAGGAATCGCTGGGCGACTCCTCCGGAAAACCCGGTCTTCATTGGGCCGCCTCCTGAGCGTCAGCGACACTCGAACCAGGGCCTGTTTCCACATCCGGAACGACGATTTCATCGCCCTCGTTGAGGCCACTCAGCACCTCTACCCGGTCTCCACCCACAGCCCGCCCCAGGCGAACCCAGCGAAGAGCCGTCCCGCCAGCCGTCACGACACGAACACCGGTGAGCTGCCCACGTCGCAGCACGGCCTCCGAAGGGATCGTCACGGCCTGGGTGGTTCCACTGGGAACCAGAGCGGTGACGCTCACTCCAGTGGGCCAATCGGCAGGAAGGGTCACGCGGACCTCCACCGTCTTCGACAGGGGGTCGGCCCCTGCCGCCACCACCCGGACCGGCGCATCGGTTTCCCGACCGCCGAGGGTCGTGACCTTCACAGTAGAGCCCACCTCCAAGCCTGCTGCTGCATCCACGGGCACAGCGAGGCGCCCCTCCCTCGGCCCTGCCTCTTCCACCACCAGGAGAGGCATGCCCGGGGCTGCTACATCGCCTTCGTCGATGAAGCGGGCCACCACTTCACCGGCGAACGGAGCCCGAATGCTTGCGTAGGAGCCGGCCGTTTCCACCTCCCGAAGGGTGGCGGTTGCCATGGCCAGCTGTGATTCGGCCTGGGTCAGTTGAAGATGGGCCTGATCCCTCTGTACCTGAGGGACGACATCTTGCGCCAGCAGAGCATCCATCCGGTCAGCGTGTTTCTCCGCCTCGTCCCTGGCGGCCTGGGCCACCATGACCGCAGCCTCGGCCTTGGCCCGGTTGGCCTCGATGTCTTCGGTCCCAAGCCTGATCAGAACCTGCCCTACCCGCACCCTGGTTCCGACATCAGCGGTGAGGTCCGATACCCGGGCCATCATGCGAGTGGTGATCTCGGCTCGGTTTCGGGCCAGTACTGTGCCCTCCACCGGCACGTTCACATGGATCTCTTCCATTTCCACGGGGACGCCGGAACCGAACTCGGACGGTCCAGCATGCGTTTCGTCAGACGAGTGGCCGCTGCCACAGGCGGTCAAAAAAGCCGCCATACCGAGAAGTGCGATTCCAGTTTTCATCGATCGAAGACTCCGTATGCGAGGTCCAGAGCCGCATGGGCGAGAAGCAAGTCCCGCCGGGCGGACATTTCTGAAAGTGTTGCATTGGTAAAGGCTGCCTGAACGTCCAGCAGCTCGGTAATGGGGGCCGTGCCAGAGGTGTAACGGGCCTGGGCCTGTTCCAGAGCTACCTGGGCTTCTTCTGCCGCCCGGGCCGCCACCTGGGCCCCCCGCCGTGCAGCCTCCAACATTCGACTGGCTTGGAGGACTTCCACCTCCGCCTGCCTGAACGCGGCGCTCCGCTCCGCTTCCACCGCCGCCTTCTCGGCTTTGGCCGCCCGGACAGCACCCACACCGGAAAGGCCGTTGAACGGGTTCCAGGATACCCCGATGCCGAAGGTCCAATCACCTGATCCGTCTCCGAAGGGGGCGTCCTTGGCGTAATGCCCCAGGGCTCCGAAAGCAGCCACCGCAGGGAGTTGGGAAGCCCATGCCTTCTTCACCCCTTTGGAGGCGGCCTCCACACCGGCAGCGTAGGCCTGGAGGTCCCCCCGTTGATCCCAGGAGCACTCTACGGTATCGGAGCGGCCTGCCAGAGCCGGTTCGGCGCAGGCTGAAGGAGCCGAGAGATGCGAAAGGTCGTCCGTAAGGATCAACTCGGTGTCATCCGACAGATTCAAGACGGCCTTGAGGCCAGAGAGGGCGTTCTTCGCCTGAGCGTCGGCCGCCAGGCGGTGCACCTCGATCTCCGATGCCTTCAGCCTTGCCATGCGGGCGTCCAACCC
>JASFVN010000180.1:0-8807 GCA_050049805.1 Gemmatimonadota bacterium
AGGCAGTTGCCCCCTCCCGCACGGTCCGCGTTTGGACCTCGGCCGACCGCGTGTTCGTTTGGATGCTCAGGCGACTGCCCTTCGTACGGCCCGATTTCCAGGACGTGAGGGCCGACGACTATCCTATCCGCCTGTGGACCGTTGCGGTCTTCCTGTTCGGCGTGTTGCCAGTGGTGCGAAAGAGGGGCCTGGGCCGGCTGGTCATCGGAGACGAGTATGACACGACCCTGAACGCCGTTCATCGGGGGATTCGGCATTATGGAGGCCTTTACGACCAGAGCCGGTACTTCGACAACGCCATGTCCCTCTATTTCCGCAAGAAGGGGTGGAACCTGGCCCAGTTCTCTCTCCTCCGTCCCCTCTCGGAGCTGCTCGGGTTGAAGGTGCTCCTGGAGCGCTACCCGGAGCTACAAAGACACCAGGTGTCCTGCCACGCCGCGTCGATTCGAGACGACCGAGTCTTTCCTTGCGGAAAGTGCGAAAAATGCCGTCGAGTGGTCTCCATGCTGGTGGCGTTGGGCGGAGACCCGACCCGGTGTGGTTACACCCAGGAGCAGGTAACCCGGTGCGTGAAGGACGTCATGGAAAAGGGCGGCGTTCATCAAGAGGCTCCCGTTGCTCAGCACACGCTATGGCTCCTTTCACAGGGGGGGTACCTCGGGGACGAGGACGCTGGCCCGGGTCAAGGTCTACACGCCAATCCTGAGGTGATGTCTCTACGGTTTGAATCTCAGAGGTCTCCGGTGCACGGGATCCCCCGTTCTCTCAGACGCCCACTCTACTCACTCCTTCTGGAACATGCGGAGGGATGCCTGTTACGGTCTGGAAGGGTGTGGTTACCCTTCGACGTCTTCGCTCCCGACTTCCTCTCGAGGCCTTACCGTTTCGAACCCCCAGGGGTGGACGGGACCAGGACGGACGAGGGGGGCGGGGAAAAAGGATTATCCACGGGAGCCCGGGATTACTTCTGGGGCGAGCTCACCTGGCCCGATGCCGAACGGCGGCTTGGCGAGGTCGACGTAGCAATGCTCCCTGTGGGAGCCATCGAGCAGCATGGACCGCATCTTCCGTTGGACACCGACACTTTCGACGCGGAATACCTTTGTCACAGGGTGGCGGAGAGGTGCCGGGAGCCCCGGCCCATGGTGCTCCCCTCCATCCCCTATGGCGTTTCCTATCACCATCAGGATTTTCCGGGGACGGTGAGTGTGGGCCCGGACACCTTGTCCCAGCTCGTCTATGAAGTGGGAATGAGTGCCGCGCGAAACGGGATCAACAAGCTCGTCATCGTGAACGGGCACGGGGGGAACATGCCGGCCCTCCAATTCGCCGCCCAGATGATCAACAGGGACGCTCAAATCTTCACCTGCGTCGACACTGGGGAAACCAGCGACGCGGACGTAGAGAAACTCACCGACACCCGGCCCGATCTCCACGCCGGGGAAGTGGAGACCAGCACGACCCTGGCCATTCGCCCCGAACTTGTGGACATGAAAAAGGCGAAGAGATTCGTGCCCCGCTTCTCCAGTCGCTACCTCGATTTCAGCTCCGAGTACGGCGTGGAATGGTATGCCCATACGTCCCGAATCTCCCCCAGCGGCGTGCTTGGCGATCCGACCCGGGCCACGCCGGAAAAGGGCATGGAGTTCTGGGAAATCATGATCGGGCATATGGTGACCTTCGTGGAGACCCTGAAGTCGTTGACACTGGCCGAGATCCACCAGAGAAGAACCTGAAATGAGAATTCGTTCAGTGGAGTCCTGGGCGGTGGATCTGCAGATGGCTGAGCCCTACACCATCGCCTACGAGACCGTGGACTCGGCCACCAATGTCTTCCTGCGCCTCGAGACCACCTCCGGGCTCAGAGGATACGGCTGCGCTGCCCCGGACGAGGCAGTGACGGGTGAGAGCCCTGAGACCGTGCTGGCCATACTCAGGGAGGTTGCCGAACCAATTCTCAAGGGAGCCGATCCCCTGCGATATGTTCGGATCCTCACGGCGCTGAGGGAGCCCATGGCCAGCCACTCCTCGGCCACGGCCGCTGTGGACATGGCCCTTCACGACCTTCTTGGGAAGGTGGCCGGCTTGCCTCTGTGGCGGCTGCTCGGGGGTTTCCGGGATCGCATCCGGACCAGCATCACCATTGGAATCCAGCCGGCCGACGAGACGGTCCGGCGGGCCCGGGACCACGTGGCCAGAGGGTTCCGATGCCTGAAGGTAAAGGGGGGAAAAGAGGTCGAAGATGACGTGGAGCGGGTCCTACGGGTGCGGGAAGCGGTGGGGGCCGGCGTAGAGATTCGCTTCGACGCCAACCAGGGGTATTCCTACGAGGAAGCCGTGAGGTTCGTCGAGAAGACACGTGAGGTCAAGCTCGAGGTGCTGGAGCAACCGACGCCGGCTGGGGAACCCGGGCTACTCGGCCAGGTCACACGGTCTGTTCATCTGCCGGTGATGGCGGACGAAAGCCTCCTCACCCTCCGAGACGCGTTTCGGATAGCCCGCCGGGACCTGGCGGACATGGTGAACATCAAGCTCATGAAGGTGGGAGGTATTCACGAATCCCTGGCCATCAACGCGGTGGCCCGGGCGGCCCGATTGGAGGCTATGGTGGGGTGTATGGATGAGTCGGCGCTGGCTATCGCCGCCGGACTTCACTTCGCCCTGGCCCGGCCCAACGTGGCGTATGCCGATTTGGATGGCCATCTGGATCTGCTGGACGACCCGGCCACAGGGTCGGTCATCCTCAAGGAAGGGACACTTTTTCCGTCGGCGAACCCGGGCTTGGGATTGGTTGGAGACCTCTGACAGAGCCGTACGGCCCTCAACGAGCCACAACCCAGGCGGTGTAAGCGATGTACGCAACGAAGAGCAATCCGCCTTCCCACCTTCCCAGTCGGCTCCGGGTCCAGAGAAATGGAAGGAGCAGAACGCTCATTCCCATCATCACTACCAGATCCCCAAACCGCACGCTGCTGCTTCCCACGGGGGTGACGGAACCCGTGACCCCTAGAACGAACAGCGTGTTGAAGAGGTTCGAACCGACGACGTTTCCCAATGCGATGTCATGGTGGCCCTTCGCGACAGCAATCAACGATGTGACCAGCTCGGGCAGGCTGGTCCCGACCGCGACCACCGTCAGTCCGATCATGGCATCGGTCACCCCGAATTCCGCCGCTACGGAGGCGGCTCCCTGAACAAGGATCCGTCCCCCGTAGACCAGCAACAGCAAACCCAGGCCCACTCCGAGAAGGGGAGCCCACAGGTGGCCGGCCGGCCTGGGTTCCCTTTTTTTCCAATCTCCGGGGCCCTTATCCCTCGGTTTTCTGGATAGGGTGGCGCTGATTACGACGTACGCGACCAAGCCCGCGGCGAGGAACGAGCCCTCCAGACGCCCAAGGAACCGATCGGAAAGCATCAGAAAAAGTGCGATCAAGGCCACGATCATCAGGGGTAGGTCCCACCTGACCAACCGGGGCTTCACGTCCAGGGGTCGGGCGAGGGCGGCGAGCCCGAGGACAAGTCCGATGTTCGCGATGTTCGAGCCGACAACGTTCCCCAAGGCCAGGCCTCCCAGGCCGTTGAATGCTGCGCCTAGGGAGGCGGCCAGCTCCGGGCTGCTCGTTCCCATGGCCACAACCGTCAGCCCTACGAACAGAGGAGACATGCCGGCTTTCAGAGCCAGACCGGCGGCGTTTCGGACCAGGACCTCGCCGCCGAGGATCAATAGCCCGAGTCCGATTACGGAGAGAAGGATTGCCATGTTCGTCCCTTGGCCCCCGGAGGAGGCTTCGACATCCCGACCTGAGAACAGTCGGAATGTCGAATGAGAGTGGGCGATTGGGAAGCCACGACCACACTAGGTAGAATCCACGATTTCCTGGAATTGCGGGCTGAGCTTTCTTGGACATAGGCTTCGCCTCTCCTGAGGGATGCCGGTCTGGATCTCCCTCCCCATCACCTTCCAGACGAGGTAAACTGTCGGGCCGGGGGGGAGTGGAGGGGTGGAACGGGTCGTCCGTGAGGTGCCTGGAAGGGGAGAAGCGTTGGCGTGATTGAGAGGAACGCGGGCCTGGAGATCCGCGTACGGGGCGTGGTCCAGGGAGTGGGCTTTCGGCCCTTCGTCCAGAGGCTCGCCCTTCGCATGGGCCTCTCCGGTTGGGTTCGTAACGAAGCCGGCACCGTCCGCGTTCGCGCCCAAGGTCCGAAGGAGTCTCTGGATCGATTCCTCCAGGCCTTGCGGGCCGAGGCTCCGCCGCTGGCACGCATCGAGGAGCTGGAGGTCCGGGAGGCTGCTTCCGAACCGGAGGCGGGTTTCCGTGTTCTCCCTTCGGATCTGGAAGAAAAGGGGCGCCTGCCGGTCTCCCCGGATGTGTCCGTCTGCCCCCAATGCCTCGCTGACCTCCTCGATCCGTTGAACCGCCGGTACAGATATCCCTTCATCACCTGCACCGACTGCGGACCCCGCTTCACGGTCATCGAGGGCATGCCGTACGACCGGGAACGAACCTCCATGTCGGCCTTTTCCCAGTGCCCGGACTGCGAGGAGGAGTACCTGGATCCTAAAGACCGCCGCTGTCACTCCGAAACCAACAGTTGCCCCGCATGCGGCCCCGCCATCTGGTACGAGGGGGTCGATCCCCGGAAGTTTGGCCCGGGCTTCAAGGCAGAGGAGGCGGCGGAAGGGACGGGAGACTGGACCGAAATCCGGGAGGAAGGGGATCAGGCTCTGAAGGCGGCCGGACGCCTGCTTCGGGCCGGCGGCATCCTGGCCCTTCGAGGGTTGGGCGGATTTCATCTGGCTGTTGACGCCACCAACGACGGGGCGGTCAAGCGCCTGCGGGAGAGGAAGGGGCGCGAGGAAAAGCCGCTGGCCATAATGGTTCGGGGTCTGGAAGGCGCCAAGGAGGTGGGGAAGCTGAGCGGAGAAGAGGAGCGCCTGCTGACCTCCCCGGAGCGTCCCATCGTCCTTCTCCCAGAGCAGGATCCATCCCCCTTGGCTCCCTCCATTTCCCCCAACCTGGCTCGGGTGGGGGTCATGATTCCCTACACGCCACTGCACTACCTCCTGCTGGAGGAAGTGGCGACACCCCTGGTCATGACCAGCGGAAACCTCTCCGAAGAGCCCATCGCCGCCAGGAATTGGGAAGCCAGGGATCGACTTGGGCCCTTGGTGGATGGATTTCTCTTTCACGATCGGGAGATCGTGGCCCGGTGTGATGACTCGGTGGTTCAGGTGGTGGACGGCGTAACCCTCATTCACCGCCGGGCCAGGGGATTCGCTCCTCTTCCTCTCCCGCTTCCGCTGCTCTCTCCGAAAACTCTCCTGGCAGTGGGCCCACACCTCAAGAACACCTTCGCCCTGGTCCATGGGAGGGAGGTCTACGTCAGCCAGCACATCGGGGACCTGGAGACGGTGGAGACCCTCGGGCATTTCAAGGAGGCCGTAAACCGATTCCGGCGACTTTTCCGGATCGATCCTGAGGTGGTGGTTCGGGACCTGCACCCCGGTTACCTGTCGACGAGGCTGGCCCACGAATTCGCCCGGACCCTGGGCTTGGGGGAGGTCATGGCGGTGCAGCACCACCACGCTCACTTGGCTGCGGTACTGGCCGAACGCGGGGAGGTGGGCCCTGCGGTGGGCTTGGCTTTCGACGGCACCGGGTACGGTGACGACGGGTGCGTGTGGGGGGGCGAGATCCTGGTGGCCGACCTGGAGTCGTACCGGAGAGCAGGCCGGATGCGGTATGCTCCCCTTCCGGGTGGCGAGACGGCCGTCCGGAACCCCTGGCGGACGGCCCTTGGGTATCTCTCCCTCGAACCCGGTTGCGAAGAAGATTTCCAGCTCGCCTTCTCCGACGTCCCTTCCAGAGACCTCGAGGTCGTGGCCAGGCAGGCGGAAACGGGCTTCAACGCCCCCCTGGCTTCGTCCATGGGACGGCTGTTCGATGCAGCGGCCGCCGTCCTGGGCCTTCGCCGCCGCTCCTCCTACGAGGGTCAGGCCGCCATGGAGTTGGAAGCTGCCGCCGGCCTCGACGGCGGGGGGGCCGCCGAGGCCCTCATCCTGCCCTTCCCAGTGGAAAAGGACCCGGAAGGCACCCACGTCATGGACCCCCTGCCTCTCCTTTCGGCCATGGGAAGGCTCCGCCGGACGGGCTCCCCTTTGAACGCCCTGGCCAGAGCTTTCCACGGCGCTGTGGCCCGAACCAGCGCCGGGCTTGCCGAGGAGGTCTGTGGAGCCGAGGGGCTGAATACCGTCGTCCTTTCAGGAGGGGTCTTCCAGAACGCCCTTCTCCTGCAGATGATTCGGGAGAAGTTGGAGAAAAAGGGTCTGCGCGTGCTGGTTCCAGAGGCTCTGGGACCCAACGACGGGGCCATCAGCTACGGCCAGGCTGCGGTGGCTGCGGCTCGGATGCTGTCCGAAGATGGTGGAAGGACCCGAGCCGGCGGTGGAGACACCGCTTTCGATCTCGCTGCTCCGGAATCGGAGGAAAGGGGGCTCTAGGGCATCATGTGTCTTGGAATTCCAGGGATGATCGTGGAGGTCGGGGAGGACGGAGAACTCCCAATGGGGGTCGTGGATTTCGGTGGTGTTCGCCGGGAGGTGTGTCTCGCGTACGTGGCCGACGAAGCCACTGTCGGTGACTACGTGATCGTGCATGTCGGCTTCGCCATTGCCAAGATCGCCGCCGAGGAAGCCCAGCGCACTTTCCGCCTTCTCGAGGAGATGGGGGAGACGGGATTCCTGGACGGGGAGTCCGAGGCAGCTCCTCCGGACGCCCCTTCTCCCGACGAGGATCAAGGGGATTTGCCGGGCCCCCGTCCATGAAATACCTCACGGAATACCGGGACCCGAGGGTGTCCCGAGTCCTCCTGCGGCGGATTCGGGATCGGGTGTCGAGCCCCCGGGTCATCATGGAGATCTGCGGAGGGCAGACCCACACGCTGATACGCCAGGGAATCGACGAAGCCCTCGCGGGTGCCGTGGAGTTGATCCATGGCCCCGGGTGCCCTGTCTGCGTGACGCCGGTTGCCAAGATCGATCAGGCACTCCTCCTGGCAGAGGATCCGAAGGTAATTCTCACTTCTTTCGGGGACATGCTCCGGGTCCCGGGGAGCGACGATAGCCTGCTTCAAGTCCGGGCCCGGGGAGGTGACGTGCAGGTGGTCTACTCTCCGCTGGACGCATTGGAATTGGCCCGGAAAACCCCTGATCGGGAGGTGGTCTTCTTCGCGGTGGGATTTGAGACCACGGCACCGGCCAACGCCATGGCGATTTGGCGAGCCCGACAGCTGGGCGTGACGAATTTCAGCGTCCTCGTCTCCCATGTGACCGTACCCCCGGCCATTCGAGCCATTCTCGAATCCCCGGACAACCGGGTGGAGGCTTTTCTGGCGGCAGGCCACGTTTGCACCGTCATGGGCTGGGAGGAGTATCTTCCGCTGGCCTCCGAGTTCAGGGTCCCCATCGTGGTAACCGGATTCGAATCGGTGGATCTTCTCCAGGGGATACTCATGGCGGTGGAACAACTGGAGGAGGGACGCCACGAGGTGGAAAACCAGTACGTCCGATCGGTCCGCCGGGAAGGGAACTCCCGGGCCCGTGAGATTCTACGGCGGGTCTTCCAGGTCGGAGACCGGGAGTGGAGGGGGATCGGCCTCATACCCGCCAGTGGTCTGGAGATGAGGGAAGAGTTCAGGGACCTGGATGCGGAGTACCGATTCGACCTCAGCGGGGTCGAAACCCCGGAATCTTCCCGGTGCCGAGCCGGGAGCGTTCTTCGGGGGCTTCTGAAGCCCACGGAGTGCCCGCACTTCGGCACCGCGTGCACACCCGAATCCCCCATGGGAGCCCCCATGGTGTCGTCGGAGGGGGCGTGTGCGGCCTACTACCGTTCCGGTCGACGGAAGGAGGGGACATGAAGAACATCGATTCCTATGCCGGCCCTTCATGCCCGGCGCCCGGACCTTCAGGGAATAGGATCCAGCTCGGTCACGGATCCGGCGGGCGGCTTACGGCCGATCTGGTTCAAAGCCGGTTCCTGAATGCCTTCGACAACGAGTGGCTCCGGCGGATGGAGGACGGTGCGATCCTCACCTGGGATGGAGGAGAGGCCAATCACGCGCTCGTGGTTTCAACCGATTCGTTCGTTGTGTCACCCCTGGAGTTCCCGGGGGGCGACATCGGCAGCCTGGCTGTGAACGGGACCGTAAACGACCTGGCCATGATGGGAGCCGTTCCCCGGTTCCTGACGGCGGGGTTCATCCTGGAGGAGGGCCTGCCCTTCCAGCTTTTGGATCGGATTCTGCGATCCATGTCCCAGGCAGCTCTGGCGGCGGGTGTGACTCTTGTAGCCGGTGACACCAAGGTGGTGGAGCGGGGAAAAGCCGACGGAATGTTCATCAACACCACCGGTCTGGGTGTGCGGACCCCAGGCATCGATCCCACACCTGCCCGGATAGAGCCGGGGGACCGGATCGTCGTGAGTGGACCCATCGGACGCCACGGCATCACCATCCTTTCCGCAAGGGGGGAGCTGAAGCTGGAGACCGAGCTGGAAAGCGACACCGCTTCCCTCCATGACCTGGCCGGGACTCTCCTGAGAGCGATCGGGACCGGTGTCCACGCTCTCAGGGATCCGACGCGGGGGGGGGTGGCCAGCGCCCTGAACGAGATGGCCGCCGCCTCCAACACCGGGATCCTTCTCCGAAACGGATCCATGCCCATTCCCCCACCGGTAGAGGGAGCCTGTGAGCTCCTGGGGCTGGATCCTCTCTATGTGGCGAACGAAGGCGTCCTGGTGGCGGTG
>JASFVN010000181.1:0-8790 GCA_050049805.1 Gemmatimonadota bacterium
CGCGACCTCGGAGCCTTCCTACGAGAAAATCTCGGGCCTCACCTTCGCCACCGTCACCGACGAGCACCGGGCCGAATCCCGGGCCAGTTGGAGTCGGCGAGACGTGTTGGGGTCCGCTGCGGTCCTAGTCATGATTCTCATGGCCTACCTGTACTTCAGGGGTTGATAAGGGCAAGTAACACAAAACTCGAGGCGATTGCATGAGCGCTTTCACCATCGGTCTGGACTTCGGCACCAACTCCGTCCGGGCGGTCGTCGTGAATTGCGCCGACGGAGCCACCGTCGGCACCCACGTTTTCGACTATCCGTCCGGGGAAGACGGCATCCTCCTGGATCCCCGGGACCATCACCTGGCTCGCCAGCACCCCGGGGATTACCTGCTGGGGCTGAAGGAATCGGTGTCGAGGGCCCTGAAGGACGCCGAAGGGACCCCCGGCTTCGAGCCGAACGCCATCATCGGCATCGGTGTGGATACCACCGGCTCCACCCCCCTTCCCGTGGACGAAGAAGTCCGGCCCCTCGGTTCGGACCCGGAGTGGGAGGGGAATCTTGCCGCCCACGCCTGGCTCTGGAAGGATCACACCGGAGCGGAGGAGGCCGCCGCCATCACCTCCATGGCCCGGGAACACGCTCCGGAGTACCTGGCCGTCATCGGCGGCACCTACTCGTCGGAGTGGTTCTGGTCCAAGATCTGGCGATGCCTGAAGGTGGCGCCCGACGTGTTTCAGGCTGCCAGCAGCTGGGTGGAGCTGGCGGATTATATCCCGGCGGTCCTCACGGGCGTCCGGACTCCCGGGGACATTCCGAGGTGCGTGTGCGCCGCCGGCCACAAGGCCATGTACTCCCGGGCCTGGGGCGGTCTACCATCCAAGGAATTCCTTCGCCGCCTGGACCCGCGGCTGGCAGAGCTGAGGGACCGCCTATACGAGGAAGCCCATCCTCCCGACCGGCCCGCCGGGACACTGACGCCGCGGTGGGCCGACACCCTGGGGCTGCCCCAGGGGATCCCCGTGGCCATGGGCGGGTTCGACGCCCACTACGGGGCCGTGGGTGCAGGGATCCGGAAGGGCACTCTGGTCAAGATCATTGGAACCTCCACCTGCGACATCGCCGTGGTCTCCCGGGAGGAAGAGCTGGAGGACGTCCCGGGCATCTGCGGGATCGTGGACGGGTCCGTCCTGCCGGACTTCTACGGCATCGAAGCGGGCCAGTCCGCCGTGGGGGATATCCTCCGCTGGTGGGTGGAGGAGGTGTGCGAGGGGGAGGAATACCTTCATGAAGAGCTTTCGGCCAGGGCGGCCCGCCTCGAGCCCGGGGAAACCGGGCTTCTGGCCCTGGACTGGAACAACGGGAACCGGACGGTCCTGGTGGATCCTCGACTCACAGGGCTCCTCCTGGGCCAGACCCTCCATACGAATCGGGCCGAGGTGTACCGAACCCTCATGGAGGCCACGGCCTTCGGGGCCCGAGCCATTGTGGAGCGCATGACCGAATACGGGATTCCGGTTGACCGGGTGGTGAACTGCGGCGGAATCGCCGAGAAGAACGACCTCTTCATGCAGATCTACGCCGACGTCCTGGGGCGCCCCATGCTCATCGCCGGCTCCCCCCAAACCCCCGCTCTCGGAGCGGCCATCTCCGCTGCGGTTGCGGCGGGTAGAGCGGCCGGAGGTTACGACACTTTCGGAGATTCACAGGGCGCCATGACCTCCCTGAAGGAGAAACGGTTCGATCCGCGTCCGGAGGCCCGGGCGGTCTATGACGAACTGTACGGAATGTACCTGGAGCTGCACGATGCCTTCGGAGGCGTGGGGACGGACCGGGCTGACTTCCCCTCCCTCATGAAACGCCTCCTGGACCTCCGGGGCCGGGTCGTAGGTGCCACGGCTGGAGATGAGGTCGACGCCGCGGCCGGAAACGCGGCCGGTGCCGGGGCCGCCGGAGAAGACTCATGAGCGGCGCTTCAGGCGATCTCCGGGAGCAGGTGTACCGGGCCAACATGGAGTTGGTGGAATCGGGCCTCGTCCTGGACACCTTCGGGAACGTCTCGGGCGTGGACCGGGAGGCTGGCGTCCTCTTCATCAAGCCCAGTGGTGTGCCTTACGGTGAGCTGACACCCGAGGCCATGGTGCCGGTCTCCCTGGAGACCGGGGAAACCCTGGAGGGAGAGCTTCGTCCATCCTCGGACACGCCCACCCACCTGGAGATCTACCGGGCCTTCCCCTGTGGAGGCATCGCCCACACCCACTCCCAGGCCGCCACCACCCTGGCTCAGGCTCGCCTCCCGGTGCGCTGCATGGGAACCACCCACGCCGACTTCTTCCGAGGCGATGTCCCTGTAACGCGGGATCTCACACCGGAGGAGATCCAAGGGGACTACGAGAAGAACACCGGTCTCGTCATCGTGGAAGCCTTTCAGGACAAGGGCCTCCAGCCCATGGAGGTTCCGGCGGCATTGGTGGCGAGCCATGGACCCTTCACCTGGGGGGATGACGCCCACCAAGCTGTGAAGCATTCTATTGTCCTGGAGTTCGTAGCTCGGATGGACGCGGACCTGAGATCGTTCCACGCAGCCCAGATCCGTCCCCCCGAGGAGCTTGTGGAGAAACACTTCCTCAGAAAGCACGGAAAGGGCGCCTACTACGGACAGGAGTAGTGGCCCGCCGTCACCAGGACGGAGCTGGAAAGAGAGATGCCAGCTTCGGAGTGATCCGATAATCAGAAGGAGATTCCATGATGGGGCGAATCAACCGACCGACCATGTCTTTGGCTCTGGGCCTCGTCCTCGCCCTTCCTTCCGTCCTCCACGGCCAAGGCTTTGGAGGAGGAGCTCCCCAGGCCGCGCAACCCGGGCCTCTGCGATGGGAATACATCGGACCTCCCAGCTCCGGCCGGTTCTCGGCCGTGGCCGGGATCCCCGGGGATCGCAACACGTATTTCCTCGGGTCCGCTTCCGGTGGAGTATGGAAAACCACCGATGCCGGCCAAACCTTCAGGCCCACCTTCGACGAGCAGCCCGTTCAGGCCATAGGCTCTCTGGCGGTCTCGACTTCCGATCCCAACATCGTTTGGGCCGGGACCGGTGAGGCATGGGCCATCCGGGACGCCGACGTCTGGGGAGACGGAATCTACAAATCCGTCGATGGCGGTGAGAGTTGGACCCACATGGGCCTCAAAGAGACTGGGCGCATCGGACGAATCGTCATTCATCCCCGGGACCCCAACACGGTCTTCGCTTGTGCCCTGGGTCTGGTCACTGGGCCTCAGCAGGAGAGAGGTGTCTTCCGCACCCGGGACGGGGGCGAAAGCTGGGAGCGAGTCCTGTTCGTCGACGAGGACACCGGCTGCTCCGGGCTGGCCATGGATCCCAACAATCCCGACATCCTCTTCGCCGGGACCTGGGACACCTGGATGCAGACCTGGGTGATGCACTCCGGCGGCCCAGGAGGCGGGGTGTTCGTGACCCGAGACGGGGGTGATAGTTGGACCCGCCTGGGGGAAGAGCACGGTCTTCCCCGCTCGCCGGTGGGAAAGATCGACGTGGCCGTCGCCCCATCGGATTCGGACCGGGTGTACGCCCTGATCCAGACTGCCGCCCAGGGCTCGGTGTGGCGCTCCGACGACGGAGGGCGGAGTTGGAGGGTGGTGAGCTGGGACCGGACCCTCATCGGGCGAGCCGGCTTCTACATCCGGATCGCCGTGAACCCGGAGAACGCCGACGAGGTGGTGGTGATGAACTCCAGCTCCCACCGGTCGGTGGACGGTGGCCTCACATGGCCTCTCCGGGCAGGGGGATGCGGGGACTGCCACGACGTGTGGATGGACCCCACCGACGGCGCCCATTGGGCCGTCACCGGGGACGGAGGCGCTGGACGGACCGTGGACCACGGAGACAGCTACGCCAGGTACAGGCTCCCGAACGGGCAGATGTACCACGTTTGGATCGACGACCAGGTGCCCTACTGGATCTACAGCAACCGTCAGGACGACGGTACCATGCGGGGCCCCAGCGACACACCGGTCGAGGTGGAGAACGTTCCGGCTTATTCGGACCCAGAGGCCCTGGTGGGGTTCGGCGTGCGGAGGGGTGCTCCCGAGGCCGGCCGGGGGGGATTCGGAGGAAGAGGAGGCGGAGGGTTCCGGAACGACACCGACGCCTGGCAGGCGGGCATCGGCGGCTGCGAGTCAGGCTTCACCATCCCAGTCCCGGGCAATCCCGACATCATCTGGGCCAGCTGCTATGGAAACCAGGTGACCCGATTCGACAACAGGATCGGCTCGGCCCGCTCGGTGAGCCCGTGGAAGCATATCCTGGACCACGAGCCCATGGGATTGAAGTACCGCTGCCACTGGACACCCCCGCTGGCCATCGATCCCTTCGAAGACGAGACGGTCTACTACGGGTGCAACGTCATCTTCCGAACCAGGGACCAGGGGCAGAGCTGGGACGTCATCTCCCCGGACCTCTCCACCCAGGATCCAGATCGTATCGCCTGGTCTGGAGGAATCCCCGGGTCCGATCCACCTCTGGCCATCGGAGATAACCTGGGCCAGTTCTATGGGGAAGTGGTGTTCGCCATCGCTCCATCCAAGCTGGAGCAGGGGCTCATCTGGTCCGGTACCAACGACGGGCTCGTTTGGATAACGCGGGACGGAGGGGACAACTGGACCCGGATTTCCGACAACGCCCAGGGGTTGGCGGAGTGGGGGACCATCCGGAAGATCGAGCCGTCGGTTTTCGATGCTGGAACCGCCTACGTGGTGGTGGACTATCACCTCATGGGTGACAACATCCCCTACCTGTTCAAAGTGACGGATTACGGGGAAAACTGGGCCGAGATCACCGGCGACATCCCTCGAGGTCACCCCTTGGACTACGCCCTCTCCCTAGCGGAGAACCCGAATCGGGAAGGGATGCTGTTCGCGGGAACGGGCCACGGCTTCTACTACACCATGGACGACGGGGAGCACTGGACCCAGCTCCAGGACGCCCTGCCCGCCGCTCCCGTAAGCTGGATCATGGTGGAGCCGCGTTATCACGACGTGGTGATCTCCACGTACGGCCGGGGTCTCTTCGTTCTCCGGGACATCACCCGCCTCGAGCAGGCCGACCAGGTCCCGTCCGAAGCCGAGGTCTTCCTCTACGCTCCCCGTCCCGGTTTCCGGGAGGCCAGGAGCGGAAGCGCCGAGTTCCTCTACTCTCTCTCCCCCGCGGCCGCAGGCCCCGTCACCTTCCATATCCAAGACGAGGAAGGCGAACTGATCCGGACCATGGAAACCCAGGGCCGATCCGGTCTCAACACAACCCGGTGGGACCTGATGTACGAGGGTCCGGCCCAGGTGGAGCTCCGGACCATTCCACCTTATAACCCCCACATCTGGGAGGAGGCCCGGTTCCTGGGGGAGGAAACCCGCCCCATCATCCACTGGGGAATCAGTGGGCCCCAGAGGCGAGGGCCCATTGCCAGCCCCGGGGAGTACTCCGTTCGGATCACCGCGAACGGGCAAAGCCAGGTGAGACCATTCACAGTCCTCAAAGACCCCTACGTCCCCACGTCTAACGAGGACATGGCTGCCTCTACCCGTACCCAGATCCGGATCCGGGACGGCATGAACCGGACGGTGGACATGATCAACCGTTTGGAAATCATGCGAAAACAAATTGAAGACCTCCTGGCTTCGGGGGCAGGAGGCCCCGGGGCCCGGGAGGCTCTGGCGGAGCTGGCCCAGAAGATGTATGAGGCAGAGCTGCACTTCCTCTCCACCACCGACCTCCACTCCGACGACAAGTGGTACGTGGAGGCCTACAAGGTCTACATGCAATACATCTGGCTTTCGGGGGAGGTGGCCCTGGGAGCCGGGGACGTTCAGGGAGGGGCAGAGTACCGCCCCACCGACGCAGCCCTGGAGTGGCTGGCGAACATCGAAGCAGAGCTGGCCGCCGGGGCGGAAGCTTTCGACACCATCATCGGTACCGAGGTGCCCGCCTTTAATCAGCGATGGGCCAGCGAGCTCGGAGAGATTATGGTGCCCCCGGCCACCTACCCGTCGGGGTAGGCCGGGGCGAGAAGGGCCGCAAGATGTTCCTGCTGGGCCTGTGACGGAAGCTCCAGTACTTCCAGGCCCCAATCCTCGGCGAACCCGAGGCCGAACCACTCGAGAGCTTCCGTATAGTCCAGCTCCCGGGTGGAGGCCAGGGCCGTGCCGAACCACTCTCCCAGGCCAACGCCGGCCACCTCCTCCGCCGTCGCCTGAAGCTCCTCCGGCGTGAACCCCCGTTCTCCGCCGTACCGCTGATAGGCCAGGCGCATGAAGTCTTCGAAGGTCCGCTCACCGTTCGTAGCCGTCCGAATCCTGGCATCCAGGAGGAACCCCACCACCTGCCCTTTCACGTAGTAGCTGACGGTGGTGGGGGCCGCCCCCACCCCGGAGTTGCTGTTGGTCCAGACCTCCAGGGACGACTGCTCGAGACTCTGAAGGAGCCGGCCTGGCGATTCCTGGAGGCGCCGAATCACCGAAGAGAGAGAGGCCAGGTACTCCTCCCGGCTCATGAGCCCGGCCCGTGCCACGAAGAGGTCGCCCAGGTAGGATGTGACGCCTTCCGAGAGCCAAAGACTGGAGGTCCGGGGCGGGGCTTCATAGTCGAAGGGCCCCAGCTCGATAGGCCTGAGCCTCTTGACGTTGAAGGCGTGGAAATACTCGTGGGAGGCAAAGGAGAGCCATCCCCGATACCCATCCGGAGTGGCCATGGCCCGGGCACTGGTGGTGAGGAGCGTGGAGTTCTCGTGCTCCAGCCCCCCTCCCCCCCGCCTGAACACGTTGAGAAAGACGTACTTTTCATAGGGAAGCTCCCCCCACAGAGGAAGGGTTTCCTCCACGATGTCCTGGAGGTCTTCCGAGGCCCGGTGCGAGTCCCAGCCCTCCTTCTCCCCCACATCCACCAGGTGGTGCTCGACCCCGTCCACCAGGAAGGTGGTCACCTCCAGGTCACCGGCAACGATGGGGGCGTCTACCAGGGTGTCGTAGTCGTCGGCCCAGTAGTTGTACGGGCTCGCGTCGGGCAGCTCCGGGAGGCCGGTGGCCACACCACTCCAGGTGGGCGCCGGTTCGATCCAGACCTCGAACCGGTGTTTTCCCTGGCCGGCCGGCGTTATGTAGGTAGCCCCGCCGTTCAGCACCAAGAGGTCCGGAGAGACCCAGTTCGTGGTGACAAAGCTGTCGGGGCAATAAAGCCTATAGCTCACCAGAATCTCCGACTCGCCCCCGGTCTCCACCTGCCAGTGGTTGGGCCTGGGGTGCGTTACCGCCAACTCCTGGCCGTCGGAGGTTCGAGCCGTCAGCTCCTGGACCTTGCTGGCGTAATCCTGAACCCGGTAGAAGCCCGGAGACCATACGGGCATCATCAGCTCCGCCTCCTGCAACCCGCTCGTGGGCACCTCCACTTCGATCTCCGCCATCTGCGTCTCGGGTTCCGGAAACCGCAGGGTATAGACAACGGCGGCATTCGTCTCTTCCGACGCTGGAGCCCGTCCGTCACACCCCTGGAGGGCCAGCAGCACGGCAAACAAGACTGGGGCAAGAGCCGGGGAGAAATCGCGGGTCGGCCAGAATCTCATCTCGCACCTCCAATACCTCGCCTTTCGGCAGCATCTCGCCTCGACACCTGAAAGGCGGCACCTTACACTCTGGCCACAAACAATAACAGCCTCTTCGAGTCGATGCCCGGAGGTGTGACCATGTTCAGTAGAGCGGCTCCGTTCCTCCTCCTACTCCCGATCCTCTTCCCGGCACCCGGTCCAGGACTTCTCGCCCAGGAAGATCCCGCCGAGCCTTTGAGCCTGGTCATCCACGCCGACCAGGGGGCCGACACCATCAGCCGCCACATCTATGGCCACTTCGCCGAGCATCTGGGTAGGGACATCTACGACGGGTTCTGGACGAAGGCCGGTACCGGCGAGTGGCACCTCCGCGACGACGTCATCGAGGCGCTGAAGAAGATCGAGATTCCGAACCTGCGGTGGCCCGGGGGATGCTTCGCCGACTACTACCACTGGAAGGACGGGATCGGGCCCCGGGAGAAGCGTCCCACCATCGTCAACACCGTCTGGGGAGGGGTCACCGAAGACAACAGCTTCGGGACCCATGAGTTCCTGGAGCTGGCGGACCGCCTGGAAACGGAGCCCTTCATCGTGGGGAACGTGGGTAGCGGAACAGTGAGGGAGATGGCCGAGTGGTGGGAATACGTGAACTTCCCCGGCACGAGCCCCATGGCCGACCAGAGGAAAGCCAACGGAAGGGATGAGCCATGGAACGTCTCCTTCTGGGGTGTGGGGAACGAGAGCTGGGGATGCGGGGGCTCCATGACGCCGGAACACTACGCCGACGTGTACAAGCGCTTCCAGACCTTCCTCCGGTCCTACGGCGGAGTTCGGCCTTACCGAGTGGCAACCGGCCCCAATTCCGGCGACTACAACTGGACCGAGGTCTTGATGCGGGAGGCAGGATGGACCATCGACGGCCTGGACCTCCACTACTACGCCGTGGTCGGCACCTGGCAGAACAAAGGCAAGGCCACGGAGTTCGGTGAGGCCGAGTGGTTCGAGTTGATGCAGAAGGCCATGCGTATGGAGGAGTTCATCGAACGCCACTCGGCCATCATGGACGAGCACGATCCCCGGGGACGAGTGGACCTGATCGTGGGGGAGTGGGGAAACTGGCATCAGGTGGAAGAGGGAACGAACCCGGGATTCCTGTACCAGCAGAACTCTCTACGGGACGCCGTCTCAGCCG
>JASFVN010000012.1:0-36296 GCA_050049805.1 Gemmatimonadota bacterium
CGCCCCCCTCTTTTTGTTCCGGAACGGCCCGCCGCAGCCCTCCGTATTCGGTCCTGCTCACGCCCCCCGGCGCCAGCGCCTCACCTCCATCATGAGGTTCTGCAGGTCGGCGGGTGAAACGCCAGGGATCCTTCCCGCCTGTGCCAGCGTCCCGGGTTGGATTCGTTCCAGCTTTTCGCGGGCCTCGATAGAAAGGGTGATGAACTCCCGGTAGGGCAGACCCCTCGGCAAAACGAAGGATGCCTGCTCTCGGAGCCGTTCCGCCCGCTCCAACTCCCGATCCACATAACCAGCGTATTTGACCTCCACCTCCACCGCCGTCAGAGCGTCCTCCATGTCCCTTCCCGCGAACGGAGCCTTTCCTGCCCTGGCCAGCTCGGAAGCCCGCACCCCGGGCCGCTTCAAAAGCTCCGATGCCCGCATGGGCTCGCGAATGCTCCCGGCCTCAGCCCCCTCCAGAAGTGGGTTCACGCAATCGGGAGCTAGAGCCGTCTCCTGGAACCAGCCCTTTACCCCGTCCTCCCTCTCCAGCCTATCGTCGAGGGCTGCCGCCTGGTCCTGAGTCAAAAGGCCGAGGGTCCTGGCCACCGGCCCCAAGCGCCGAGACGCGTTGTCCTGCCTGAGGAGCAGCCGGAACTCCGCACGGGAGGTGAACAGGCGATAGGGTTCGTCCACACCTTTGGTCACCAGATCGTCGATGAGGACTCCTATATATGCCTGGTCTCTTTCCAACACGAAGGGATCCCGCCCCTGCACCTTCAGGGCCGCATTGGCTCCTGCCATAAGTCCTTGGCCGGCTGCTTCTTCGTAACCGGTAGTCCCATTGACCTGGCCCCCGAAGAAGAGTCCCGGAATGCTCTTCACCTCCAGCGACCGGGCCAATTGGTGGGGAGGGAAGTAGTCGTACTCGATGGCGTACCCCACCTTCGTCATTCTTACTTGTTCCAGGCCCGGAACCGTCCTCAAAAACGCGAGCTGGACGTCAGCCGGCAGCGACGTAGAGAGTCCGTTGACATAGAGCTCTTGCGTTTCCAGCCCCTCTGGCTCCAAGAAGACCTGGTGACGCGGAGAGTCGGGGAACCTGACGATCTTGTCCTCTATGGACGGGCAGTAACGGGGCCCCCGACCCGAAATCTCCCCACCGTAGAGAGCGCTGCGTTGCAGGTTCTCCTGAACCACCTTCTGCAGGCCCTCATCTGTCCAAGTCACCCAACACGGTCGCTGCTCCGGGATCTCTTCAACCGAATAGAGGCTGAAACGGAAATCCTCCTGATCCCCAGCCTGGACTCTCACTCGATCGAAATCCACGGTCCGGCCGTCGATACGCGGAGGCGTCCCTGTCTTGAACCTGGAAACCTCCAGCCCGGTTGCTTCCAGGGCCTCCGCCAAATCCACCGACGGCTCCTCCCCCGCTCGCCCACCGCTGACGCCGCCGCCCTCCCCGACGTGGATCTTCCCCCTCAGAAAGGTCCCCGTCGTCACGACCACGGCCTGAGCCGCAAAGACGAGGCCTCCTCGGGTCTCGACCTCAAACCCCTCCCCACCCTCCATCTTCAGGCCCGTCGCCAATTCCTGGAAAAGATCCAACGGTTCCAACTCGTCCAGGACCGTTCTGACGCCCCGGGGATAAAGCCCCCTGTCGCATTGGGCCCTCGGGCCCCATACCGCCGGGCCCTTAGAACGATTCAACATGCGGAAGTGGATCCTGGCACCATCCGTAGCCCTTCCCATCACACCACCCAAAGCGTCCACCTCTCGCGCCACGATGCCCTTCGCCACCCCACCGATGGCCGGGTTACAGCTCATCTGCCCGATCCGGGCCAGATCGGGAGTGAGGAGCAGGGTCCTGCATCCCAAACGCGCCGAGGCCGCCCCCGCCTCGGCCCCGGCATGCCCACCCCCGATGACGACGACGTCGTAACGACTCTTCATCAGACTGTGGAGAGGATCCTGAACGGTCCTTCGACAGTGGCGGGTGGTGGCTCCACCTCATCGACACCGGTCACGGAAGAAGCCGGTGGGCCGATCCACAACCGCTGTTCGAACTCCCCCACCGCCTCGGGGGTTCCCGTAACCTGAGCCTCCACCGAACCATCCCGCCGGTTTCTGACGCTTCCCCCTAGCCCGAGCTCCTCCGCGGTAGCCTGCGTCCAGGCACGATAGTAGACGCCCTGGACCCGGCCCGTGATGCGGAACGCTCTGGTGGTTTTTTCAGCTTCAGACAAGGGAGTCCTCCTCTCTTCCTATTTCCCAATACAAAACTCCCGGAAAAGGCGATCGAGAATCTCCTCCCGTGGGATGATTCCAAGGAGCTCTTCCAAGGCCGTCTCCGCGGGACGAAGATGGGTTGCTGCAACCTCGGCCGGCAGGCCCTCATCCAGGGCGCCCTGGAAAGCCTCCAACTCCTCCTTTGCCCGCCTTATCGCTTCGGTATGGCGCCGACGAGTCAGAACCGGAACATCGCCCCCCAAATGGACGAGCCCCTCGAACACCAATCCGGGGAGAACCTCGCGCAACTGCCCCAAACCCTCTCCGGTCTTCACGGAAAGCGGGACCACACTTGTGACACCGGCCCACCCTTCCTCCTCACCCTCCGACTCTTTTGCCCCGCCGCTTTCCCGTTGGCCCCCGGTTACCTGGTCCATCTTCGTCCTCACCACAACCACGGGGGTTTCTCCCACCTCCTCCAGGAACCCTTTTTCCTCATTGGTCAAAAGCCGCTCCCCTTCCAGGCAAAACAGCACGAGATCCGCACCGCTCAGATATCTGCGGGCTACTTCAACTCCGAGCTTTTCTACTCTCTCGGCGGTTTCCCTGAGTCCGGCCGTGTCCACCACCCTGAAGGGATACCCCCCCAAGGACACCACAGCTTCCAGGGCGTCCCTGGTCGTTCCAGGAATCTCGGTGACGATGGCACGCTCCTCTCCCAGAAGAGCGTTGAAGAGGCTGGACTTCCCGGAGTTGGGCAGCCCGGCCAGCACAGTCACGGCCCCATCCCTGAGGAGCTCCCCTTCGGGAGCCGTCCTGAGGAGCCCCGCCATCACGGCCACCAAGGATTTGGCTCGGCGTTGAATCTCCTCCAGGGGAACCGGAGGATCATCCTCCTCGGGGAAGTCCAGATGGTGGACCAGGAGAGCTTCTAGCTCCACGATTCCCTCTCGCAGGTCACCGATCCGCTTGGACAGCCCTCGTTCCAATTGATGGATCGCCGTCTCGTGGAGGGCCCGGTTCCGCCCCTCGATGAGGTCCAGAACGGCCTCTACCTGCAAGAGATCCATCTTTCCGTTGAGGTAGGCCCGCCGGGTGAACTCACCTTCTTCGGCCCGCCGGGCTCCAGCACCTAGACACGCCTCCAGGATCAGGATAGGGGAGAGCCACCCCCCGTGGCTGGAGATTTCCGCCATGTCTTCCCCGGTGTAACTCCCGGGGCCAGAGAAGAAGGTCACCAAGACGTGATCCAACCCCTCTCCAGATCGAGGGTCTTTGGCTCTGGTCAGGTGGACTTTCCGGACCTCCGGATCCGTTGGAAGCCCGGGACAGAGCTTCCCCACCACGGAAAAAGCCTCCGGTCCGGACAGCCTCACCACCGCCAGAGCGCTGGGTCCCGGCGCAGTGCCGACCGCTGCGATGGTGTCGAGTTGAGACATTTCCACTCCTGGAAGCCGCGTGGGCTCCGGATGGCTTCCGGGATCCGGGAGGCCGGGAGCGGACCCCCCCCCCTAGCTGCTCATGGTTAAGGGCGGTTTGGCCTGGGCCTTCTTCCTCTCGTTGGCGATGTAGATCTGCTGGGGCAGCGTCGCGACGTTGGCCGTAGCGTAGTAGAGGTTCAGCCCCGAGGCCAGCTGGAAAAAGATGAAGACCATCATGGCCGGCATGACGTACATCATCATTTTCATCTGCGGGTTTTGCTGGGGCATGGACCGCATGCTCACCCACTGAAGGAGGAACATGGAGATTCCCAGGAAGATCGGGAGGATGAAGTAGGGGTCCGGAGCCGACAGGTCCGGGAGCCAGAGAAAGGAGACGCCCCGTAGCTCGATGGTGTTCTGGAACACGAAGAAGAGGGCGATGAGTACGGGCCAGGGAAGAAGTAGGGGCAGACAACCAGCAAGGGGATTGAAGCCGTGCTCCTTGTACAGCTTCATCATCTCCTTTTGGAGCTTTTCCGGGTTGTCCTTGTACTTCGCCTGAATCTCTTGCATCAACGGCTGGACGGCCATGTTCCGCATCTGTGCCTTCATCCCCTTCTGGTTCAGGGGAAAGAGGACAATGCGCATCATGACCCCGAAAAGGATCAGAACCCACCCGTACCCGATCTTCAGGTTTTCGTGGAGGAAGCTCAGGATCTTGATAATGATCCCCGCGAAGGGCCTGACAATGGGACGCATGAACTTCCAGCCGTAGGGGTTGGCGTTCTGCATGTCCGAGCCCAGGGCCTCCAGGCGCGGGAACTCCTGGGGCCCCACGTACAACCGATAGTCCACGGTCCCGTCAGACGAAATTGGCTGGGTCACCGCTAGGGCCACGCGGTTCTCTATGCCCGTCGGTTGGGCCACCGCACCCCCGAGATAGACTTCCTCTTCCGCGTTGGTTCCAGAGAGGAGCGCGATGATGAAATACTTGCTCTTGAAGACCGCCCAGAGCAGGGGCCCCTCTTCGATCTGCATCGCATCCACGCGGCTGAGAAGCTGAGAACGAATGCCCTGCTGCTGATGATTCACCACATAAGCGGCCGCCCGAATCTCGTCCCTTTCCTTCTGTTCGTTGAAGGGGATTCCCTGGCCCAAATCCGTAATCACCCAATCCGGATCCAAGCCCGGCACAGACCCGCTCACCCGGTTCGAAACATCCACCACATATCGATCCGGGTGGAACGTGTAAGAGACCTGGTAGGAAAAAGGCAGCGTGGGATGTTGATAGGTGAATCTCAGCTCCTGGGGCCCTCCACCCTCCTCGAGCCGGAGGCCCCCTTCCGGCTGGACCTGGAACGGAAGATTCCGCAGGTCAACGGTGTCGGGCCCAGAGAGGATACGCGTGCCCAGAGCTGCACCCCCATCACCATACACCAACCGGACGGGGCCAACATCAGCGAAGGACGGAAAATTGGGCAGCGTCGCGGCTACCAACCGGGCTCCCAGGTCCGAGAAGGTAAAATTGTAAAGCGGGCCCTCCACCGAAACCGTCTCCGCCCCCCCTACCTGTTCCTCCGCAGCCACCGGGCCCTGCTCCCTCAGGATCCCAGCCAGGGGGTCGTCTTCAGCTTCCTGGCCGACGGTCTCCCCGGGCAAAGCACCCGTCAGCTCCGGCGGAACGGAGGGTTCCGCCTCCGGCCCTGGAGCCTCGGGTCGGACGCTTTCCTCCGTGGCCAACGCCGAATCAGGAGGTACATAGCCCGGCATCTCCTCCGGAGGCACCGGCGGGAACATGAGGTTGGTGATGACCAGTACCGCGATCATCAAAACCACTGCGAGGAGAAATCGGATCTCGGTTCTCATGGGACCGGGTCGTATCCTTTACCCCCGAAGGGATGGCAGCGGAACAGGCGGCGCAGGGCGAGCCAGCCCCCCTTTCCAGCTCCATACTTCTCCACAGCCTCCTGGGCATAAGCCGAACATGTCGGCGAAAACCGACAGGATGGCGGTGTGATCGGCGAAATGGCTAGACGATAGAAACGAATTACCGCCAGGAAAGCCGCCCTGAACATAACTCTTCGGTGACCTCCAACAGCCCTCTTCTGATCTGTCGATAGCTGACTTCATAGGCCTCACTTCGAGCTCGGATCAGCAAATCCACGTGGAGGCCCTCTTCCCTGAACCTCGGCAGAAGCTCTCGCCTGCTGATCTCCCGTAGCCGGCGCTTCAGCCTGTTTCTCTCCACCACCGAACGATGGTGCTTCGGCACCACTATACCAACTCTTGGTGCCTGTTCACTAGAAGACAAAAAGAAGACGTCCAGGTGAGACGTCTTCTTTCTCGTTCCCTGCCGCAGGAGGACCCGGATCTCCCGGGCCTGGGTGATTCGTCTCGAGGCGGGCAGGCCAAAACCGCCCGGCGCCCCCGGTTTTGGGTGCGCCACAGCTACCGGCCCTATTTCGAGCCGACGCTCACCACCAAGCGCCGCCGTCCCCTTTGACGGCGTCGGTTGAGGGTCTTCCGCCCCCCCTTTGTCTGCATCCGGGCCCGGAACCCATGTTTGTTCTTCCGCTTCCGGTTCCGGGGTTTGTACGTCGGCATCATGAGAGATCACCCGCTCGGTCCAGGGTTGCAATGGAAAAATAGCTTTCAAAGGTACCCAAGGCCCCGGGGAAGGGTCAACCCCATAAGCCCTTCTCAACCGGAGGGTTACCCTTGTATTATCGAAGTGAAATTGACTTTTCCACATTAGCCAAATAGCTTGCCAGCCCCCAATTTAGAGCTTCTTTCATCAGACCCTGGCATTCATGGAGCTAACGGCCTCCGAACTCTGGTCCAGAATCCTCCTGGTGGTCCAGGGCGGCCTGCCTGAGCAGGCATTCCGAACCTGGCTGGCTGGGGCCTCGCCCATCGCCCTCTCCGAGTCCGAGCTCCTCATGGAAGCCCCCGGCCAGTTCCACGCCGAGTGGCTGGAAGACAAGTACGGCGACCTGCTGGAAAAGGCCGCCGCCAAGATCGTAGGGCGCCCCATCTCCATTTCCTTCTCAGCCGGCGACTCCCCTTCTTTTCCCCCTGTCCCCACCGTGGAGCTCACCAGTCGCTCTCCTGAACTCTCGCCGAATCCGGCCCATCCCGCTTCTTCCGGAGCAGGGATATCGGATCCGGGTCTGAACCGTCGCTATACCTTCGACCGGTTTGTCGTAGGCGGCGACAACCAGCTGGCTGCTGCCGCTTCTTCGGCAGTGGCAGAGAATCCGGCTCGGGTCTACAACCCTCTATTCCTCTACGGCGGCGTCGGCCTGGGAAAAACCCACCTCATGCACGCCATCGGCAACGCAATTCTCGGGTCCAGACCTTCCATGCGGGTGGCCTACGTGCCCTCTGAGCAGTTCACCAACGAACTGGTCACTTCCATTCAGGAAGGCACAATGCCAGAGTTTCGCCGCCGGTACAGGCTCATGGATCTCCTCCTTGTTGACGACGTTCACTTCCTCGAAGGGAAAGAGCGCACCCAGGAGGAGTTTTTCCATACCTTCAATGCTCTCTACGATGCCCACAAACAAATCGTTCTAACCAGCGACCGACCGCCCAAGGAGATTCCCGGGCTGGAAGAACGACTGATCTCCCGTTTCGAGTGGGGGCTGGTGGCCGATATCTCAGCCCCCGACTATGAAACCCGGGTGGCTATCCTCCGAAAGAAAGCAGCAGACGATCATCTCACGCTGGATTCGGCCGTAATCGACTTCATCGCCCAATCTTGCACCTCCTCCGTACGCGAGTTGGAAGGTGCCGTAATAAAGCTGTTGGCCTATTCCTCCCTGAAGAACCTCGAAATCACGGTTCCAATGGCCCAAGCTGCGCTACAGGGAGTCCTTGGCAGCCAGCCCGAGAAAAGAATGACCGACATTTCACCGCTCCAGATCCAGAAAACGGTCGCTGAAGAGTGGAAGGTGGATCTCCCTGGCCTGAGATCGAAGCGGAGAACCAAGAATCTCACCGAGCCCCGACAAGTCGCGATGTACCTCATGAGGGAACTCCTGGACCTCCCGCTGGTCCAGATTGGATCTCATTTTGGGGGAAGAGACCACTCCACCGTCATCCATTCGATTCGAAAGGTAGAACAGTCTATAGCCCGCGATGCGCGCTTCCGGGGAAGGGTGGTGGCTCTTCGAGAAGGTTTGAAGGAAACGGTGTGAAGAACTCTGTGAATATCGTCTGGAAAGATTTGGGGGTTTCCACAACGCCGTGGAGAACAGATGTTTGTGAAGACAACTACGGACATCTTCACAATCCCATCCACAAGCCTGGGAACATAGATGATCAAGAGGAATGAGGAGGATTGGACATTTTCGGTCTGTTCTTCCACACTTCCACAGTTTCTACTACTACTGATTTTTACTCTTTAAGAAGAAAAGAACCTACTCGCTTCACGAGATTTTGTGGAAAGAGGCCAGGCCGAACCCCGGCGTAGCGGAGGATTCATGATATTCACCATCACTAGACAAAACCTTCATCAGGGTCTAGCCGCCGTGTCAGCCAGCATTCCCACTAAAACGACGCTTCCGGTGCTGTCCAACATTCTGTTGGAGGCGAAGGATGGAGGTGTGTGGATGAGTGGGACGGACTTGGACGTAGCTGTGAGGGTACAGGTTCCAGCGGAAGTCGAAAGCCCCGGAAGCCTGACGGCTCCAGGCAAGAAGCTTCAGGAGATCGCCAGGGAACTGCCAGACCGCCCGGTGGAGGTGGTTGCCAGGGGTGACCAACTGGAGCTGAAATGTGGTAGAAGCTCCTTCAAGTTGAATGGTCTTCCCAGCGAAGAGTTCCCGAGCCTTCCGGGGGTGGATTTTGAAAAAGGCTGGAGTGTGAGGGGCAAGGAACTCCAGAGTTTGATTCATCACACTTCTTTCGCGGTGTCGACTGAAGAAAGCCGGCCCATACTGAACGGGGTGCTCTGGGAACTTCGGGATGGCCGGATGCAGATGGTGGCCACCAACGGCCACCGCCTGGCTCGGATGGCTGTTCCGGCGGGGCCGGCCACAGCGACCAGCGCCGACTTCATCGTGCCCCCGGCGGCCCTCCAGCAAGTGCAAAGACTTTTCAAGGCCGAAGATGAGCTGGAAGTGGCTAGAGATGGAAACCACCTTGGGTTCCGATCCTCAGGAACGGAGGTGTATACCCGGCTCATCGAAGGAACCTATCCGAATTATGAGCAGGTCATTCCGAAGGACAACGACAAACAGGCGGTGGTGGAAAAGGCCGCGCTGGAGTCGGCTGTGCGCCGTATGGCGATTGTGGCCAGTGACCAGACGCACAGAATTCGCTTGGTCTTCGACGAGGGACGTGTGCAGCTGAACGTTTTGACGCCGGATCTGGGTGAGGGGGAGGATGAGCTCGACGTTCAGTATGATAGCGAAGAGCTGGAGATCGGGTTTAACGCCAACTACCTGCTGGAGGTGCTACGGTATATGCCGACGCAGGAAGTCAAGTTGACCTTCCGGGCCCCGGAGAGGGCTGCAACCCTGGAACCAGTTACAGCGGAAGACGAGGAAGGGATGGATTACCTCTGTCTGGTGATGCCGCTGAGGCTGCTGGACTGAAGAAGGCACAGGTAGGGGAGAGGTGGAGAGGGGTCAGCAGAAAGCTGACCCCTCTTCTTAGCAGGGAACGAACGGAGGGCACTTCTCCGTGTAAGAGACTCTGGGCTGGATGAAAGGCCCCCGGAATGGCAGAGTTGAAGAGTGGATACTCGAGTTGCTGGTGATGGTGGCTGGCCGCGGAGGCCCTTTACAAGAGTAAGCTGTCTAGTCGGGATGCTTCTCTTGGGCCTGCTCCAAGGGTGTGGGGATGATAATGGCATACCGCCCCTCGACACCGTCAGGTTTGGTCAGGTGGGGGAGGTGGAGGTGGGTATTGTGGCGCCACTGGTTTCCGAGGCCGACGCTGGGGAGCTCCAGCAGATTCTCACCTGGGGGTCGTCTGGTGCTTGGGTTCTCAGGGAGATCATCTCCTACCGTGGTTTGGAAGGAGACGAAACGGTTTCGAAGAACGAGGGCGATCCGGTGGCTTATGCGTCTGCCTACGCGTCGTTTATTGCCCGGGTCAATCAGAATGACAGCGGGGTCGAGCTCTTCTCTGTTTCTCCCGAGCCTCCTCAGCCCTGTGCCCCCACCCGAACCCGGGTCACCGTCACGATATGGGATGAGCTCCGGGAGCAAGAGAGGACTTGGGTTCGCTGCGCCGCCCGAAGCCTCGGGACGCTACGCACATCGGAAGCTGGCCCGGATTTGGACGCTCTTCGTGTTATTCAGGCGGCAATCCTGGTTCGGGACTTTACCCAGGGACCGGATTTTGTTTCGGCCTACGTGGGTAGCGTTCCTTTTGGGACCCTGGATCGGGGAGAGGATTCTGGGGCGGGGTGGAATGAACCGGATGTGTTTTTCTCTGTCCCGGCTGGGAATCCGAATCCTCCTACCGGGTGGTTGAAGTTCTGGGCCGATCACAATGGTACCGCGCCAAAGGATATTCCGGCCGTGAATTGGGCCGAGGAGATGGTGGTTGTGGCTGCAGTGGGGCGGCGTACCGAAGCTGGGGACAGCGTAGAGGTAAGGAGGATCCTCCAGGTCGCCAACAGGACCGAGGTTTTCCTTTATGAGAGGGTCCCCGGGGATTTCTGCTCACCAGCAGCCCGGGACCATTTCCCCATTCACATTGTTGTGGCTCCCCGCACGCTTCAGCCTACGGACTTCGCCGACCTGGTGCAGGAGCGGGTCCCCTGCGGGAACTAGACCGGTGTCTCTTCGCCGCCAATATCTTCTCGTCTTCGTAGCCTTCTCCGTGGCACTTACTGCCCTCGGAGGCGTTCTGGCCTACACGTCCACCTCCCACGTCCTGGAGGATGAGCTGGACCGGAAGCTGGTACAGGTGGCGGGGGCGGCGGCGGATGTGGGCCTCAGCGCCAACCTTCTACTGAGTTTCCGACCGGGGGAGGAAGAAGACGCGACCTTCACCAGCCTCCAGGAACGGCTTCGCCGGCTAAAGCGTTTTGTGGAGGAAGCGTACGTGGTGCGACAGGACGGGACTGCGTTGGTGACGACTCTTCCCACGGATTCGGTCCGTATTGGGGAAATCCCCCCGGAACTGGCTCCCCACGCCGAGGACCTTCTTGATGCAGTGACAGACGGCTACGCGGTTTCGGACCTCTGGGGCCCCTTCGAGGGAGACCGTTATTACAAGTATGGTTTCGTTCGACTCGAACACAGCTTTGTTCCCCTGGAAGGGAGTGATCCCTCCTCCCCGGAGGCTAGTATCCCGGACCCTCTGCAGAACGCCGTTTTAGCGGTTCGTATGCCGTTGGAATACCGGCAGCCTCTGACTGAATTCAGAAGAGCGGTCATGGTGGGATCTCTTGCGGCGGCGGTAGTCGCGGCCCTCATCGCCTGGATTCTGGCTACGACCATTACCGGTCCACTGAATAGGCTGGGTCGGGTAGCCCTGCGGATCCAGCGGGGTCACATGGACGAGCCCGTGAGGCGGGAGAGGGGTGGGGAGTTGGGACGGCTGTCTCGAGCCATGGAGCGGATGCGGGTTGGAATTTTGTATCGAGACGAGCAGCTACGGCTCATGCTGGCCCAGGTCGCCCACGAAATCCGGAATCCACTTGGAGGTCTGGAGCTTTTTGCCTCGGCGGCGGCGGAGTCCGAGGATCCGAAAGCCAGGACGAAGTTCATCGGGAAGGTCCGGGACGAGATCAACGCTCTGAACCGGATCATCGATGATTTCCTCACCTTTGCCAGGCCGCTACGACCGGTGGGCGACCTCCACGATGCCCGGACTCCGATTCGGGAAGCGGTGGACCTCGTGGAGATGGAGATGAGGGATCGCGGCGTTGAGCTGACCCTGGAGATTCCTCCGGAGCCCCTTATGGCCAGGGCTGATCAGGAGCACGTGAAAAGGGTGACTTTGAACCTGGTTCGAAACGCAGCCCAGGCGGGGGAGGAGGTGTTGGTCCGGTGTGGGCCCTTCAGGGGGGAGGTGGTGATTCTGGTTCGCGACAACGGCCCTGGGATTCCTCCGGAGTTGGAGGAGAGGATCTTCGAGCCTTTCGTCACCGACAAAGAGCAGGGGGCCGGACTTGGGCTGGCAATTGTGAAGGCTGTCGCCGAAGCGAACGGGGGTCGTGTCGAGGTTACAACGGGGGATGGGTCCAGTGGGGTGGGAGCCGAGTTCAGGGTATATTTCCGGGGGGCGGAAGACTTTTCACCGGAGGAAGAAGAAGGCCATTAAATGGCGCAGGTTCTGATCATCGACGACCACGACTCCATGCGGGAGGGCCTCGAGCTTCTCCTTCGACGCAGGGGGCACAAAACCTTTTCGGCTGATGCCGGAGAGCGTGGACTGGCTTTATTGGACGAGGTAGGTGCGGACCTGGTGATCACCGACTTGAAGATGGCCAGGATGGACGGGATCGAGGTGCTGGAGAAAGTCCGGGAACGATATCCGGACGTGGAAGTGTTGGTCATCACCGCTTACGGGACCATCGAAAAAGCGGTGGAAGCCATGAAGCTTGGAGCCGCCGATTTCATAACGAAGCCGTTCAGCTCCGAGGAGTTCGGGGTGAAGGTCGACCGTTTGCTGAACGAGCGGGAGGAAAGGCTCCGTCTCAGGCGGGAAAACGTAGCCCTCAGGGTGGAAAACACCTATTTGCGAGAGGAAACGGACGCTCGATACGGCGAGATCGTGGGCGGATCCAAGCAGATGGATGAGGTTTTCAAGTGGATCGCGCGGGTGGCGCGCAGCGACTCGACGGTCATGATCTACGGGGAGTCCGGAACGGGGAAAGAGCTGGTGGCCCGGGCCATCCACGCAGGTTCGCGCCGGAAAGACGGCCCCTTCGTTCGGGTGAACTGCGGGGCCCTTACCGAAGGGCTCCTGGACTCGGAGCTGTTTGGCCACGAGAGGGGCGCCTTTACGGGGGCAGAGCGGCAACGCCGGGGAAGGTTCGAGCTGGCCGATGGAGGGACCCTCTTCCTGGATGAGATTGCCACCATCAGCCACACGACTCAGGTGCGTCTTCTCCGGGTCCTCCAGGAGCGGGAGCTGGAGCGTGTTGGCGGGGAAGAGACCATTCCGGTGGACGTTCGGATCATCGCCGCCACGAACACACCCGCCGACGAGCTACAGAAGGGAGAGGCCTTCCGGGAAGATCTCTTTTATCGACTTCATGTTGTGCCGGTCACCATTCCTCCCCTGAGGGAACGGAAGGACGACGTGCCCGTCCTGGCCCGCCACTTTCTGGAGAAGCTGAGGGAGAGAACCAACCACCAGGTTCAGGACTTGAGCGAGGTTGCCCTGTCTCGCCTGGAGGAATACGACTGGCCGGGGAACGTGCGGGAACTGGAAAACGTCATGGAACGGGCCTTGGTCCTGGCGGAAGATGATATCCTCGAGGAAGAGGACCTCCCCTTCCTACCAGCTGGTGACGCCCTGGACACCTCCCTCATCGACGCCGCAATCCCTGGCGACGGAATGGATCTGAATCAGGCCGTCGAGGGATTGGAAGAGCGTCTCTTGAGAAGGGCTCTGGAACAGGCCCGAGGCGTGAAGGCGGAAGCCGCCAGGCTCCTGGGACTGAAGACCAGCGCCCTGTATTACAAACTCGAGAAATACGGGATCGAAGTGTGAGTTCTCCACCCCTGTCCCTCCGAGATCGGAGGGCGGTGAAGGGCTTCGGCCGTCGTGGGCGGTTTTCGCCAGCCTTGCTGGTTCTCCTCTTCTGCGCCTTCCGCCCCCAGGGAGTGTCTGCCCAGGAAGAAACCAACCTCCAGGTAGCCGAGCTCCGGCACACCGAGGCCCAGGATCTCTACGATGCCGCCAGGGCAGCGCTGGAGGCTTACGAGACTGAGTATACCCAAGCGCTTCAGGCCTTCGACCAGGCACGCACCTCCGAAAATGAGGAAGCAGCGTTGGAGGCCTACGCACGGGTTACTCAGGTTGCCGGCCTGAGGGGTGTGGCTCAACGCCGGCTGGAGGAGCGGGCGGAGGAGCTTCGGGAAGCCAGGCGCGTCCTTCTGGAGGCGAACAGGATCTATTGGCAGGGATTGATCGATCGGGCAGGGGTGGCAACCGATTCCACCGAATTGGAGGCCCTGTACGTTCAGATCGAGGGCACCATTGCGGAGATGGGACGCCTACGGGCCCTTCCGGAACCCGAGATCACCCTTGAGCCCTTGCCGGAAATCAACATCGAGCCCAGAGACGGCCCGAACGAGCTGCGCCTGAAGGCAGGGAGGTTGGAGTTCGCGGCGAGCAGGTATGAAGAGCAACAAGCGTATTTCACTCAGCAGCTGGAGGACCTTCGTCGGGACCAGAGGCTTTATCAGATCAGCCGCGATTTCCTGGCAGACAGGGAGCGATTCGGCGACCGGCCTCCGGTGGGTGCGGCGGGAGCACGGAACGTCCTGCCTCCGGAGCAGTTGGAGCAGCAGATCCAGGAATTGGAGCTTATTCAGGAGGAGCTGGTCCAGCGAATCCAGTCCATCAGGACCCGGGCGGCGGATTTCCGACGACGGGCAGGAGGGGGGGAGTGGGCATGAGCCGAGTTCTCCTCCTTGGCGCCCGGAGTTTTGTCAGGCTCCGGATGAGCCTTCTAGGGGTGGCCTTTTGGGGAGTAACGGGCCTCCCGGCACCTTTGTTCGGGCAGCCGGCCTGGCAGGACTTGGTCTTCACCGGCGGCCTGTCGGCTGAGGGGTACAGGGGAAATCTGCCCGCGGTGACGCTGACGGCGGTGGATAGCACGGAAGAAGCGTCGGCGGCCGTAGGCGAAATAGGGCTCAGGGGAGCCCTTACCCTCGTGGAACAGGAAGCGCGGACGATCCGCCTCCAATTCGATACTGGATTGCGGCAGTTCGTGGCGGGCGGGTTCAAGTTGAGCAGCTACGCTCCCAAGGAACTGGTCGGGAGAGTGGATCTGAGCTACCGGGAGGCAGTGGAGTCCCTGGGGGAGGTTTGGTTTTTTGGGAGCGTGTCGGGCAGAAGGGTGACGGACCGGCCGCCCATGCCCCTCTTCCTGCAGCCGGGTTTCAGTACCATCGACGGAAGAGTTCAGCTCCGGCTCCTGCCCATTGGCGGGGTTCTCTACGATGCTCAGCTCTTCGGAGAGGTGGCCGAATACAGTTTCACCGATGCGACCCCGCAGCTGGCCCTTTTGGACAGGAGGGCGGTTGGCGTCGAGGTAGGGGCCACCTGGGGTTCCGACTGGTCCATCAGGGGGCACACAGGGTTCCGGTATTCCGAATTCGAGAACCAGGGGACCTTCGATCCGAGCGATCCGCTTCGCCGCGATAAGACCTTCACCCTCGGGGCTACCTGGACCCTTCGGTCCAGCGTTCTAGCCCAGATAGGCGTGGAGGGGGGGCTGAACAGGTCCAACTCGAGCCGCCCGGAGTACAACGCCCTGAGGGTCAGGGCCGTTTTGGCCGTGCCGGTACGCCAGGACTTCAACATCAGTCTCTCTGCTGACCTCACCGCCAAGGACTACCTTACGGAGACGGGAGACGCTCTGCTGATTCCGGGTGAGGAGGCGGACAACGCTTCCGTGGTGTATGTGGAAGCCAGCCGGCCCCTCTTCATGAACCTGGACGGTGCCCTCCGTTTCGGTTGGACCCGGGCCGAGAGGAACATCGGGGACGAATATTACGAACGCTTCGGGGGTAGCCTTTTGTTCCGTTATCGGCCTTTCAACTGATCCGGTTTCGTTGTTCCGACATGCCTCCCTTGGAGGTCAGATGCCGGGTGGAATCAGGTATGCCCAGGCCAATAGCCGGCCATGGTGAGACAGGGTGAGATCCAAGGGGACCTCCTTTCCCCGGTGAAAGACCTTCGGGATCCGGCGACCAGGTTTGCCTGGTCCGCAGCCGACCTCCAATTCCGTCTCCTCCACTCCCAACGTCTGGGCCATCGATCTTCTTGCCGCCAACCGAGCCAGAGCCGAGTGCCGGTGGGAGACGCAACTCCATTCCCTGGGTGAAAAAGATGGTTCCAGGAGCTTCTTCCAACCGTCGTTTGAGGCCGTCGTTTGCTGAGAGTCCCATGTGAACCGTGGGAAGGCGTGGCCGGCGTCCGGAATCCAGGTTACCGCATGCAGGGCGTTGCCCACCACTTCGATCCGAAGAGGCAACAGGAAGCTCTCATAGCGGACCTGGCCGAAGTGCGTCATCGGGGGGTCGTCAGCAGGCCCGTCGGGTGCAAAGAGGGTGACCTCAAAGGTGGGGTGGACGAAGACCGGGGGCCCGCCCTGAAATTTGCTGATGGTCTTGAAGGCGGCCTCTTTTCCAGCCCATCGAGCCCAGAGTGCTCGATCCTGGTTTTCCGTGGCTCGGATCTGAACCGTTTCCGCCTCGCTGAAGACCCTGGCGAGGAATCTGTGATCCGACGCCTTCCCCGCATGGCGGGGATCGGTCAGGTCGACGATATCGTTTCCAAGATGCCAATGCGAAGGCATGGTCATGAAATCATGAAAAAGCCCTCCGGGGGGGCGCAACCCTTCAGCCCACGTACATCACCTTCCAGACCGTTCCCCGCTGGCTGTCGGAGATGAAGAGGGAGCCATCCGGGCCTACCGCCAAACCCACGGGCCTATGTAGCGCGCCCCGGGGACTGGTTTCACGCTGAGCGAATCCATCGGCGAAGACTTCCCAGTCCCCGTTGGGCACCTCTCCCTGGAAAGGAGCGAAAACCACGTTGTAGCCAGCTTGAGGCAGAGGAGCCCTGTTCCACGAGCCGTGGAACGCAATGAAAGCGCCACCCTCATACTCCTCGGGGAATTGAGTCCCCGCGTAGAACTCCAGGTCATTGGGCGCCCAGTGGGCTGGGAATCCGATGAAGGGGTCGTTCATGTCGGCACATCGGCCGACCTCCGTTCCGTCTCCCCCGTACTCGGGTGCCAGAACCTTTTGGTTCGTCGCGGGATCGTGGTAGCAGTAGGGCCACCCGAAGTCGTCGCCTTCTTCGATCCGGACGAATTCCTCCGAGGGCTTCTCGGCGTTGTCCACGTCGGAGAAAAGGTCGCCCCAGAGGCTCGACAGCTGGTCCCGGCCATGGACTACCCCGAAAAGGGCTCCCGACGGGTGGGTCCGAAGGGCGACGACGTTTCGCAGGCCTGTGGCGAATCGGATTCCGTCCGTCTGCCGCTGGCCGAGGCTGTCGGCATCAAAGAGCCAAATACCGGCTCTGGTTTCCAGTTGGGGGCACGGATCCAATCCCGGACTACCTGGTGTCCGGGAATCGGCCTGACAGGCATTTGAGGGAGATCCGATGTTTACGAAGAGGGCTCGGTTCGGACCGAGGGCCAGGCTTTTTGCCGTGTGATTGGCTACTGCGGGGAGGTTGCTGACGAGGGTGTCCGGAGGGCCTGGGGGACCCGCCCAACCCTCCGTGAACGGGTATCGCATGACGGCGTCGTCCGAGGCGAAATAGAGGAAGCCATTGTCGAGAAGGACCTCGTTTCCTCCATTTTCCCCGAACCTGGTAATCTCGTCGGCCCTCCCATCCCTATCCAGGTCCCTCAGAACCGCGACGCCTCCGGGGATGACGGATCGATCCGGACCCCGGGCATTGGTCAGAGCCAGAAACACTGTTCCGTCATCAGCCACATCGATGTGCCGGGCTCGGCCTACCGAATCCGCAAACACGACGGCACAGAACCCGGCTGGGAGGGAGAGGCCACCGTTGTCAGGGTCGCATCCAGGGTGGGTGAGGGAGGCTTCCTCCGGCTGACAGGCCAGGAGGGCGGCTGCCAGGAGGACCAGAGATGACGGGTGGCCGGTGGGCCGATGGGGCTCCCGGGTCATGACGTGTGCCTTTGCTGGAGTCGGAACCAGGATTGAAGCTTCAAACAATCGACCAGACCCTTTGAATGGTCAAGGGGATCAGTGGGTGCCTGTTGCTCCAAGACAGCTTGTTCCTATGATTCTCCCTCCGTATTCTCGGACCATGTGGCACGCTGTGTCGGCTCCTTGCCTCGGCTTGATAATCCCAGCCCTTCTCCTTATCCCCTTTCCCGAGGAGTCGGCGTCTTTCCCAGGGCCCGAGTTCCTGGGTAGCGTTCCCGGTATTGCGCTCCGGGGCCCTGAACCTGCCCAGCCAGACTCATCTTTGTTGGTGTTGGCTGCGGCAAGCCTCACCGACGTACTTCCCCGAGTGGCCGAACGATGGGCTGAGTTCGATGGGGTCCCCGTGGTCTTCAGCTTCGATGCCACGTCCCGTCTCGCTCCCCAGACGTTGGAAGGTGTGCCCGGCGACTTGTTCTTCAGTGCGGACAAGAGATGGATGGACTGGGTGGAGGAGAGGGGGGGGGTTCGAACCGGCACTCGGGTTGAGCTCCTTGTGAACGAAGTTGTGTTGATCGTGCCCGACCAAACGACGCCCCTTCCCTCCAGCCCCGATGACCTTCTTAACCCAAGCTTTCGGCACATTGCCCTGGCGGGAGAGAACGTGCCGGCGGGACGGTATGGGCAAGCTGCCATGGAGTCAGCTGGAATCTGGCCAGGAGTGGCGAACAGGGTGGTGCGGAGCGGGACCGTCCGCGGGGCGCTGGAGTGGGTAGCCCGTGGCGAGGCCGATGCCGGCGTGGTTTACCGGACCGACGCAGCAGTGGAAACCCGGGTCCAGACCGCTTTCACCTTCCCTTCAGGGAGCTATCCTCCGGTAAGTTATCCGGCCGCCGTCCTGGCCCGGGCCCCGAGACCGGAGCTTGCCGCCGCGTTTCTCCGTTTCTGCGAATCGGAACCGGCTGCAGAGATCTTCCGTGCAGCGGGCTTCGGAATGGTCGAGCAAGACCCAGAAACGCATGGCCCGGTGAGAGCGTCTGTAGAGGTGCAGGTCCCCTCTGGCCCTGGCCCAAGGCTGCAGGACACGCACCTTCCGGATCCTTGGTCGGCGGTTCGTCTCTCTTTTCTGGTGGCGCTGGCCGCAACCGTTGCAGGCTTCTTCCCTGCCGTTTGGCTGGGGTGGGTCTTGGCCCGAAAGGATTTTCTTGGCAAGTCGGTCATCGCCACCGTGACTTTGGTACCCCTGGTTCTACCTCCGGTGGTCACCGGTTTCATACTCCTCAGCCTTCTCGGAACCCAGGCACCGTTGGGTGCGTGGTTGGAGCGTCTCGGCCTTCCGATTCCCTTCACTCTCCTGGGGGCCACGGTGGCAGCGTTGACGGTGGGCCTTCCTCTTTATGTCGTCTCGGTGCGAAACGCCTTTCAGGCTGTGGATCCCAGCTATGAGGAGGTTGCCTGGACCTTGGGTCGCCGCCCTTGGCCCACCTTTGCCAGGATCACGTTTCCCTTGGCCTTACCAGGAATTGCAGCCGGCGCAGTGTTGGCCTTTGCCAGAGCCTTGGGCGAGTTCGGAGCCACAGTGGTGCTGGCGGGGAACATCGAGGGGAGTACTCGAACCATTGCCCTTGCCGTTTATACGCTTCTCGAATCCCCTCAGGGGAGAGAGGTGATCTGGTCTCTTGTCGGGGCCAGCGTGTTCCTTTCTCTACTGGCGCTGTTGGGTTTTGAGGCGCTGTCCCGGCATCAAAGAAAACAGGTCGGAGGCCGCCGTGGGCACTGAGGCCCACCCCGCCCTGGCGCTGGACTTCCGCGTTGGTCTCGGTAATCGGGAGCTTCTGGTTCGTCTCAGGGCCGAGTCACAGACGGTGGCTGTATATGGGTCATCGGGAGGCGGAAAGAGCACTCTTCTCAGGGTCCTGGCTGGAGTCGAATCCCGGGCCATGGGCACTGTGGTCGTAGATGGGGACCTCTGGATGAACACCGACGAGGGACTTTTTCTTCCCCCGTGGGAACGAAAGGTTGGGTGGGTGCCCCAGGAGTATCTTCTTTTTCCCCACCTCCGTGTTCGAGACAACCTCGGTTTCGCGGGGGCGGGCCCTCGGGAGGTGGGGGAAGTGGCCGAACTCCTGATGGTGGACCATCTGGTGGAGCGACGACCCCGCCGGCTGTCCGGCGGCGAACAACAGAGAGTGGCCCTCGGAAGGGCTCTTCTCTCCGAACCCAGGTTGTTGCTTCTCGACGAGCCCTTTTCCGCTCTGGACCGACCCCTCCGTAGCCAGGTGGTCTCTCGCCTTCGGGACTACGTGAGGGAGCGGAAGCTCTTGCTTCTCCTGGTGAGCCACGATGAGTCCGATGCCGTGGCCCTGGCTCAGGAACACTGGCTCCTCTCCGAAGGGGGATTGGAGAGGGTGGAGTAGTCCCTGACGAATGCCGCCTTTGGCCCGGCCCAGCCGCGGCTCTATTTCGTCGGCTCCTGGAGTGAGAGAATGACGTTGCTGATGAAGAGGATCGGTCGGACGCCCCCGTTTCTGGACGCCGGAGAACCGGAGGGAAGAACATGATTGTGGTGGAAGAAGAGCGAATCAGGAATTTGGTGGGGGAGGATGAAGCCCTCTCCGCCGTGGAGACAGCCTTTAGAGCCCTGGCGGAGGGACGTGCCGTCCAACCCTTGCCCTTGGGGATGGAGCTGGAGGACGTTCGGGGTGAGGTTCACGTGAAGGGGGCTTTTCTCAAGGGTGAGCCCCTCTTTGTCATGAAGGTCGCGTCGGGGTTTTACGGGAATGCCGAGCGGGGGTTACCGACGGGTTCTGGTCTTGTTCTCGTCTTCGACTCCGCCACCGGATTCCCGTTGGCTTTGCTTCAGGACAATGGATACCTCACCGAGCTTCGGACGGGAGCCGCCGGCGCTCTGGCTACGAAGTTGTTGACCCCGAAACGGCCCTTGACGGCGGCGGTCCTGGGTGCCGGGTCCCAGGCTCGCTACCAATTGAGGGCCATGACTCGGGTAAGGGACCTGAAGGAGCTCCGGGTGTGGAGTCCTGTGGCCGCTGAGGTAGAGGCGTACCGGCGGGAGATGTCACAGGTCTTGGGCCTTCAGGTCTCGGGAGCCGTCACACCCGAGACAGCAGTGGAGGGGGCGGATCTGGTCGTGACAGTAACCCCCTCACGGGAGCCGATTCTTCACTTGGGTTGGCTCAATCCAGGAGCCACCGTGATAGCGGTGGGGTCGGATGGGCCGGAAAAGCAGGAACTGGACGAGAAGATCCTGGGTGGTGGAACGAAGGTGGTGGTGGACTCCCTGACCCAATGTCTGGCTTTGGGTGAAACCCACCACGCCGTATCGTCAGGCCTCCTCTCTCCCGAGGACGTGCATGGACAGCTGGGAGAAGTCCTCGTGGGGGCTTGCCCGGGGCGGGAAGGAGAAGAGCTGATCGTGTGCGATCTGACCGGCGTGGGAGCCCAGGACGCAGCCATGGCTGGGGCGGTGTGGTCCCGCCTTCAGGAATCCGCCCAACCCTGACCGATGAGGACCGTGTAGGCAATGAAGTGTGGCATTGGACCCAGGAAATGGCGGGGCCCATGCCCGAGCTCCTTCAGTCCAGGAGAGCGTCCACCTTCGCCGCGCAGATGAAGTCGTTTTCTGTGAGCCCTTCTACCGCGTGGGTCGTATAGACCAACTCGCAGCGGCTATAACCCAGATTCTGGTTCGGGTGGTGGTCCTCTCTGTGAGAGATCCAGGCCACGGCGTTCACGAATCCCATCAATTCGTAGTGGTTGGCGAAGGTGAAGATTCTACGTATGGCCTGGCCTTCGTGGAGGACCTCCCAGGAGGGAACCTCCTTCTGGAGCTTTTGAGCTTCCTCCAGGGTCATGGGCGGAATGCCCCCTTCGCACGGCTTACACTTTCTCTTCCTGAGCTCGGACATGGTATTCCGTTTCGATGGTGTCCTGGATAGTACCGACGTCCCGAAGTATGCCTGAAGGAGATGGGAGTTCCCGCTCACGAGGCATGGGGCATCGCCGCGGTTGCTGGATCGTCCTCGGGGCGTCAGCCAGGAAGGAATCGGTCCCTGAGGGCTTCGGAGAAGGATTCCTCCGGTGTTCCGCCAGGAGAGTCGAAGCTGAGGGCCAAGGCTCGCAGGGGAATTTGGTGGGGGGGGAGGACCAGGTCGGGCGCCAACTCCAGGAGAGGTAGGGCCACGAATCCCCGTTTCTGGATGTCTGCGTGGGCCAGGACTCCATCAGTTCCCAGGGTTCTCCACTCGGGGCTGGTTCCAGGCCCTTCGTCCAACCCATAGAGAAGCAGGTCGAGGTCCATGGTCCTGGGAGCCCAGCGGTTTCCAGGCCGCTCCCGACCCAACGCATTCTCGATCTGGGCGAAGCGCTCCAGGAGCTCGGGGGCGGTCAGGAGGGTTTTGACCTCCAGGACCCCGTTCAGGAAATCGGGGTCTGGTGTCGTGACGGTTTCCTCGGGTCCGGAGCCGATCTTTTCCGGGTCAGATAGGGGGGCTGTTCGGTAAAAAGTGGAGATGCCCGTAAGGGTGATGCCCGGAGTGCCTCCGAGGAGCCCCAGGGCTTTGGGGACGTGTTCCTTGGGTTGAAGGTTCGACCCTACCCCGATGTAGGCGATGGCAGGGAGATCAGTCACGCTGGCGCTCGACCTCGATCCCAACGCTTTTGGAGAAGCGCACTGCCCCGGGTTTTTCCACACGCACCCTGGCCAGTTCGACCTTGGGGTTCTTTAGGCAAATAGCGGCGATTTCTTCCGCCATCTTCTCGACGAGGAAAAATTCCGAAGTCTCCACCAGGGTGATGATGGATTTGGTCACCGCGCGGTAGTCCACAGCCTCCTGGAAGTCGTCGCTGAGGCCGGCGGGCCTGCAGTCGGCCTCCATTTCCACGTTGATGAGGATGTCCTGCTTTTTCTCCCTCTCCCAGTCGTGGATTCCGATGATACCGCGAATGAGGAGGTCTTTGATGAGGATTTTGTCGCTCATGAGGTTCCTCCCAGTCGGATATGGCGGCCGCCGTCGACGAAGATGACCTGTCCGGTGACGAAGGAAGCGCCCAAGAGGTAGAGAACGGCGTCGGCGATGTCCTTGGGGTATCCCCTGCGCTTCAGCGGCAGGTCGATGGTGAGGCCGTCCAGATAGTCGTCCCCGAATTCCTCCGGAGGCATCACTGCGCCAGGGGCTACACCGTTTACCTGGAGCTCCGGAGCGAACTCCAGGGCCGAGAGTATTGTCACTTCCGCCAGAGTGGCCTTGCTGAAATGGTAGGCCGCGTGAGCCAGGTCCCCGCCCACCAGTCGGGTATCCAGGAGGTTGACGACGGAGCCCCTCCGGTCTGTTTCCCTTATCTGCCGCCAGAAGGCCCGGGTCAGAACGAAAGGTGCCCAGGCGTTTACCTGAAGATTCTCATGAAGATCCTGGAGCTGCATCTCGTCCAGGCGTCCGGCGGGGAAGATGGAGGCATTGTTGACCAGGATGTCCAGGCCACCGAAGACCTGCCAAGCCTCTTCGAAGAGAGCTTCAGGGGCGTCGGCTTCGGCCAGGTCGGCTTGAAGAGGCACACCTTCGGAGCCCAGGCCTCTGAGTTCTTCGCACAACTTCTGAGCGGGGCCTGCCGAAGAATTGTAGTGGATGGCAAGGCGGGCCCCAGCTTGCCCCAGGGCCAGGGCCGCTTCCCGACCCAGGCGCTTAGAACCGCCTGTGATGAGGGCACGCTTGCCTGCAAAAGAGCTTGCGGTCACAACTGTTTTGTTCCTGTCTCCGGAGTGTACCTCAGCACCACTCCTTCTCTTAGAAATCCCCGAGTACCTCCAGGGCCCGGTCCACATCCTCTTCGGTGTGGTCGGCGTTGATTTGGAAGCGGATCTCCTCGTCGCCTCGGGGCACTACTGGAAAAGCCAGTCCGGTGGCCAGGACCCCGTTGGCGTAGAGGTGTTCCACCAAGGCGTTGGTCTTGGCCGTGTCACGAACCATGAGGGGGACCACCGGATGTTCTCCTGGGATCGTTTCCATGCCCAGCTTGCCAAGGCCTTGTTCAAATCGTTTGGTCAGGGCCCGAAGGTGGCTAAGGAGTTCACGGCCTCTGGGAGAGTCCAGGAGTTCAAGGGAAGCCAGGGCGGCTTTCGCCTCCCCAGGGGTTATTGGGTTGGAGTAGATATAGAAAGGTGCCGATTCCCGGAGGAAGCGGGTGAGGGTGGCGTTGGAGGTCACATAGCCACCGTTTACTCCGAACGCCTTGCCGAGGGTGCCAACCAGAATATCGACCTGCGGCGAGCCGGTGTATTCTTCGGTGCCGCGACCCGTTTTGCCGAAGGCTCCGACTCCATGGGAATCGTCCATCACCACCACGACGTTCTCCGGGTAGCCGTCGTCGTGCTTTTCGGCCAGCTCCATGATCTGGTCCATGGGAGCGTGGTCGCCACGCATGCTGAAGATCCCGTCCGTAATGACAAGGGCCCGGGTTGCTTCTCCCTTGAACTCCTCCAATGACCTGTCAAGCGCGTCCATGTCCAGGTGGGGATAGACCACCTTTGAGTGGGGTCGGGAGAGTCGGACTGCATTGATGATGCAGTTGTGATTCAACTCGTCACTGATTACAGCCGTCTCATTTGTGACCAAAGGGCTGATTGTACCCATGATGGTGGCGTACGCAGAGGAGAAGATCATGGCGTCTTCTCGTCCGTGGAATCGGGCTAGCGCCGCCTCGAGCTCCGTATGTACGTCGTACGTGCCGCTGATGAAGCGGACTGCCCCGGGACCGGCCCCGTATTTGGCCGTTCCTTCTTCTTCGGCCCTCATGATCTCGGGCCGGAGGGACATGCCGAGATAGGAGTTGGAATTCATCCTCAGGAATTCCTTCTCACCTTCTCCCTCCAGGTGGAAGCGAGGACCGCGGTTGCCTGAGGGTGGGATCGCCTTGGTGACAACAGACTCCGCACCCTTGGCGGTTCCCTTTTCCTCCAGCCCGGCGACGTGTTTTCCGAGGACTTCGGTCAATCGATTCAGCGGCATTGGATCCTATCCTGTTTTATTGAGCGCTTCTCGCTAGCGGCTCGATTGCGACTATCAAATGGTCTGCATCACGCCAGCTTCTTCCTGAGGTTCAGAAGCATGTCTTCCACCATGGCGTCCAGGTCGTAGTCCGGCTCCCAGTCCCATTCCTCTCTGGCTGCCGTGTCGTCCAGCCGCTTCGGCCAGGAGTCGGCGATACCCTGGCGAAGAGGATCCACATCGTAGTCGATGGTGAAGTCTGGAATATGCTTCTGGATTGCGGCGGCCAGCTGCTCGGGCGTGAACTGCATGGCGGCGATGTTGAAAGCATTTCGGTTGATAAGCCGGGAAGGATCTGCCTCCATGACGTCGATGGAGGCCTTGATGGCGTCCGGCATGTACATCATGTCCAACTGGGCCTCGGGTTTCAGGAAGCAGGTATAGCTTCCCTTTCTGATGGCTTCATAGAAGATCTCTACCGCGTAGTCGGTGGTGCCCCCGCCCGGTTCCGTAACCCAGGAGATGAGGCCGGGATATCGCACCCCCCGTGTGTCCACCCCGAACCGCGAGAAGAAGTAGTCGGAGAGGAGTTCTCCGGCCACCTTCGTGACCCCGTAGATTGTGGTCGGGCGCTGGATAGTGACTTGTGGGGTGGGATCGGGGGGCGTGGAGGGGCCGAAGGCGGCGATGGAGCTGGGAATGAAGACTGCACATTCCCTCACCCGTGCTATCTCCAGGGTGTTTTCCAGGCCGCCCAGGTTCACCTCGTAGGCTCGATGAGGATCGGCTTCCCCGACGGCCGAAAGGATGGCTGCCAGGTGAAAGATCGTGTCGGCCTTGAACCGGACCACGGCCTGGTCCATGACGGCGTGGTCGGTGCAGTCCACGATCTCGAACGGCCCCCCCTGCCCCACGGTTGCATCCGGCTCCCGGATGTCTGAGGCCAGTACGTTTTCGCTTCCGTAGCGCTCACGGAGAGCGACCACCAGATCAGACCCCACCTGTCCCGAGGCCCCGGTTACGAGAATCCGCTTCATGGGTTCCTCTTCCAAGATTCGACGGTATCCCTTCGAAGTGGCCACAATGTAGGGAGTGTCATGGGGGAGCGTCGAGATGGGTGCCCCGAAACCGATGCTGGGCCTCACCCTTTCAGATGGGGATCTAGAGCTGAACTCAAGAGGTTTTTTCCCGAGCGAGCCTTACGCGACCCCAGCCAGTCCGGATAGGCCAGCGAATGGTGACCGACTCTCCCTGAACCGTCTCGTCGAATCCCCGCTCCGACTTGGAGAAAGTAGAGATGGGGAAGCGCCAAGGGGCGGCCTCCGGCACCGCTTGGACTTGGGCCTCGGCTCCGAGAGAGAGCTCGGTTGAGAAGAAGCTATCCTCCGGGAAGCCGGAAGGATCCCAGTGGAAGAAGACTTCCACAGTCCCATCCTCGAAGAATCGGATGGTCTTTTCGAGGGAGCCTTTGCCCCCTGAACCGAGAGACACCTCGACCCATCCGGTCTCGGTGGGCGACCGCTCCGATTCGTTTTCGGGGGACACAGTAAATCTCTCTTCAGCCCAGGAGCGCAGGGGCTCATATGCAGCGGCCCGATACGCTTCCAGATCCAGCCCTCCCGGCAGAACCCGCTCCTGGAAAAGAGCACGGTCTTCCCGATCGGCAGGGGGTAGCTCGGTGAAGCGGAGCTCTTCTTCCAGGTCGTGGATGGACGGAGCCGTGTCGTTGCTTTGGCTCCCGGGGGAAGAGTCGGCCCGTTCTTCCGGCTCCTCCGCTTCCCCTGCCCGCTCGTGGTAAGCCTCTCTGCGGCGCGTCAGGGTGTTGGCCAGATTCACACCCTCCCCGAAGAGCGTGAGTTCCTCCAGGGATCCCCCTCGAGCCGGGGCCACAAGGGCGGAGAAGGACGAGGAGTGAATCCAGAGTTCCTCGTTACCGTCGAGGTCCAGGTCCTTTGGCTCGGAAACAAGCCCTTCCCCTCTCCTGAGTAGTCCCTCGGCCGCTGCTATCTTCTGCCACAGAGAATCCCGGAGATGCCTCAGGTAGAGGCCTCCGAAGACTCCGTGCCAGTAGGCATCGTTGCACTGTGCCGCGCCCAGTGCTCTTCGGGCTTCGGTGGGGTTGCCACGTTCCCGGCAGAGCTGGGAAAGGGCCAGGGTCTTTTTGTGCATCCTATTGGATTCGGAGTACTTCACAAGGAAGTTTCGCCAGTGAGACCCTCTGATGAGAGGGCTCTCGCCCTTGGCGAAACGCTCTTCGCCAACCACGGCTTTCATCTTCTCAAGGCGATGGAACGCCTCGGCCGGGAGGGCCCACTCCTCCATCTCCCGATAGGAGGACGAAGGCAGGTAGGCTGGGCCCCCACTTGGCAGTTCCTTCAGGGCCTGGGAGAAGCTGGCCATCCTTACTCCACCTTCCTCCTCTAATTCCTTCATGGCCCGGATGAACCCATCGAGCCAGCCTCGCTCATAAACCCATTCGTGAGTTCCGGGCCACCCGCCGAATTTCTCGATGTCGTCAGCCGCGACCGCCAAGCGCCGGCCTGATGCTCCGAGATTTCTGATATAGTTGACGGTGTCTTCCGGGGGGTGGAAGGGAAGGAAGTACCGGAGGGTTTCGTCGATGGCAAACACCCCCAGGCTTTTGCCACTCGACTCCGTCCGGAAGGGTTGGTGGAGATCTTCCCTGGCGAACCCGGCGGCAACGAAATGCCGATCGTCGACCAGGACGTACTCCACACCTGCATCCGCCAAATCGCCGGCCAGGTCCGGCTCCCACACCCTCTCCGTCAGCCAAAGCCCCGAAGCCTCGACGCCGAACCGTCCATGAAGGAACTCCTGCATCCAGGCGATCTGTTCGATTCGGTCCTCCGGGAGTAGGGAGGGAAGGATCGGTTCGTAGAAGCCAGCCAGGAGGAGCTCCAGCTTTCCATCGGCTACCAGCTTCCCCACCAGGTCCAGATAGGAGGGGCTGTTGGCTTCGAGCCAGTCCAGAAGTGGACCGGACAGGTGAAGCGTCAAGGGGAAGAGTTCACCCTCAACCGCCCGGGAAAGAAACGGTTCGTATACGTCGCGAAGGTGCTCCTCGAACACATGTCCGAAGTTCCCGATCGGCTGGTGGGCATGGAGGCCTAAGGTGAAGTAGACTGGGTTTTGCATGGCATCGGTCATGGGGCTGGGGTGAACCCGAGGGGGATGCGGAGGGTCCCCAACTTCCGAACGATTGCGGGGCCGGCCGTCTCGATGAATCTGAAAAAAATCGTCTGGGCGTCGAACGGAATCGGTTTGCCCAACAGGGTGTGAAGGTCCGCCAAATCCCGGACTCTCTCCACCTGAGCCTCGATGGAAACAGGGCGGGGCTCGCCGTCGGGCGTGAAGCCCAGGCCACCGGACTCCCGGCACAATTCGGCCACCGCTGCGGTCAGGGCCTTCCCCGAATCCGGAATCCTCTCTGAGATTGCCTCAATGATAGCGAGGCGGAACCCGTCCGGAATGTCGCCAAGGTCCAACCAAACCAAAGGACAACTTTCCCCGGTCTCCTGGGCACCCACGGTACCCGGTCCCGCGGAAGGCCGTCGAATTCGGGCCGCGACCGTCCATTCTTTTCCCGTCTTTCTGTGGGTGATGCGGAAAGTGCCTGAAGAGTCCTTGGAGACCCGGTAACCCGGGACACCGGGTGTCCGGTCTCTGTCTTCCTGGGCATTCTCCGTACCCGGTTTCATGGAACCGCCGCTGATTTCGTCCCACAGCGCTGCTCCAGCCGCTACTCTCAGGTAGGCCGGGACTCTTGGCTTGGCCTCTTGTAGGAAGATCTCCCGGCCGTTTCGAGGGGGGCTCTCGTTCGAGACAGCCTTCTCGAGTCGAGCCAGGAACTCCTCTTCGAGCGCTACCTCTTCCTCCGGACCTACCAACTCCAGAGCTCTAGCGGCATAGCGGAGCACCTGGATTGGCTCCACGCCGGCCAGGTCGTCGAAGAACCAGCCACAGGAAGTGAAGAGGCGTTGCGCTTGCCGCTCCAGCTCCAACAATTCCAGGGCTCTGGTTTCATTCGTTTCAAAGGATCCGCATGGGCCGTAGCTGTCTCGGGCTTCCCATGGGTTTCCCAGGAGAGGGCCCCCTTCCGTCTCGAAGATTCGGTGGATCTCGGAAGCCAGCCATTCCATGGCCTCTCGGAGTCCGGATCTCCATTCCTGCCGACTCTCTTTCGACGGATCCATTTTGCAGCCGCATTCCGCTCGCCATCGCTCGACCCCGTGGGGGCAGCTCCATGAGGATGGCTCGACCAGCGTCACTTCGTGTTCGGGCGGGTTCCGAGAGAGAAAGGAGGCGAAGTTCTCCACCCTGACCCCGTGTCTCTTGCGGACCAGATCCAGGGCTGCAGCAAGGGCCATTTCTCCATAAAGGTGATGGTGCCCGAAGGTTTCACCATCCGTGGCCATGGAAACCAGTTGGTCCGGAGGGCCGGGAGGATCATCCAGAGTTTGCCCATCCTCTTCGGTGTCGACCTTTTCTTGGTCCAGCTGGCCGTCCATGGACTCCGCCATGCTTCGGGCCCACTCCTCGGCATCCTGCAGGAGGGATCCGAAGGCCAGTCCGTGGGAGAGCGGGCCATTGTAGACGAAGAGGGCAACCGATCGGCCGCTCGGAGTTCGGTAGAGGCCTGGCAAGCCTCCAGGCGGTGCCTCTTCCACCTGGTGGGGAGCCACGATGGTAAATGCGATTCCCTCCTGAGCCAGTACGTCCAGGGTCAGGCCGTCCACCGCCGTCTCCGGAAGCCACATACCCACAGGGTCGCGGCCAAAGCGCTTCCGGAAATCCGCGATGCCCCATCGCACCTCCGAAACCTTTTCGCGCCTGGAGGCTAGAGGGAGGATGGTGTGGTGGTAAGCCTGAGCGATGGCATTTCCGTATCCGCCGGTGCGCATCTGGCTTCTGGCGTCGGCGGTGAGGATAAAGCGATACACCTCCGGCGCTTCCATCTCCATCCACTCCAGGAGCGTGGGGCCGAAATTGAAGCTGATGTACTCCAAAGTGTTCACGATCTTGGCGATTCGCCCGTCCGGCCCAGGCATCCGAGCAGCGACCACTGCCCGATAGCACTCCTGTGTTATGCGGGTGTTCCAGTCGTGGTAGGGAGCCGCCGATGGTTGGCCCTCCACGCACTCCAGCCAGGGATCTTCTCTGGGAGGCTGGTAGAAATGCCCGTGGATGACAACGGACAAGGGAGGGGTCGCCATGGGTTCCCGTCGCCCTGGAAAAGAGATCCTGGTGTCAGTCCCTGTTCAGGACTTCTTCCACAGACCTGATTACATCGGGGAAGATTTCGTCCCGAATCTGCAACTCTGCCACTTTTTCTAGAGCCCTGGCCACCGTGGCATCTGTGGCCAGGGGACTGAGGGCTTCCAGAAGCATCTCGGCATCACCACAATGGATTTTCAGCCGCTTTTCGGCGTAGTCTGGCACGGCCCCGGTGGAGATCATGAACTGCCAGTCCGAGGACTGGGCCAGAAGGAGCTGCCGAGCAGCATGGGCCAGGATGGGACGGCTCCGCTCCGAGGCCAACGCCCGGGGTGCAGCTTCCCAGAACCTGTCCTCCAGAGGCCACAGCCGTTCCCAGGTCCACCGGGTGTCATCGTTCAGCCACATGCTGAAGTCCCCGTTGGCACCCCACGATCCCTCCAAGGGCCTGAGGCCGGCCCTTGCGGGGAAGGATTCCAGGTGCTCGGAAGCCGTGACCGGGATGACTCCCTCTCGAAAGGGAAATCGGTTGTAGATCTCTTTCAGGAAATCCACACCTTCGAACCACCAGTGGCCGAAGAGCTCAGTATCGAAGGGAGCCATCGCTACACTTGAGGGCCCTCCCCCGGCCTTTCGCTGAATGTGTCCCAGGAGTCCAGCGAAGTGACTGGCGTGGCCGCTTGCCCTGAAGCGGGCTTCCCTGGGGTCGTACGGTCTTTTCCCGCCCAGATCCACCTCCGGGCCGGTTACGCTCCAGTACTTGAGACCGCTGGGCCAGCGAATCTTGTGGAACTCCAGGTAGGATCCGTCCCCCGGGTACCCCAGCTGCCGGCTCCAAACCTGCTTGGACACCTCGGGTTCTCTTACGAAGGCCGCCAACCCCTTGCCCGTCTCGAGGTCACCTATGAAGTAGGCCTGGTGAGCGGATCGGGACACGATCGATCCCACAGCCTTGGGCGCACGGTGGAACTCGGCGTCGAACCTCTCTACTCCGTGAGGGACGTCACCCGACCACCCCAAGGCTTCGCCCGCTTCGGCCATGTGCGTATCGATGAAGAAATAGCGGAATCCGGCTTCGGCCAGGAATTCCTCCAGGCCTGCCCGCTTCCCGGACTTGGATACTCCGGGAATGGGATCCCACGGTCCCTCTGGCCGATATGCGCATTCCGGAGCCCAGCATCCCCGGGGGGGCCGGCCGAAGAGTCTTTCGTGTTCGGAATAACCCACTGCCAGTTGCAGTCGAACGCTCTCCTCCCTTCCCAGTAATGGCAGGAATCCGTGGGTGGCAGCAGAGCTGATAATCTCGAGGCGAGCGTCCTCTTCCAGCTTGTTGAAGGCTGAGAGAAGGTCACCGTTGAGCTTTTCGAACAGCTCTTGGAGCCGAAGGATGCGGGCACGCCAATAGTCTACAAGGGGAAGAAGCTCACGGTCTCCGCTTTCCGTCAGGGATGCGGGTGCTTCGTCGCAGGCCTGGAGCCGCTGACGGAAGAAGGAGTCCATTTCTTCCCGGAACCTAGGGCTGGAAAGCTGGTTTGCCAGGATCGGCGTGATCCCGAGAGTCATTGGGGAGGTCGTACCCTCTTCCTTTAGCTCCGAAAGAGCCTTGAGAAGTGGAAGGTACGTGTCGACGGTGGCTTCGCACAGCCAGTCGCTTCCGTGAGGCCAGCGGCCGTGATTCAACACGTAGGGAAGGTGGCTGTGAAGGGTCAGGACGAAGTGCATCTGGGTTCCTCAGCTCTTCTGCTCTCTCAAGGAGTCGACACGAGTTTCGAACGCTTGTTCGTAGACTTCGTAATATCGGTCCACGACTCTTTCCCAGGAGAAATCCTCGGCCATCCCGTGCTCAACGGTGTCTCTCCAGGTGGCCGGTTTCTGGTAGCGGGCGATGGCCCGCTCGATGAGCCAATCCAACCGCTCCGGCTTGTAGTCGTCGAAAAGAAGTCCCGTGTGACCGTCCTCGATGGTGTCGTCCAAGCCGCCGACCCTCCGGGCCAACGGCACGGTACCATACCGCATTGCCCTCATCTGCGTTAGCCCGCAAGGTTCGTAAAGCGAGGGCATGAGAAGAGCGTCTGCCCCTGCTACGACCCGATGCTCCCGCTCCTCTGTGAAGTCGAGCTCCACCGCTATCCGACTCGGATGTGCGGCGGCGAGGTTCTCCAGGGCCTCCTCGAAGCGCGGTTCTCCGCTTCCGAGAAAGATGAACTGGGCATCGAGCTCCCGGATTGCCCTTCCGCCCAGGATCAGGTCCATACCCTTTTGGGCCACCATCCGGGCCACCATTCCGATGAGAAGGGTACTGGGATTTTCGGTAAGGCCGTATTCCCGTTGGAGGGCGGCTTTGCATACCGCCTTGCCGGAGAGATCCTCTGCCGAATAGTTGGCCGGGATCACCGGATCCGTCTCAGGATTCCAGATCCCGTAGTCGATCCCGTTCAGAACCCCGACCAAACGGTCATGGAGACCCAAGAAGGTGTGGTGTAGTCCGAAACCGCCGGCCTCGGTACGGAGCTCGAAGCTGTGGCTCGGGCTCACGGTGGACGCCATATCGGTGAAGACCAACCCAGCCTTCAGAACGTTGGCCCGGCCGTACCATTCCATGACATCCATGCTGTAGAGCTCATAGGGCAGGCCCATTTCTCCCAGGACTTCTCTGGGGAAGTGACCTTGGAACCCCCCGTTGTGGACGGAAAGGACCGTAGCTACCCGATCGGTGAAAGGATCGCCCTTGCCCAGTGCCCTGAGGTAAACCGCGGCGAGGGCGGTGTGCCAGTCGTGCATATGAAGTAGTACCGGGTCCTGACCTGGGGCGATTTCTGGAAGTACCTGTACCGCCGCCGCCGTCAGAAAGGAAAAGCGGAGGTGATTGTCCAGGTAGTCTTGGCTGGCCTCGCCGTATACACCCGGGCGACCGAAGTAATCTTCGTTCTCCAGGAAGAACACTCCTGGCCCGTCGGAGTCCTTCGTGGCTTCCCAAAGACGGCCGGGCTCCACCCTATGACCGATTCGGACGGTGAAGGGGTCAGATGCCGGCCGCAGGCCGAAGTTGCCGTCCCTGATGCGTTGGAAAAGGGGGAGCAGAACCATCACTTCGGAGCCAGCAGAACTCTGGAAGGTAGCCATTCCTCGAACCGCTTCCCCCAACCCGCCCGTGCGGATGTATGGCCAGTATTCCGAAGCAAGGTGGACGATCCGCGCTTTGCGAGAAGGACCGACCTGGCGTGGTTTCGTCTCTGAGATTCGCCCCATCCCGGCAATCCCGGTGCCTTGATCCATGGTTGTTGAATCCTTGTACCTTTGTGGGCCTTCTCGGGTCTCCTTGTCAACCCGCCTTGGGAGGATCGTCACCCTCGATGCTTCCTTGCATGGACGGTATGTAACAGTCCCTGGCGTACTCCCGTAGCATTCTTGCTGCAGTGAACCGGGCGCCTGCCGTGTAGAGGGCGTGCTTCATACGAAGAACCCAGCCCTCAGATTGTCCTTCTTTGTGGCCGCCGTAATAGAGGGGTACGACTTCCCTCTCCAGCAACGAATAGAGGTTTTCCACGTCGGCGGAATCCGGATCCGGGTATCCTGTGCTTACTGGTAGGGCCCAACCGTTCAAACCCGTGAACCCCTCGGCCCACCATCCGTCCAATGTGCTGACCTGGGGGACGGCATTTAGGGCGGCTTTCATGCCGCTGGTGCCGGAGGCCTCCATGGGCACCACCGGAACATTCAACCAGAGGTCCACCCCCTGTATGAGGCGGCCGGCGGAATTCAAATCGTAGTCCTGCAGAAAGGCGATTCGGCCTTCGAAACGCGGATCTCGGGAGAAAGAATACACTCGCTGGAGCATTTTCTTCCCGGCTTCGTCGGCGGGATGGGCCTTTCCGGCAAAGATGATCTGCACGGGGCGCCACGGGTTGGTCAGAAGTTTCAGCAACCGCTCCTCGTCTCGGAAGATGAGGTCGGCTCTCTTGTAGGTCGCGAACCTTCTGGCGAATCCAATGGTGAGAGCCGTTTGGTTCAGAAGCGTCCCCGCCCCTACCAGGTGCATCGCCTCCTTCCACTCATCGCGCCAACGTCGGCGAGCCTGTTCCCGAATGAAGTTGAAGAGGCGGATCTTCAACTGTTTGTGAGTGGCGCAGAGAGCCTCGTCGTCGATCTCCAGGACACCCTTCCAGAGAGCCTCGTCTTCCATCTTCATGGCCCATCCCGGGCCGAGGTGGTCGTCCAGGAGGTCCATCATCCTCCAGGCCATCCATGTGGTCAGATGTACCCCATTGGTGATGTGGAGGATCGGGACGTCTTTCCGTTCTCGGCCTGGCCAGAGATTCGCCCAGTTTTCCCTTGTCACCTGACCGTGTTTTTCGGCGACACCATTCACATACCGGGAGAGGCGCATGGCGCAGGCAGTCATGTGGAAGATCTCGGGCGTTCCGTCGGCAGGCGTTCCGAAGGAGAGGAAGGTGTCCCGGTCGATCTCGAAATCCTCCCAGTAGTGGCCCAGGGCGTGCTCGATCTGCTGGATTCCAAACGCGTCGTGTCCAGCCGGGACCGGCGTATGGGTTGTGAAAACACCGCTGGCCCTGACCTTGGCTACGGCCTCGTCCAGCGCATCTCCCCTTTCCAGGTGCTCCCGAACACGCTCTACCATCATGAAGGCGGCGTGCCCTTCGTTGGCGTGCCAGGCCGAGGGGTCGATTCCGATGGCCCTCAGAACCCTCACGCCCCCCACACCCAGGATCCATTCCTGGCAGAGGCGGCTCTCGTCTCCCCCTTGGTAAAGCTTCTGTGTCAGGTCCCTGTCCTCAGGTTGGTTCTCCTCGAGGTTGGCGTCCAGAAGTATGATGGAGGTTCGTCCCACCACCATGCGCCAGGCACCTATGTGAACCTTTCGCCTGAAGAGGGTCACAGAGGCGAGGGCTCGGTCGCCTCCGGGGGTCAGAATGGGTTCGAGGGGGGTGAGCAGAGGATCGAACTGCTCTTCATTGTCGACCTGCCAGCCGTCCAGGTTCAGCTTCTGGTCGAAGTAGCCTTTCAGGTAGAGGAGCCCCACACCCACCAGCGGGACACCGAGGTCCGATGCCGCCTTGCAGTGATCTCCCGCCAGGACGCCTAGTCCTCCGGAATAGATGGGGACAGACTGGTGGATTCCAAATTCAGCGCAGAAGTAGGCTATCGGGTTCTCCGGAGCATCGCCGAAGTTTTGGGCGAACCAGGTTCCGCTGGAGCTTTCCTCGAGAGCAGCTGTCTCCAAGACCTTCTGGTACCGTTTCAGGAATTCGGGGTCCCTGGCCAAGGTAGCCAAGCGAGCGGGATCGGCCCGGCGGAGAAGCTCGATGGGGTTCCGGCCGGAAAGGCGGTACAGGGTCGGATCGATTTCCCAGAAAAGCTCCCGGGCGAAACGGTTCCATCGCCATGAGAAATTCATGGCAATGCCGCTAAGGCCCTGAAGGGGCTCAGGCAGGTAGGGAATTCTCGAGGAGTTCAATGTCATTTTGGCCAACGCCTGAACGGTGAGTTTCTGAACAACGGCCGACCGAAACGAGGAAGACTCCCGCGTTGCTACTGAGATCGGGAGTCTTCTCGGAGGCTCTTCTCTTAGAGCGACCCTAATTTCGCAGGAATTTCGGTGAATTCAACTACAGACGCTCCCCCGCTGAGGCCAGGGGTCCATCACCTCTTTTCAGAGCTCCGGCGGCAGGACTCGAACCTGCGACCCGACGGTTAACAGCCGTCTGCTCTACCAACTGAGCTACGCCGGAATCATACCCTTGAAGGGTAGAAAAAAAAGCTACCCAGGGCCGTTTTGAGTGTCAACGGGACGGCGGGGCTTTGCCCTTTTCAATGTCGAGTTCGACCTGGGCCCTGTCCCTGGCGGGCACCTCATGACACCGGCGACACCGCGCCTCGTAGGACTCAGCGCCACCCACCTGAATCGTGGGACCCTCCGCAGGAGCAGGCTGCCCATCGATGAGTCGCTGGTTTCGCGTGGCAAGGTCTCCGCAGCGCACGCAGATGGCGTGGAGCTTGTCTACCTTCTCGGCGATGGCCAGGAGCTGAGGCATGGGCCCGAAGGGCTCTCCTCTGAAATCCATGTCGGTTCCCGCGACGATTACCCGTACCCCGTTGTTTGCCAGGGCGTTTGCAACTTTCACGATTCCGTCGTCGAGGAACTGGGCCTCATCTATGGCCACGACTTCCACGAAAGGGTCGACCGCCCCAGCGATCTGGACCGAAGTGGAGACCGGAATGGCCTCAGCCTCGTGGCCGTCGTGGGAGCTGACAGTGAAAACGCCCCCATACCGATCATCCAGGTGGGACTTGAAAACCTGGACCTTCTTCTTCGCGATGAGGGCCCGGCGGACTCTGCGGAGCAACTCTTCAGACTTGCCGCTGAACATCACTCCGGAGACGACCTCGATCCAACCGTCCTGGGCGCCGTGGTACATGGGTGACGAAAACCGGCTAAAGCATCCAATCAGTGAACGGAGGCAGCACAGATGCTGGTTACATCGAGGCAATCATACCTTTACCCCTTAGGGGTGTCCAGGCGGGGCACCGTTCTTTAGCTTCTCTACGATCCCCGGGGGCTGGCCCCCGGGGCTTCGTGTTCA